>JAGNSU010000168.1 GCA_017987895.1 Flavobacteriales bacterium | reverse complement strand
TGGGGCGACCCGAACTGCCCACAGGCGCCGGACCTTACCGTGGACCAGCAGGGCGTGCAGAATTCCTTGAATTTGAACACCGTGACCGTGGGCCAGGGCGATTGTTACATCGCCGAAGGCTGCCTCACCGGCTTCGGTGCGCGCGAAGTGATCGCCTTCTCGACCCGGATCGCCAACATCGGTGATGCGGATTATTACATCGGCACGCCGGGCATGAACCCGGACCAGTTCGAACTACAGAACTGCCATGGGCACACGCACTACAAGGGCTACGCGGAGTATTTGCTATACGACGATCAAGGACAGGAGCTGGCCATCGGTTTCAAGAACGGCTTCTGCGTGATGGACATCGACTGCAGCGGCGGCGGCACCTGGCAGTACGGTTGCGGGAACATGGGCATCAGCGCCGGTTGCGCGGATGTCTACGGAAGCGGCACGAGCTGCAACTGGTTGGACATCACCGGCGTGCCCGAAGGCACTTACACCCTGGTGGTGCGCACCAACTGGGACAACGATCCGGACGCACTGGGACGCGTGGAGAGCAACATCTACAACAACTGGGCGCAGGTCTGCATTTTCATTGATCGCACCCCTACCCTGGCCATCACCATCGACACCACCTGCGAACCCTACGTGGACTGTCTCGGCGAGATCTACGGTAGTGCGCAGATGGATTGCGAAGGCAACTGCGGTGGCACCGCGTTGATCGGCGACCTTGACCTGAACAGCCAACAGAACACGAGCGATGTGTGGGAATATGTGAACGGGATCCTGGGCAACGACTTAACGCCGATGCCCTGCAATGACATCGACCAGGACGGGAACCTCACCGTTACGGACGCCGCGCTGATGGCCTACTGCGATTACTGGAACACCTACAATCACCCGCCGGACAGCAACGCGGTACACGACCATTGCAGCTTCCCCTTCATCGAGATCATCAACCCCTTCGATTCGGTCACCTTCACGATCGGAGCGGTGGATCTGGTGAACAATACGCTGGACATCCACGTGAAGAACCCGAACCGCAAGATCCTCGGTTATGAGCTGCTATTGAGCGGGTTGCAGATCACCAATGTGGAGAGCCTGTACGACCCGATCGCGTACCCAGCGGTCCCGCAGTTCGCCTTCGGCACCGGCCATCTGATGTGCCTCAGCGCGGTGGATTCGCTCATCGAGCGCGGGCCGCTGTACAAGCCCCTGTGCCGCGTTCACTTCATGAACCCGGAGCCGTTGATCTGCATCCAGGAAGTGATCGATGTGGTGAACGAGAACTACCACAACAACCTCAACTACCTGGAGAACGAGTGTGTGACCAGCACGGGGTTGAGCGAAGTGGCCTTGGACCAAGGGATCCGCGTTTTCCCGAACCCGTTCAGTGAGCAGACCTTGGTCAGCTACCCACCCACATCCGGTGGATCCGTTCTATTGGAACTGGTGGATCTGCAGGGGCGTGCGGTACTGCGGATCGCGGATGCGGCAGGTTCCGGACGGTTCGTGATCGAGGCGAAGGACCTGGCCCCGGGCAGCTATCAATACCGCTTGAGCGGGGGCGTTCAGGGCGCAGGCCGGCTTGTCCTTCAGCGGTAGCGAGGAGATAGGCCCGCATTTCTAGCTTGCAGCCACTTCGACATGAAGTGGATCGCTTGCTCCGTATTCCTGCTCAGCGGGATCGTGGCCCAGGGTCAGGTACACGAACGCGTGCGTGTGCTCCTGCTGGAGGATACCACCGCTCCGCCCAAATACGACACGTCCTACGTGAAGAGCTACCGCAACAATGTGGTGGTGAGCCTGGTGACCGCCTACGCCGATGCGGCGGTCGACCTCTCCGACACCAATGGGCACGAACTCGCATACACCACCAACAACGCCGAGCGGTACGGCTTCGGGTTGAACTACAAATGGCTGAGCGCGGAATTCACCTTCGGGGTGCCCTTGTTGGATGCTCCAGACCCTGCGCTGGGGAAAACAACCTCACGCGGTTTCGGTCTGGGCATGACGGGCAGGCGCATGTGGGCACGCCTGGGCTGGAGCGAACACAGCGGCTTCTACCTGGAGAACACACGGGAGATCGTTCCCGGCTCGGATGGCACTGATCCGCTCATCGTGCGTCGTGATCTGGAGGACCGTCACTTCGTGGGCACCTTCGACTACGCCTTCAACTTCAAACGCAGGTACAGCCAGAACGCCACGCTTTACCAGATGGAACGCCAGAAACGCAGTGCTGGAACCTTGATCGCGGGCGCTTCCATCTGGAACACGCGCATCCGGGCCGATAGCAGTTTGGTGCCGTTCGCCTTATTGGACACCTTCCCCGTGAAAGCGCGGTTCACCGAGTTGCGGCGGTGGATAGTCGGCACCAACATCGGCTACACGCACACGTTCTCGTTCTGGAAGAAAGGCTTCATCAACGCGGCGGTGGTGCCCGGGTTCTCCGTGCAGTTCCTGCGGCTGCAGAACGCCGAAGGGGCGGGAACGGATCACACCACACCCGGCGGGTCGCTCGCCATCCGGATGGGGGCCGGTTTCAATGGGGACCGTTGGTACAGTGCGCTCACCATGAACATCCTGGTGCATTCGGGCATGGCTTCCGAAGCCGTTCAATTGAGCCTTCTACAAGCCTGGGCGCGCTTCGCGATCGGTCTGCGGTTCCCCGGGCCCAAGTGGCGTTGGTTGGAACAGCTTGCGCTTTGAGCCGGCACGGAACACGCGCTCCGTCCCTTCAATTCAAAAGCGGCCACCCCTTCCTACTACCTTTTCGCCGCATGTTCTCCTACCAGACCGTTCGCTTCGTACTACTGATCCAATTCCTACCCCTGCTCCTTCATGCCCAATTGGAGCACAACGGGCAAGGCGTCTTCACCCGCGCCGACACCCTGCGCGGCAGCATCGGTCCTGAACGGGCTTGGTGGGATGTGACACATTACGATGTGAGCGTAACACCGGATTACGCGACCAAGTCGATCCGCGGGATCACGATCATCTCGTTCACCGCGAAGACCGCCGGACAGCGCATGCAGGTCGATCTACAAGCGCCGCTGCAAGTGGACAGCGTAACGGGCAGCGTCTCGATCTTCCGCGATGGCTCCTTTTTGATCTCCGAGCAAGACTTACCCACCACGCGCGAGGGCGATGTGATCTGGGTGGATCTCGCCAGCCCCTTGGCCGCCGGTGATATCTCATCGATCACGGTGTACTACCATGGCGTTCCACGCGTGGCGAAACATCCGCCCTGGGATGGTGGCTGGATCTGGACCACCGACGAACAAGGAAACCCCTGGATGAGCGTGGCCTGTCAGGGCCTCGGAGCCAGTGTGTGGTATCCGTGCAAAGACCACCAGAGCGATGAACCCGACAGCGCGGCATTGCATATCACCGTGCCGGATACACTTCAAGCGGTGGGCAACGGAAGACCGCGCAACCGAACGACCGACAACCAGCACCGGACAACTTGGACCTGGGTGGTGACCGAACCGATCAACTCCTACAACCTGATCCCATACATCGGGAAGTACGCGCACTTCGGTGAAGTGTACCAAGGAGTTCAGGGAGAATTGGACTGCGACTACTGGGTGTTGGCGGCGAACGAAGCGACGGCGCGGGAACACTTCAAGCAGGTGCCTGACATGTTGCGCTGCTTTGAGGAATGGTTCGGCCCCTACCCATTTTACAAGGACGGATACAAGCTGGTGGAGGCCCCGCATTTGGGCATGGAACACCAGAGCGCGGTGGCCTACGGTAACAAATACATGGACGGATACCTCGGCCGCGATCTCAGCGGCACGGGTGCCGGCTTGAAGTGGGACTTCATCATCGTCCACGAGAGCGGACACGAATGGTTCGGCAACAGCATCACCACTGCGGACATCGCAGACATGTGGGTACACGAGGGCTTCACCAACTACAGCGAGACCATCTACACACAGTGCCAGCAGGGCGAAGAGGCGGGCAATGACTATGTGATCGGCTGCCGGAAGAACATCCACAACGACATCCCGATCATCGGCCCGTACGGCGTGAACCAGGAAGGCAGCGGCGACATGTACCACAAGAGCGCCAGCATGCTGCATACCATCCGCCACATCGTGGGCGACAGTGTTTTCAAAGCGATGCTGCTGGAGATGAACAGGCACTATTACCACAGCACGGTGATGAGCGCTGATGTGGAGACCTTCATGAGCACGTTCGCGAAGCGCGACCTCGGCAAGGTGTTCGATCAATACTTGCGCACCACGCAGGTCCCGACGTTGGAATGGGGGATGCGCAACAAACGCATCTACGTCCGGCTGACGGATTGTGTGGACGGCTTGGCCATGCCGATCACCCTCCAGGCCGGGGCCAATAGCGGTACGGTGGAAGTGTCCGCACAATGGCGCACCCTGCCTTGGAGCGTAGGGAAGAAGGATGTGCTGGTCGTGGACAGGAACTGGTACGTCGGTTCGCGCAAGGCGGATCGCACGACCCTGGACCAGGCGGTGAGCCCTGATAGTGGGCGGAGATTGCGTACCATGGATTAGTCCTCTAGACCGGAGGAGGATCATCGATGCGATGGGCTCGCCGGTCGAAGTACCTTGGACATCGCGCAGCCCAGGACCTGATCTTCCTGAGCGCATCAACCCGATCGGCATGCGAACGCTCCTCTCCCCCATTCTCTTCTGCTTCATCTCCGGGCTTTCGGCCCAACTCGGCACGCAAACCGATCGGATCGCGGTGGACCAGTTCGGCTACCGCACTGGCGACGAGAAGATCGCGGTGATCAGCGATCCGCAGGTGGGCTACAATGCGGCGGATAGTTATGCCCCCGGCGCCACGCTCGAAGTGCGCGAATGGGGCACGAACACCGTGCTCTTCAGCGCGACACCCGCAACCTGGAACGGTGGGCAACAGCACGATCAAAGCGGCGACGTGGTCTGGTGGTTCGACTTCAGCACGGTGACCACCGCTGGCAGCTACTACATCCACGATCCCACCAACAACACACGCTCGCACCGGTTCGAGATCGATGATTGCGTGTATGCCGATGTATTGACCACGGCACTGCGTGCCTTCTACTACCAGCGCTGCGGCACGGACAAACCGGCGGCATACGCGGATGCGGGCTGGAGCGATCCCTCTCCGTGCCACATCGGCACGGACCAGGACCTGAACTGCCGTCTGGTGACCAACCCGTTGCCTGCTAACGAACGCGACCTGCACGGCGGCTGGCACGATGCCGGAGACCACAACAAGTATGTGAACTGGACCTATGGTGTGCTCAGCGATCTGCTGCTCGCCTACTGGGAGAACCCCGGCGTGTGGGGGGATGATTCCGGCATCCCCGAAAGCGGGAATGGTGTTCCCGATCTGCTGGATGAAGTGAAATACGAGTTGGACTGGCTCCTCCGCATGCGCCTGCCCGATGGTTCCGTGATCGGAAAAGTGGCGGTGACCACTTCCTCTTCGGGGAACATCAGCCCGCCGAGCGCGGATGTGAACGTGCGTCGCCATTCCGGTCCGAGCACCTCGGCCACCTTCTCCACAGCCGCCATGTGCGCGCTCGCCAGCATCCAGTTCGAGGCCGTTGGACAAACCACCTATGTCCAAACACTTCGTGATGCCGCCATCGCCAGCTACGACTGGGCCGCAGCGAACCCGAACGTCTTCAGCACGAACACCGGCTTGGTGAACCCGGATCCCGAACTGGGCACGTACGATACGGACATGCGGCACCTTTCCGCTGCGCTCTACCTCTATGCCGCTACGGGTAACACCGGCTACCGCACCTACTTCGATGCGCACTATACCGATGCGCACTTGTTGCAATGGAGCTATGCCTACCCCTTTGAAGCGGCCGATCAGGACATGCTTCTCTACTACGCCAACTGTGCGGCACCCACACCGGCGGTGCTCGACGCCATCCAGGATGCGTACGCATCATCGCTGAGCGCCAACAACGCGGATAATCTTCCAGCATACATCGACGCCACTGATGCGTACGGTGCCTACCTGGCCACCAACAACTACACGTGGGGCAGCAATACCACCAAGGGCCACCAGGGCAGCATGTTCACCACGATGAACACCCATGGGTTGGACGGGGCGAACGCGGCGAACTATGAAAAGGCCGCCGGTGGTTTCGTCCACTATTTCCACGGCGTGAACCCGAACGGCACGGCCTACCTCACCAACATGGGTGCGTTCGGTGCGGAGCGTTCGGTGAACAGCATCTACCATGGCTGGTTCACCGATGGCAGTCCCTTGTGGGATGAAGCAGGCGTGAGCACTTACGGCCCCGCACCGGGCTTTGTACCCGGTGGTCCGAACCCCACCTACGATTGGGACGTGTGCTGCCCGAACAATTGCGGGAGCGTGCAGAACAATGCACTGTGCATCGCTGAAAGCATAGAACCGCCCAAGAACCAGCCCGCGCAGAAATCCTGGAAGGACTTCAACACCAACTGGCCCATCAATTCCTGGACGGTGACCGAGATCGGTATCTACACGCA
>JAGNSU010000167.1 GCA_017987895.1 Flavobacteriales bacterium | reverse complement strand
CGTGCATCGGGGATGAAGAAGTTGCTCCGCACCCAGAGCGCCAGATCCTCCTTCCAACCACCTTGCTTCTTCTCGTTGAGGAACCCCACCTGCACCTTCTCGTTCCGGCCGCGCCCCGTGAAGCGTTTGTAAAGGTTGAAGGGTTCGGTGATGGGGTGCTTGATCACTTCGATGTCGGCGCGCACATCGCGCAGCAAGCCCGGATCGTCCGCCACGGATTCGGGGTTCTCCGGAGTGTAGATCACCGGCTGCCACCCGTGCTCAGGGAGGTACTTGCTGAACTTCAGCCAGCGGTAAACGCCAGCGCCACCGTTCGGTGGCCAGTAGTAGGTGATGATCAGCACCCGCTTCATGCGGACCGCGCGCGGCGCCATTCGCCGAAGAGCGCTCCTAACACGAGCAGCAACAGTAGCGCCGAACTGGCCAGGGTGACCTTTCCGCCGGTGCTGGTGGACTTGCTCTCGAGTTGGAACACGACGGTGTGTTCACCCGGTGGCAGGTCCATCGCGCGCAACACATAATCCGCACGCACGTGGTCCGCAGGCGCGCCGTCGATGGTGGCATGCCAGTCGGGGCCGTACCAGATCTCGCTGAAGACCACCACCCCACCGCTCGCGGAACGCGTCGTATAGGTGAGGCGGTCCGTGCGGTATTCGGTGAGCGTTACCTGCGCAAGCGTGTCGGTACTGCCATCGCCCTTCAGTGTGCTGCGGAAGCGCTCATCCACCACCGCGGTGATACTGGGATCGATGCCACCGACCGCCTGGATCTCCGCATCGGCGTCCTTGGCCCATTGCACATCCCGCACGAACCACGCGGGGCCCAGTGCGTTCGGGTTGCGGATGGGAGCTTGGTCCGGAGATCCGATCAGGTAGCGCGCGTTCAACATGTTCAGCACCGGCTGCCTTGCCAGCACGGCGGCGAGGCTGGCTGGATCGGTGCCCGCCTGCAACAGGGAGAGCACTTCGGAATATTCCGGGGCGATGTGGAACTCGATGAGCTCCTGGTACCGCTTCAGTTTGGCGCCGTGGTAGCCGCCGAGGCTCTTGTGGAAATAGCTGACCCGGCTATCGTTGAACGGATTGTTCAGCGAAAGCACGCGGTAATGCGAATGGCGCCGCACGCTGCCGAAGCGCATCACCACTTCCTCGAGCTCCGTCACCTTCCTGGCCGAGCCTTTCTCCCGGGCGCGCAATGCCTTTCGCGCGTCCGATCGCTTCGCGTATTCCGCGCGGGAGGCTTCGGTCTCCTCTTGCTGCAGGATCGCCATGTCGGCCTTGGTAGGTGCGAAAGGGTACGCCGCAGCGGAAGGGTCCTCCCATTGCAGGTAGCGGCCCCGGTCTTTGTCGTTGTTCACCATGCGCTTGTCCACGGTCCACAGATCGATGAGGATCAAAGCGCCCACGCCTCCCAGGAAGGCGGCCAAGGGCACCTTACGACGCCCATAGAAAAAGACCAAGGCACCACCGGCCACCACGAACGCGAAGCTCCGCCAGGCATCCGCGCTGAAGATGCCGGCGCGGACCTCTTTCAACGCATCCACCACCGCCACCAGCTGGGCTTCCGACTTGGGGTTGGCCTCCAGTTGATCGTTGAAACTGGCGCGTTCCATATCGCTCAGGAGGTCGAAGAAGGAACCGGGCGCGCTGGCCATCGCCACCAACGCCAAGGCGAGCACGCCACAGGTGATCAGCGCTCTTCGCTCCAGGGCTTTTTCCCAAGCGCCATCGCGCAGCAACCGGTGCAGGAACAGGACCCCCAACACCGGCACCGCCAATTCCACGATCACGAGGATGATGGTGACCGCCCGGAATTTGTTGTAACCCGGCACATGGTCCAGGAAGAAGTCAGTGAGCGGCATGTAGTTGTGGCCCCAGGAAAGCAACAAGGTGAGCACCAGCCCGCTGAAAAGGGCATAGGGCAATGGATCGCGCCAGCAATACAAGCCGGCGAGCAGGTAGGCGATGACCAGCGCTCCGGCGAGCAATGGAGCATCCACGGCGAGCAATGCGCCGATGAGCACCAAGGCCCCAAGCGCCCACCACCGCGCGCGGGCTTCGGCGGTCATGATCAATAAGAGCATCAACAGGAGCGCCAAGGCCCCGACGTAGACCGGGCCGGAGGTGAAGCTCTGATCGCCCCAATAGCGGTTCATGCGGCCCAGGTTCTCCCTGAAGCGGGGATCGGCTTTGGCGAGGGCGTCCGGATCGTTGCCAATAGCACCTGTGGGTCCGCCTTTGGCATCGGGGATCAACAGTGTGAAGGACTCCTGCTTGCCATAGCTCCATTGGGTCACGTAATCGCGATCGAGCCCCCCGGTCCGGATGTCGGAAGCCGGGCTCCCATCGGGCTTGATCGTCAGCTCGCTCGTTCCTCGTGTGGTGTACTTGCCATATTCCCAGGTGCTCCAGAGCAAGCCCGTGTTGCACAACAAGGCGAGCACGACCGCCACGGCGGCCAAGCCGGAACGCGTGAGAAAGTCGGGCAGAGCGCGCTCCCGGACCGCTCGCACAGCCTCGGCCAGGACGAACAGCACGATCACCATTCCGAGGTAATAGGTGACCTGCACGTGGTTCATCATGATCTGCAGCCCCATGAACAAGGCCAGCAGCGCCGCACCCAACCACTTGCGCCCTCGATACACCAGGTACACCCCGGCAAGCACCATGGGCATGTAGCCGATGGCGTTCGCCTTGCTGTTGTGGCCGGCCTCCAAAACCGCGAAGAAGTAGGACGAGAACGCATAGGCCAGCGCACCGACCAGCGAAAGCCATGGCCCCACCCCCAGGCAGGAGAGCAGGATGAACATGCCCGCGAGGTACAGGAAGAGGAAACTGGCCGGACGGGGCAGGAACCCGTGGAACAGATCGTCCACCACGTGCAGCAAGTTGTGGTCGGTATCGCCGATGATCTGGTAGGACGGCATCCCTCCGAACATGCTGCCGGTCCAACGCGGGTACACACCGAATTCCTCCTGGTGCTCCAGCATCTCCTGGGCCATGCCCTGCCAGTTGCGCTTGTCCCCCTGCACCATTTGCTTGCCTTCCAGCACCGGACTGAAATAGGCCAGACTGAGCGTATAGAACAAGGCAACGATGGCCAGGTAAGGCCAGGCGCGTTTCAGGTCGAAAGGCTTCATGCGGTATGGTTCAGCGGATCTCTTCGTGATCGACGTCGATGACATTGCCCCCGCTTTGGGAGCGCGTGTTCCCTTCCGGGCGTTCAATGCGCACATCGCCCGGTGAGCGCCCGTCACGCTCCGCCCGATGCGCACCAGGTCTTTGGCGTTCCCTTTGGAGGCGCATCACCATCCGCAGCACCAGCCAGATGATCAACAGGACCAGGATGGTGCGCAGCGTGCCGTTCGCCGAGAGCAGGAGCATGGCCCGCGAAAGTAGCCCTCCGCCACGATCGGGTCCGGGATGGTGGTCCATCCATCTTTCGCGACTTTCGCAGGCCGTATGCTCTTCAATTCACTGGCCTTCGCGGCCTTCCTGCCGCTGGTGTTCGCTCTTTACTGGGCGCTACGGCAGCGTCTCCGCGCCCAGAACATCGTCTTGATCGCCGCGGGCTTCCTGTTCTATGGCTGGTGGGACCCCCGCTTCCTGCTATTGCTCATCGCCACCAGCCTCACGGACTACTTCGTGGCCCTGGCGCTCGGACGTACGCCCGATCCGAAGAAGCGCCGCTGGTTGCTGGCCATCAGCCTGATCGGCAATCTGGGTACGCTCGGCACCTTCAAATACTTCGATTTCTTCTCGCACCAATTCGCTGACCTGATGGCCCGGTTCGGCTTCAGCGCGAACCCTGTGTTGCTGGACGTGATCCTGCCGGTGGGCATCAGCTTCTACACCTTCCAGGCCCTGAGCTATACGATCGATGTGTACCGCAAACGCATCGAACCGGTGCATGACATCGCGGCCTTCATGGCCTTCATCAGTTTCTTCCCCCAACTGTGCGCCGGGCCCATCGAACGCGCGAGCAATATGCTCCCCCAGTTCCAGCGCAAGCGCGTGTTCGATCCCCTGCTAGCCGCCGATGGCATGCGCCAGATGCTGTGGGGGTTCTTCAAGAAAGCGGTGATCGCCGATGGCTGCGCTCCGGTGGTGAACCGGATCTTCGACCATGTGGGCTGGCATAGCGCGGATACGCTCGCACTTGGTGCGCTGCTCTTCGCCTTCCAGATCTATTGCGACTTCAGCGGCTACACGGATATCGCCCTGGGCCTAGCGCGCTTGTT
The DNA here is from genome assembly GCA_017987895.1 of Flavobacteriales bacterium. Classification (GTDB taxonomy): domain Bacteria; phylum Bacteroidota; class Bacteroidia; order Flavobacteriales_F; family PHOS-HE28; genus PHOS-HE28. The sequence continues at coordinate 2,344 of JAGNSU010000167.1, read as the reverse complement.
CGGCTTCGAACTCATGCGCAACTTCGCCTACCCCTACTTCAGCCGGGACATCGCCGAATTCTGGCGCCGCTGGCACATCAGCCTCAGTTCCTGGTTCCGCGACTACGTGTACCTGCCCCTCGGCGGCAGCCGCGGCACACGGGCCATGCAGGTGCGCAACGTGTTCATCATCTTCCTGCTCAGCGGTTTCTGGCACGGGGCCAACTGGACATTCCTCGCGTGGGGCGCGATCAATGCCTTGCTCTTCCTTCCGCTGTTGCTGCGCGGGAAGAACAGGAAGCACAGCCCGGTGGGCGCGTTGGCCACCTGGCGCGATCTGCCCGCCATTGTGCTCACCTTCGCATGTACCACCGTGGCTTGGGTCTTCTTCCGCGCCGATAGCATCGGCCAAGCCATGGACTATCTGCGCGGCATGCTATCCCCTTCGCTCTTCCGCGTTCCGGACGAACTGGATCCCTGGCTCATGGCCATGATCGCCATCCTGTTGATCACCGAATGGCTGCAACGCGCGCGGCAGCACGCGCTGCAAGTGGCCCATCTGCGCCCGTGGATGCGGCGGGCATGCTACACCGCGGTCTTCCTACTGATCTTCTTCTTCGGCCACTTCGCCAAAGCCGAGTTCATCTACTTCCAGTTCTAAGTCATGCGCGGCTTCCTGATCAAGACATCGATAGCGCTTCTGCTCGTTCTAGTAGCGCACTTGGTGGCCGGCTTCTTCGCGGATGGCCGTACCGATGACTACTACCTCCGCTTCACCGGCGATCGGCGCCCCTCCTTGATCCTGGGAACCTCCCGCGCCGCACAAGGTCTGCGGCCCGCTGTTATCGCACCATTGCTCCAGGGCTCGGGTGTACAGACCCCCTTGTTCAATTTCGCCTTCACCATAGCCCACTCACCCTACGGGCCCACCTATGCACATGCCGTGGAAGCCAAATTGCGCAAGGACGATGACGATGGACTTTTCCTCGTTACGGTGGATCCGTGGAGCCTCTCCAACCAGGTGGACAAGCAAGGGCACATGGGGCCCATGCGCGAAGTGGGCCGAAAACTCGTGGAACAATGGACCTATACCGGTACACCCAACTATGAGTACCTGCTCCGCCACATGAGGGCCGGATGGGGCAGTTTGATCGCCGGTCCCTTGCACGACCCGGATACCCTTGGGTTCCTCCACGACGACGGCTGGTTGGAGATCCGGGCGCGCGTGGACAGTGCGACCGTACGCGAGCGCACCGCTCGCAAAGTGAGACACTATGCGGTGCAGGTGCTGCCACGCAACCGGCCCTCCGATGAGAGGATCGCGTCCCTCGAACAGATCGTCGACCTGCTCCAACCGCATGGAACGGTATACCTCATCCGGTTGCCGGTGTGCAACGCCATAGCGGAATTGGAGAACGAGCTTTGGCCAACCTTCAATGAACGGATGCAGAAACTCGCGGATAACCACGGCATCCAATACTGGGACTTCCTCCCGGAGCGCGACCGCTACACGTATACCGACGGCAACCACCTGGATACCGTATCGTCCCGCGCTTTCAGCACCGCTGTAGGCCTTCGCCTCGCCGCCGGAACACCGCCGGGCCGCTAAGGGCCCGGCCCCGTACCTTCGCGCCGCCGTTCGCCGAATTACTGTGCCCGGCATTGCTGCCGATGGTACCCGAGACCGCTATTACTCCCGCATTCGAGGATCTGGGCCTCCGCCCCGAACTGCTAAAGGCCCTGGGCGACCTCGGCTTCCATACGCCTACGCCTGTGCAGGCGCGGGCCATTCCCCTTCTACTTACCAGCGAAAAGGATGTGGTGGCCCTGGCACAGACGGGGACCGGGAAAACCGCGGCTTTCGGCCTGCCCATTTTGGAATTCCTGGATCCAGCGGACCGCACGATCCAAACACTTGTACTTGCACCCACCCGGGAGCTCTGCGTGCAGATCTCAAAGGACCTGGAGCGCTTCGCCGCGCACATGAAGGGCACCCGTGTGGTAGCCGTTTACGGCGGCGCCAGCATCCGCGACCAGATCCGCGACATCCAGCGCGGCGCCCAGATCATCGTGGCCACGCCGGGCCGCCTGCTGGACCTGATCGGCCGCGATGTGCTCAACCTCACCACGGTGGACGTCGTGGTGCTGGACGAGGCCGACGAAATGCTGAACATGGGCTTCCAGGAGGATCTCACCGAGATCCTCCAGAACACCCCGAAGGACAAGCGCACCTGGCTATTCAGTGCGACGATGAGCGGCGAAGTGCGGCGTATCGCGAAACGCTACATGCGCGAGTTCGAGGAGGTGAGCATCGGTCCGGCCAACGCGGCGGCCACGATGATCCAGCACCAATACTGTGTGGTAC
>JAGNSU010000166.1 GCA_017987895.1 Flavobacteriales bacterium | reverse complement strand
CCAAGACCATGAACGATGTTCAGCACCCCTGGCGGAAGACCCTCCTCCGCGCAGACCTGTGCGAGAAGATAGGCCGTCCATGGTGTCACCTCCGAAGGCTTGGCCACTACCGCGCAGCCTGCGGCAAGGGCCGGCGCCACTTTCCAGGTGAAAAGGTAGAGCGGCAGGTTCCATGGACTGATACACCCGGCTACCCCGACAGGTTGCCGATCGGTGTAGTTCACCGCCAGATCATCCGTTAGGTGGGCCTCACTTTGTTGGTGCAGGATCGCGGTAGCGAAGAAGCGGAGATTGGCCACCGCGCGCGGGATGTCCACTTCGTGGGCCAAATGGACCGGCTTCCCGTTGTCTTGTGATTCGGCTGCAGCGAAGCGGTCCAGATCACGCTCCACACGGGCCGCGATGCGCAACATAGCCTGGCTGCGGCCCTCCCGTCCCAAGCCCTGCCAGCCACCGAGCGCACTGAGCGCTGCCGTCACCGCAAGGTCCACATCCCGTTCATCGCTATCCGGTATCCGGGCGAACACCGCACCGGTAGCAGGTGTATGCACATCCAGCCAGCCTTGGCCTTGCGCGGGTAGGAATTCGCCCCCGATATAGTTGAGACCTTGTTCCATGGGAGAGGACGGCCGAAAGGTAGCCTTGAGCGTCAACAGGCGCGGACCTTAAAGCCGAAAGGCCCTCACTATGTGAGAGCCTTCCAGCCCCTTGTTGCGCTGTCATTGAACGAACCTACTCGATGACCAGCCTCTTGAATTCGATGGGACCACCACTCGTTCCCGCAGGTGCGAAGGAGGTGCTCTTGGGTTTCTTGGTGTACCGGAACGGCGTGGCCCGAAGTAGGTCGTCAGCAGCGGGTCGTACTCCGGTACGGCGCTGGGTGCGGGTCATCTCGGGTCCGTCGGGATGCGCGCTGGCGATCCCGGCCTGGAACAGAAGGGTACTGAGCAGAAGGATGCGGGTGATCATGGCGACGGTGGATCGGACGATGCGAACGTAGACCCCGCCCTGCGCGGCGAACGTTAACGCACCGCCAACGGCCGTTAAAGAACGTTAACCGGCCAAGCCCCCCCTGGGCCCGGGATATTTTCGTCGCGTGAACGAGCGGTCCATCATGGGCCTGAGCGTGGCGATCACCCTCGCGCTCGTGGGCCTGGTCATCATCCAGGTGCGGTGGATCAATGATACCATGCTGTTGAAGGACGTGCAGTTCGCGCAGAGCGTGGACAATGCCTTGCTCGCGGTGAGCGATCGCATGGAGCGGCTCGATGCCATCGTCCACTTGCGCGGCCATGAAAGTGGGAAGGAACTATTGGCCCGGATCGACCATGCGGCGGCGGACACGTTGCCCACCGGACCTACCCCCGCGACGCAGGACGACCTGATCGCGGAGATGTTGCGCGGCATCTTGGCGGCGGGCGCGGCACAGTCCGTGGTGGAACGGATCGATCCGCGGTTGCTGGATTCGCTCATCATGGAGGAGATGCGTGCCCGGGGTATCGAGCAAGCCCACATACACGGGGTGTTCGATGCGGACGGTCGGGCGTGGCTCCTTTCCCAGAACGAAGCGCTCGACACGGCCGGTCTGTTCGCCTCACCCCATCGCGTGCGCCTCTTCCGCAATGATCCGGACGCCTCCGCCACGCATTTGCATGTGCTGGTACCCGGCCAACAGCGCCATGTATGGCGCAGCATGCGCCCGCTGCTGGCCATGTCCGCGGCCTTTTTGCTGGTGATCGTGCTCGCCTTTGTGATCACCATGCGGACCATCCATCGCCAGAAACGCATCAGCGATATCAAGAACGACCTGGTGAACAACCTCACCCATGAACTGAAGACCCCGATCAGCACGATCGCCCTGGCCTGCGAGGCGTTGTCCGATCCGGGTATGCCACGCACCGAACAACAGACCAAGACCTTCGTGAACATGATCCGCGATGAGAACAAGCGTCTAGGCGTACTCGTGGAGAACGTGCTGCAGAGCGCGGTGCTGGACAGCGGGCAGATGCGCATCAAACCGGTGGACCTCGATCTGCATGCCGTACTACAGGACGTGGTGCGGAGCATTCAGATACAAGCGTCCCGGCGCAATGGCCGTATCGACCTGGACCTGCACGCGGACCTCTACCATGTGCAGGGCGATCGCATCCACCTGACCAATGTGCTGCACAACCTGCTGGACAACGCCATCAAATATTCCGCCCAGGAACCGCGCATCATGGTTTCCACTCGGAGCGATGCCTCCGGCCTGTCCGTTTCCGTGCGCGACAATGGGATCGGGATCCCACGCACCGAACAACGCAGGATCTTCGACAAGCTCTATCGCGTGCCCACCGGCAACATCCATAACGTGAAAGGCTTCGGGCTCGGGCTGAGCTATGTGCGCGCCGTGGTGGAACGCCATCATGGACGCATTGCTGTGGAAAGCACCCCCGGGAACGGCAGCACGTTCACCATCACACTCCCCTTCGAACATGGACACACACTTCAAGCTCCTACTGGTCGAGGATGACCCCAACCTGGGCACCCTGCTCGCGGAGTACCTGCGCGTGAAGGGCTTCGACGTGGAGCTTCGCAACGATGGTGCGGAAGGGCTCAAGGCCTATGCTCAAGGCCGCTTCGATCTGCTTTTGCTGGACGTAATGATGCCGGTGAAGGACGGCTTTACCCTCGCCCGCGAGATCCGCCTGAAGGATGAGCAGGTGCCGATCATCTTCCTCACCGCGAAAAGCATGAAGCAGGACACCATCCAGGGTTTCCAAAGCGGGGCGGACGACTACCTCACCAAGCCCTTCAGTATGGAGGAACTGGTGTTGCGCGTGCAAGCCGTGCTCAAGCGTGCCAAAGGCCCCATGGGGGCGAAGGACCAACCGCAGCACTACGTCCTGGGCACGTACGCGTTCGACCTGCGGAAGCAATTGCTCATCCGTGAGGGGGTGGAAAAAAAGCTCACCACCAAAGAGTCGGAACTACTGCGGTTGTTATGCCTCCATCGCAACGGCCTATTGGAGCGACGCCTTGCGTTGCGAGAGATCTGGGGGGATGACAACTACTTCAACGGGCGAAGCATGGATGTGTACATCGCTAAACTTCGCAAGTACTTGAAGGACGACCCGGAAGTGGAGATCATCAACATACACGGGCAGGGCTTCCGCCTGGCGGCGCGCGAACCCGCGTGAGGCCTACAAGCAACCGGTGCGCCCACCGTCGACCGGCAGGTTGATGCCGTTGATGTAGGCGCCATGCGGCCCTGCTAGGAACGCGATGGCGTGCGCGACCTCTTCGGGTGCGGCGAAGCGCCGCAACGGGATCTCATCCATCATCTGCTGGGCCACATCGGCCTCCGTCGCTCCCGTGGCCGCGGCCTTGTTGCGGATGATCGCCGCGAGCCGCTCCGTGCTCGTGGCCCCGGGCAGGACGTTGTTCACCGTGATGTTGAAGGGCCCCAGCTCGTTCGCCAGCGTCTTGCTCCATTGCGCCACCGCCCCACGGATGGTGTTGCTCACGCCCAGGTTCGGCAGCGGTTGCTTCACGCTGGTGCTGATCACATTGATGATGCGCCCGTGGCGCACCGCTTTCATGCCCGGCGCCACCACGAGCACCAGGGCCTGGAAGGCCAGCAAATGGAGACGGAACGCATGTTCAAAGGCGGCCAGTTCGGCCTGGTGCGCAGGGCCTGGTGGGGGGCCACCGGCGTTGTTCACCAGGATGCTGAACGGGCCGTGAGCGCGCAGATGATCCGAGACCACCTGCCCGAGAGCCGTCGTGTCGGCGAGATCCACCGCTATGATCGCATGGCCGCGCCCGGGCAGTGAAGCGAGGACCTGCGCGAGAGCCTTCTCCGTCCGGGCCAGCAAGGTGACGGCAGCACCCTGTTCGGCCAGCGCATGCGCAGTTGCCCGGCCAATGCCTTGGCTGGCGCCGCATACCAAGGCGCGCTCACCGGAAAGTGGGAGGGTGGTCGGGTCCTGAGGCATGGGTGGGAACGTCGGTGGCCAAAGGTATCCGGTCGTCCTGTCCAAGATGACAGCGGGCCGTTGATAACCATTCATCGAGATCGCCTGCTGAAGTAACATACAGCGACCATCTTTGTGGATCCCAACAAGCAACCACCTGAATCTCACGATATGATCATTTGTTCCGCTCCCGCGCGTGTCGCGCTTCTCACCCTCGCTCTTTGGTCCCTTTCCGCACCTGTCGCCTGGGCACAGGGCGTGGACGATTGTTCGCAAGCAGTGCCCGATGTTTTGGAGGCTGGCACGCCTCTGCTCTGGACCGGTGACAATAGCACTGCCACCGCCACGGGCGACGCTCTGCCCGGCACCGCGGCCGCCGGTACGGCCAATTTCTGGCATGTCTTCACCACGGATACCTGCACCAATATCACGATCGACTATTGCGGTTCGCCCACCGTTTTCGGGTCGAACGATATCTGGAACGCGTTGTTCACCACCTGCCCGGCGGACAACCAATACCTACCGGCCGCCTTCGTGAACGGCTCGGCGTGCGGCGATGGCAATGCCACTGCGCAGTTCAATAGTGTACCCGCCGGCACCTACTATTTCCCGGTCTACATGCCACCGGGCGGCGGAGGTCCGTACGCGATCAACGTCACCGCCGCCGCATGTCAGGCCATCGTGCCTCCGGCAAATGATAGTTGTTACACCGTAGTCCCTGAACCCCTGGCTTCGGGTGGCACGCTGATCTTCAGTGGTGACAATACCAACGCGACCCATGAAGGCGATTGGATCCCCGGTTTCCCTTTCAGCACGGCCCAGGTTGTCTGGCACGCCATCACCACGGATGCCTGCAATGATCTGGTGGTGAGCTATTGTGGGTTGAACCCTTCCTGGGACAATGCACTGGGCTTCCTGGCGCTCACCTGCCCTGGTGACAGTGCGAACAGGGAGTTCTGCGACGATTGCAACTACACCGAGTGCGGGGATGGCAACCCCACTTTCCATTTCAGCAACGTCGCAGCAGGCACCTATTACATCCCCGTTATGCTCGATGCGGGCAATAATGCCATCGGTCCCTACTCGATCTCCGTTTCCGCGACAGCTTGTGCAGGTGGTGTGCCGAACGATGACTGTTCACAGGTGCTCCCCGAAGTGCTCGCGGTGAACGACACGCTGGCCTTCAGCGGCGACAATACGAACGCAACGCCCGACAACGACTTTGTCCCCGGATCGCCCTTCGCCGGAGCTCCCGTGGTATGGCACGCGATCACCACCACCACGTGTAGCAATGTCACCGTGAGCTACTGCGGCCTCGCCCCAGTTTGGGACAATGCCTTCGGCTTCCTCAGCCTGGATTGTCCTGGCGATTCGCTCCTCTTCTTCAGCACCTTCAACGACAACGATTGCGGCGACGGCAACCTGACCTATATCTACTATGACGTGCCTGCGGGGACCTACTACATCCCTGTGGTCCTTGATCCAGGCAACAACGCGGTGGGACCCTATACCATCCAGGTGAGCGCCACGGGCTGCGCTTCCCCCACCTTTCAGGACCTTTGCAGCCAGACCATCGCGCAGACCTTGGCGGTCGGCGATACGCTCGTTCTTGCCGGTGACAACAGCAATGCCACGCCAACCGGTGATTTCGTTCAGACCTCTCCGTTCGCTGGCGCTCCTGTGGTTTGGCACCAGATCAGCCTACCGACATGTGCGGATGTGACCGTGCGCTATTGCGGACTGAACCCGACCTGGACGAACGCCTTCGGTTTCATGGCCACAAGTTGTCCGGCGGACTCGCTGGTGTTCTTCAGCACCTTCGATACCACCTCCTGCGGCGACGGCAATCTGACCTATTCCTTTGATGAATTGGCCGCTGGCGATTACTACGTGCCTGTGGTGCTCGATCCGGGCAACAATGCGGTAGGCCCTTACGCCATTGAGGTGACCGCAACAGCGTGCCCGGGCACTAACGCGCCGGTGAACGACCTCTGCGGGGATGTGGTCGCGAATGACCTGGCCCCTGGCGATACATTGACACTTGTGGGCGACAATACCGGCGCTACGGCCGCTGGGGACTGGGTCCCGAACTCTCCTTTCGGCCTGGCACCCGTGGTCTGGCACGCCTTCACCACGGACACTTGCACGGAGGTCACCATTTCCTATTGCGGCCTCAACCCGGCATGGACCAATTCGTTCGGCTTCCTGGTCACCAGTTGCCCCGGGGATTCGGTGGTCTATTTCAGCACGTTCAACGATACGGTCTGCGGTGACCAGAACGTGAGCTACTTCTTCTACCAGCTTGAAGCGGGCACCTACTATGTGCCTGTGGTGCTCGATCTGGGCAACAATGCGGTGGGACCCTATTCGATCGAGGTGAGCGCGTTGAATTGTCTTGGCACCGGGCTGGCGGAGAACGGGCGCCCGAGTTTCTCGGTGTTCCCCAACCCGAGCAATGGCGACATGACCGTGCAGAACAACGGCGCGTTCGCAGTGCAATGGATCGAAGTACTGGATGTTTCCGGTCGCTCGATGCACCGTGAGCGTGTGAACCTCGCACCTGGCCAGCGCTTCGATCTACACTTGCAAGGCCGCGCCGAGCAAGGCATGTACATTTTGCGTGCTGTGGGCGCGGAAGGCAGGGCCGAGCAGCATTTCGTCGTCCGCT
>JAGNSU010000042.1:23092-25424 GCA_017987895.1 Flavobacteriales bacterium | reverse complement strand
GCCCATCGCCACAGTGGAGATCAACAGGCCCGCGCTCAGGCAGGCCAGGAACTTGCTCATACGCATCGGCAGGTGCAGGATAGGTCCGGTGGTTGGTTCCGGGCGAAAGTAAGCAAATGTCGCAACGACGATGGACGAAGCGCGAAAGCCTCATGTTCACGCGTCACGGTGTACGACCCGGGTCGAACGTGCCTCACCGGGTAAAGAGCAGTTCGCGCAATTTCGGCAGCGGCCACAGTTCATCGTCCACAGTGAGTTCCAACTTATCGCTGTGGGTGCGGATCTCGTCCAGGAAGGGACGCACCTTGTCGCAGTAAGCAATAGCCTTCGCCCGGTGGTCCTCGATGGTGTTGGCCTGTCGACGGGCTTCTATCATGGCGTCGGTGAGGGACTTCATCTTACCGACGTGCTCGCTGATCTCCTCGATGAGCTCGATCTGCGTAGCCGCGGCTTTCTTGGCCTTCTCCGCACCCAGCACTTCGCGCAGCCCCCGCACGTTCTCCAGCAATCGGTTCTGATAGCTGATAGCCGCTGGAATGATATGGTTCACGGCCAGATCGCCACATACCCTGCTCTCGATCTGGATCTTGAGCACATAGCTGTGCAGCTCGATCTCGTGTCGGGCCTCCAGTTCCACCTCGCTCAGCACACCCATGTCCTTGAAGAGCTGCTTGGTCTCCTTGCGGCCCCATACATCGAGAGCACGGGGGGTGTCTTGGATATTGCCGAGCCCACGCCTGGCGGCCTCCTTCTTCCATTCATCCCCGTAGCCGTTCCCCTCGAAACGAATGGGCTTGCTCTCCACGATCAGGTCTCGGATCACTCGCAGGACGGCCTCGTCCTTCTTCGCGCCCTTCTTGATCAGCGCGTCCACCGTCGTTTTGAACTCCCGTAACTGGTTGGCCACGATGGTGTTGAGCACGGTCATGGACGCCGCGCAATTGGCGCTGCTGCCCACGGCACGGAACTCGAACTTATTGCCGGTGAAAGCGAATGGGCTGGTGCGGTTGCGATCGGTGTTGTCCAGCATCACCGGCGGGATCCGGCCGATGTCGAGCTTCAACTCGGTTTTGCTGGTGGGGCTCATCGCCCCCTTGATGTTCTTCTCAAGTCCATCCAGCAGCTTGGTGAGATAGTCACCGATGAATACGCTGATGATCGCGGGGGGCGCTTCGTTGGCTCCGAGGCGGTGATCATTGTTCGCGCTGGCGATGCTGGCACGCAGCACGTCGGCATGGCTATGGATGGCCTTGATCGTGTTCACAAAGAAGGCGAGGAAAAGCATGTTCTCCTTGGGCGTCTTGGCGGGACGGAGCAGGTTCTTGCCGGTGTTGGTGGCCAGGCTCCAGTTGTTGTGCTTTCCACTGCCGTTGACACCGGCGTATGGCTTCTCATGGAGCAATACCCGGAAGTCGTGCTTGCGCGCCGTCTTCTCCATTACATCCATCAGCAGCATGTTGTGGTCCACAGCGAGGTTGAGTTCCTCGAAGACCGGGGCGCACTCGAACTGGTTCGGGGCCACCTCGTTGTGCCGGGTTTTTACCGGGATACCGAGTTTCAGTGCCTCCGTCTCAAAGTCGCGCATAAAGGCTTGCGCGCGTTCGGGTATGCTGCCGAAGTAGTGGTCCTCGAGCTGCTGTCCCTTGGCTGGGCTGTGCCCAAAAAGCGCCCGGCCACAGGCCATGATGTCCGGACGGGCATAGTACAAAGCCTCGTCGATGAGAAAATACTCCTGTTCCCAGCCCAAGGTGCATGTGACCTTGGTCACATCCTTGTCGAAATACTGGCAGACGGCGGTAGCGGCCTCGTCAACCGCCTTGATCGCCCGGAGCAGGGGCATCTTGAAGTCGAGCGCTTCGCCTGTATAGCTGATGAAGATGGTGGGGATGCAGAGCGTGCGGCCCATGAGGAAGGCCGGACTGCTCGGGTCCCATGCACTGTACCCACGGGCCTCGAACGTGTTGCGAATACCACCGCTGGGGAAGCTGCTCGCATCGGGTTCCTGCTGCACGAGCATACCCCCGTCGAAGCGCTCGATGCTTCGGCCGTTCCCGATCGGTTCGAAGAAGGCATCGTGCTTCTCAGCGCTCGTACCGGTAAGTGGTTGGAACCAGTGGGTGTAGTGCGTGGCCCCTTTGCTGGCGGCCCATTCCTTCATACCGCTCGCGACCTGATCGGCCAATTTCCGGTCTATCCGCGACCCCTGGTGGATGGCCTGTCGCACCGCGAAATAGGCATCCTCGGTGAGGAACATGCGCATGGCCTCCTCATTGAACACACTGCTACCGAAGTACTCACTGATCCGCTGGCCGGTATTCTCCGTGTGCTTCGG
>JAGNSU010000042.1:0-22992 GCA_017987895.1 Flavobacteriales bacterium | reverse complement strand
GGTGGATGGCCTGTCGCACCGCGAAATAGGCATCCTCGGTGAGGAACATGCGCATGGCCTCCTCATTGAACACACTGCTACCGAAGTACTCACTGATCCGCTGGCCGGTATTCTCCGTGTGCTTCGGGCGGCGATCAAGGACATCTTCCAAAGCTTTTGCGCGCAAATGGGGGGTGGGCATGAAAAATTGGTGTTTCTAGGTCGCGAATGTATCCACTTTGGGGGGATACATGACTTTTTGGGCATTATTGCTTACAAACACCCTGTTGAAAAAGGGGGTACGTTTCAGAATGAGACAAAAACGACCTGGGCAGAACTGCTTCGAGAAAATACGCGGCGTATCGCCTAGCCGTCCAGGAACGAGCGTGCCGACCATCTTGCACCCCAGCGCCGAACGACCCTTGGGAAAGGGGCTACTTCTCCACTGCGTCGTTGGCCTCTCCGGGCGCGGGCTCAGGGGAAGCATCCTGAGGCCCTGGCGTGGGACTCGACTTGGGCGCGCTAGACCGGGTGCCATCGGGAGGTTCGGCATTTAGGACGCGCTTCTGGGCATCCACCTCGCGCTTCACCTCCATCGCCCCCTTGCGGATCTCGCGTTGCACGTCGTCGGTGGCATCACGAAGTTGTCGCATGGTACGACCCGCCGTGCGGGCGATATCCGGGATACCCTTCGCACCGAAAAAGAGCAGCGCGAACATCAGGATGACGAGCAACTCGCCACCGCTGACGTCGAAGATGAGGACGAAGGACATGGTCGGTCCAAAAGTAGGAAGTCCCGCTCCGGAGGCCGGGCGGGACTTCTTTGAGGTCTATTGAGGGTCAGGCCGCCACGGGCACCGCCTCGCCCTTCTTCTTCTTGCGCAACAGCAGATCCACTGCGGCGGCGGAAGCGACGAAGATGGAGGAATAGGTCCCCACCAGGGTACCCACGAACAGTCCGAAAACGAAGCCTTTGATCGATACGCCACCGAAGAAGAAGATGATCAAGAGCACGATCAACGTACACACCCCGGTGTTCAAGGTGCGGCTAAGCGTGCTGTTGATGGCCTTGTTGAACAGGGGTATCGGCGCTTCACGCTTATGGTCCTGTGTGAACTCCCGGATACGGTCGAAGACGACCACGGTGTCGTTGATGGAGTAACCCACCACGGTGAGGATCACAGCGATGAAGGCCTCATCGATCTCCATGGAGAACCCGACGACGCCCCAAAGCAGAGAGTACAAGCTGAGCACGATGAGCACGTCATGCACGAGCGAGAGCAGCGCCCCGGCCCCGTATTGCCAATTGCTGAAGCGAATGGCGATATAGATGAACATGAACAGCAATGCGATCCCCACGGAGGTGAGGGCCTTCGTCTTGATGTCATCGCTGATGGTGGCATCCACCTTTCTCGATTCAATGATCGTGTAAGGGTTGCTCAAGAGATCGAGCCCCCCCTTGAAGGCGGCGTCCACGCGTTCATCAGCACCTACGGTCAGGTCATCCACCAAGTAGTTGGTGGTGATCTTCAGCTGCCGGTTGCTGCCGTAAGTTTTCATTGCGAGGGAATACTGGCGCCCGTTCTCATCCTGGAACTTAGGTTCCATGACCTTCCGCGCGGATTCCACATCCACGTCGTCCTTGAACTCCACCACATAGGCCCTGCCCCCGGAGAAATCGACCCCCCAGTTGAACCCTCGGGTGACCATGGAACCGATCCCGATCCCGATAACCACCAACGAGATCAAGTAGAACATGCGCCGCTTGCCCATGAAATCGACCTTGGCCCCGTCGAACAGGTTCTTGTTCCAGGTCTGCCAGAAGGAGATCGTCTTCCCGCGGTCCAAGCGCCACATCATGAGCAGGCGCGAGATGAACAGCGCCGTGAACAAGGAGGTGAGGATACCCAGGCCCAGCGTTGTGGCGAACCCGCGGATGGGACCCGAACCAAAGAGATATAGGATAATGGCCGTTACGAACGTGGTCACGTTGGAGTCGATGATGGCCGAGAGGGCTCCCTGGTTGCTATAGGCGGTCTCCAAGGCGCTCTTGAGCATTCGTCCTTGCTTCATCTCGTCCCGTACACGTTCGTTGATGAGCACGTTGGCATCCACGGCCATACCGATGGTGAGCACGATACCGGCGATGCCGGCCAAGGTCAGGGTGGCCTGCATAGATGCCATCGTACCCACGAGGAAGAACACGTTCGCCAAGAGGGCCATATCCGCTATCCAGCCGGCACGCGCGTAGTAGAGCACCATCACCAAGAGCACGCACAGCAGTGCCACCCCGAAGGAGACAAGCCCGCTGCTGATGTTCTCCTCGCCCAGTGAGGGGCCCACGATGGTCTCGTCGATGATGCGCGCCGGCGCAGGCAGTGCACCTGCTTTGAGGATGTTCGCCAGGTCATCGGCCTCTTGGATCTGCTGGTTCAGGTCACCGGAACCCATGGAGATGCTGCTGCGGCCTCCGCCGATCTCGCTGATCACGGTGGGCGCGCTATACACCAGTTCGTCCAGCACGATCGCGATGCATTTGCCGACGTTGTCCCCCGTCATCACCTTCCAGGTCTGTGCTCCTTCAGCGTCCATCTGCATGATCACTTCCACATCGCCCTTCATGTCGAAGTCCTGAGCGGCGTTCACGATGGATGAACCGTCCAACTTCGGCTCGCCACCGCGCGGTTCCTTGATCGCGAAAAGCGTAAGGACATCCGTGCCTTCGATCGGCTTCGAACTCCACAGGAAGCGCATATCAGCAGGGAATACATCGGCCACCTTGGTGCCACGAAGCACCTGGTTCACCGCCGCGGTGTCCGTAGCGCGTGCGTTCCCGACGGAAGGCCCTTTGGCCAGCCTGTAACCCTGGCCTTCACCGCCGAAAACGCTCGGCGTAAGCACCGCGAAGAGCGGGTTCTCCTTGATGAAGTTCTCCCTGCCTGCCGCCGTGTCCAGTGCCGTCGAATCGCTGTCCGCCGCCAAGGACTCCAGCAGATCCTCCCCGGTAGCGCTGTCCGCTTTGGCACTATCCGCGGCGAGAGCGGCGGTATCCAGTGGTAGTGCGGTGCTGTCCGCTGCGAGCGCTGCACTATCCGCGGCCGCCAGCAGACTATCCGCAGCGCTCCCACCAGAAGGGGCATTGGAGCGGAGCCGCTTGTTCGCCTCCTCCAGGAGGGGGTATACGTCCGCATTGTCGTAGGTCTCCCAGAATTCCAAATTGGCCGTGCTCTGCAATACTTTGCGCACCCGTTCCTTGTCCTTAACTCCAGGCAGTTCGATCTGGATGCGTCCGCTGAACTGTTGCTTCTGGATGCTGGGCTGGGCGACACCGAACTTGTCGATACGGTTGCGAAGGATGTTCTCCGTGTTATTGATCGCGGTGCGCGCTTCGCGGCGCAGGGCTTCGACGATCTCTTCGTTGCTCGCTTCGCGGGGGAACATGTCCTTCTTGTCCGCGGAATGGAACACGGCCGCCATCTTGGCGTTGGGGGCCTTCGTCTGCCACTCCTGGGCGAATAGGGTGATGAAGTCCTCCGTGCTGGAGCGCTGACGCTCGCGAGCGCTGCTCATCACCGCAGCGAACGTGGCATCGTCGCTGTTCTCGCTCAGGTTGGCCACCAGTTCGGGAATGCTCACCTCCAAGGTCACGGCCATACCCCCCTTCAGGTCAAGGCCGAGGTTGATCTCCTTCTCCTTGCACTCGTTGTAGGTATAACCGAAGAGCGGATAGATCTTGTCCCGCCCCCTGTCGCGCAGTATGCGGTTCTCCTGCACCAGAAGCACCGAATCGCGGTCGAGCCCGGCGTTACCCTCGAGCGCCAGGAGGGAATCGGCGCTGAAGCCCGCATCCTGACGCGCCTTGCTCTCCACGCGGGAGGTGAACAATGAGAAGGACAACTGCCACAAGCACGCGAGCGCCAGCAGGATGGTGAAGATCCACAGCGCACCTCTGTTCTGCATGACCGATAGGGGGATTTCGATGGTCGTCCTCCTTCGCGATAGGTGAAGGCCGGACAATGGGGCGGCAAATATAGAAAGGTGGGCCATGCGGCCGACCCGCGATCGGTAGGCCTAGCTTTGCCCATGGAAAAAGCAACGTGGGCATAGGTTGCCTCGTCCATCCATCGACCCTCGACCATGACCATCCACAAATTCTGGGGAGCCGCATGGCTCCTGATCCTGAGCCCCGCGGTGCAGGCGCAGTTCCTGCTTCAGCATGACGGAAGCATACCTGTGGTGCGCGATACGGTTACCCTTGCCATGCCATGGGCCGGGGGGATGAACTGGTGCCAGGTATCCCAGGCCGATCTGGACCTGGACGGCGAAGAGGACCTATTCGTTTTCGACCGCTCAGGGAACGAAGTGATCGCATTGATCCACCAAGGTGGTCCGGGCAGCAGTACCTACACCTATGACCCCAGCATAAGCACCACCTACCCGTTCAATGATCTGGAGAGCTGGGCGTATTTGCGGGACTACAATTGCGACGGGAAGCAGGACCTTTTTAGTTACTCACCTGGTCAGGGGGGCTTCTCCGTCCATAAGAACGTAAGCACAGGCAATGGACTGGAGTTCGAACTGGCCTATTCCCTTGTGGGAAGCAACTACGTACCCACTTGGAGCCCCAATCTCTATGTCACACAGGTCGACCTGCCCGCGATCGACGACATGGACGGCGATGGTGACCTCGACGTCCTGACCTTCAGCATTTTCGGGGCTTACGTGGAATACCATCGCAACCTGAGCATGGAGCAATATGGCACCTGCGACAGTCTGACCTATGAGGTGCGCAACCGTTGCTGGGGCTACTTCTCCGAGGACCCCAACAACAACAGCGTTGACCTGTTCGACTCCTGTGGTTTCAACGTTCCCAACCCGGAGTTCGCGATCGGGATCGAAAAGGCGGTCCGGGAACTAAAGGAACAATACCATCGTCCGATCGATGGCACCGAGCGGGCCGCCGCTCACTCCGGCAGTACCCTTTTGACCATGGACCTGGACGACGATGGGGACAAGGAATTAACGCTCGGTGACATCTCCCATGAGAACCTGACCACCCTCTTCAACGGAGGGGCGGTGAACGATGCGCTGATCACCGCACAAGACAGCACGTACCCGAACTACGACGTGCCGTTGCAACTACCCATCTTCCCAGGAGCCTTCCACGTGGACGTGAACCTCGATGGCAAGCGTGATCTGATGGTGAGCCCCAACGCCACCTCCCTCTGCCAAAATTTCGAGAGCATGTGGTACTACCTGAACACCGGCACGGATGAGGTCCCGATCTTCGACTGGCAGCGGAAAGACCTGTTCCAGCGGGATATGTTGGAGTTCGGCGAAGGTGCTTATCCCGTACTCTTCGATCAGAACGGGGACGGGCTCCAGGATGTGATCGTTTCGAACTACGGCTACTTCCAAGCTGGCGGCGACTATCCCGGCAAAATGGCGCTTCTAGTGAACACTGGAACGGCCACAACACCCAGCTTCGCGTTGGTCGATACCGATTGGGAGGGTTTGTCCACCAGCGGGATCGGGGCGGCGATGTATCCAGCCTTTGGCGATCTGGACAACGACGGGGACAAGGACATGATCGTCGGTGATCTACAGGGTCGTATGCATTTCTTCCGGAACATCGCAACTGGGCCCGTCGCGGATTTTCAGCTGATCACCCCGAACATCACGGACGACCTGGGTGTGACGATGGACGTGGGCATGTTCGCCACACCACAGCTGTTCCTCGTGGATGGGGACAATTTGCTCGACCTTTTGGTAGGCGAGCGGAACGGGAACATCAACTACTTCCGTAACACCGGAACCTTGAGCGCACCGGTGTGGCATTTGGAGAACGATACCATTGGCGAACTGGATGTGGCCGAATACTGGAACGTGACCGGGTACAGTGTGCCATGCATGTTCCTTAACGGGAACAACGAACGCGAGCTCTTGGTAGGCTCTGAGGCAGGCTGGATCCACCACTTCGACGATATCGACGGAAACCTGAACGGCAGCTTCAACTTGGTGGACAGCACCTTCCAGGACATCAAAGAAGGCTCTAGGAGCAGTATAGCGGTGGCCGACATGAACGGCGATGGCTTTGTGGATGCCTTTACGGGCAACTACCGCGGTGGGCTCGGGTTCTGGCGGAACGATTTCGGTTTGGGGGTTGGCCAGGGAAGCCTTGACCACAGCGGAACACTGGAACTTCGGCCCAACCCGGCGCAGGAACAGGTCGAGATCCTCGTGAACGGGGATCTGGTCCCCGGATCCCGCTACCATATTGTCAACGCGTTGGGCCAGGAAGTGATGACCGGCACGCTGCCCCAAGGCAAGGCCCTCGTTGGTATCTCAGGCTTGGGCTCAGGAGCGTATACCGTGCTCGTGGAGAGGATGGGCATACGATTAAGGGCCCGCTTGCTCATAGCCCGTTAGTGGCGGTGGTCGGGCAATGAAAGAAGGCGCCTCGGAAGGCGCCTTCTTTCATTATTCCTTCTGTGCGAACCGCGGTCAGGCCGTGACGCTGTTCATCTTGTCAAGTACGTCCATCACTTCTTTCACCGCCTTGCCGCTCGCGGCACAGAGCTCCATTTCCTCCTTGGTGAGCTTAAGTTCGATGATCCGCTCCACCCCCTTGCGCCCCAGGATCACCGGGGCACCCATGTAAATGTCCTTTAGACCATATTCCCCTTGCAGCCAAACGCAGCAGGGGAACACGCGTTTCTGGTCACGAACGATGGCTTCGACCATCTGAGCGGCGGCGGTCCCTGGCGCATACCAGGCACTTGTGCCAAGCAGGTTCACGATCTCGCCCCCACCCTTCTTGGTGCGCTCCACAATGGCGTCCAATTTGTCCTTGGCGATCAGCTCCGTGACCGGGATCCCGCCTACGGTGGTATAGCGGGGGAGCGGCACCATGGTGTCGCCGTGCCCGCCCATCAGTACCGCTTGAATGTCCTTGGGGCTCACGCCCAACTCCGTGGCGAGGAAGGCGCGGTACCGGGCCGTGTCCAGGATACCGGCCATACCGAACACCCGATGCGCGGGGAACTTGCTGGTGAGGAAAGCGCAATAGGTCATTACATCGAGCGGGTTGCTCACCACAATGATGATGGCCTCCGGGCTTTGCTTCACCACCTGCTCCGTAACGGTCTTAACGATATTGGCGTTGGTGGCGATGAGGTCATCCCGGCTCATGCCGGGCTTGCGGGGAAGGCCGCTGGTGATCACCACGACATCGCTGTTCGCGGTCTTGGAATAATCGTTGGTGCTACCGGTCAGCCGACTATCGAACAAACTGATGGGTGCGGTCTGCCAGATATCCAAGGCCTTGCCTTCGGCGAAACCCTCCTTGATATCGAGCAGCACCACCTCATTGGCCAGTTCCCAGCGGGCGCAGGCATCGGCACAGGTCGCACCCACATTGCCGGCCCCTACAACAGTGATCTTCATGGCGATCGCGTTCGCGTGTTTGAGCGCCCGTAACATCAGGACGCGGCGCGAAAATAGGCGGCTCCCCGATCCGATCGCCCACGGGTTGTGCACGATCCCTAGGCCCGAACACAACGTTCCGCCCACTGGTCGCATGCCCCGAGGCATCCTTTTTCAAGAGGTTGCGTCTTCCTATCAAGGATGACTACTTTCACGGCGATCCCGATACCGCGCATGCTGCACGGCCTGGCAACCCAACCGATCGAGCGTCGTCTACCGGCCACGGAGCGGATGGAAGGTGCCTTGGAACCCGGCATGATCGGCCTGATCGACGGGTGTGTCGCAGGGGAATCACGCAGTCAGCAGAAGGTATACGAGTTGTTCTACGGCAAAATGATGGCCGTATGCCTTCGGTACACCAAGAACGCCGACCAAGCGAAGGATATCCTACAGGACGGGTTCATCAAAGTCTTCCGGAGCATGGACCGGTTCAATCGGAGCGGCTCTTTCGAAGGCTGGATCCGCCGGATCATGGTGAACACCGCGATCGACCACTTCCGGCGCACGAAGAACGCATACCTCTTGCTGGGCACGGACAGGAGCATCGAGGACTTTGAGAACCAAGATGAGGAGGACATATTGGAGGACGTAGGTCAGGAAGAAGAGCTGGACCTGAAACCCGCCGATGTGATCAACGCCATGCAAAAGCTGACGCCTGCCTATCGCACGGTGTTCAACCTATATGTGTTCGAGGAAATGACCCACAAGGAGATAGCCGACACCCTCGGCATCAGTGTGGGCACTTCCAAGAGCAACCTGGCCAAGGCGAAACATAACCTGAAGAAGTTGCTTAAAAAGGAACACAAACTGCTTTGAGCAGTGCGTGTACCCTAGAACATGAATTCCATGGACGCTTTCGAAAAACGGATCAAGGATTCCCTCGAGGAGTTCGAAGTTCCCTACAATTCCGCCGACTGGGCCCAGTTGCAGCGATCGCTGACCGGTGGCACCAACGGTCGCTGGGGCTCTACAGGGCTCTACCTGCTGCTTTTGACCGGCGGATTGGCCATCGGGGCGGGCTCATATTGGTTCCTCCGGAACGAACCTATCGCCGCCATTGGCAAAGAAGTCCCCACCTCCAGTGGCCCACGGGTCAATGCCCAGATAGAGCCGACCGCTCCGGAAGGGGTGTCGGTCACCGGTGCTCAAGCGTCCGCCAAGATCCAAAAAGCTGACATCGCCTCCACTAGCGGACAACACGCAACGCAGCCGACCTCCAATACTAACGTGCAGCCGATCAAGGAGAGCGCGGCCGATCGAACCGGTGAGGTCACAACCGGCGAACTGAACGAAGCAAGATCCTCCAATGATCGTCCGAACGATCTGGCCTTCCGCGCGAGCGCTACGGAAGGATGCCCGGGGACCTCGATCGAGTTCGCCGTGAACAGTATGCCGGAGAACGCGATCTACCTGTGGAACTTCGGCGACGGCAGTTTCAGCAACCAGAGCGATCCCGATCACACATTCGCCAAATCGGGCAAGTTCGAGGTAATGCTCTCTCTATCCAACACGGGCGGGGGCAATATCCAAAGCAAGCCGAGCAGCGACCTGATCGTGATCCACGAAGCTCCGCAGGCCACATTCACCACCATGAAAATGGAGTACGAGGGGCACATTCCCTCCGTGCATTTTGAGAACCGTTCCCAGGGTGGCCGCAGCTACCACTGGGATTTCGGCGATGGGACCACCTCGGCCATCGCACATCCGGACCATGTGTTCCTGAAAAAGGGCGTCTACCCTGTGGAACTCACCGTGACGAATGAAAAAGGCTGTGTGGACAAACAGGAACGTGAGATCCGGATCGATCGGGATTACAACCTGGACGCCCCTGCGTCCTTCTCACCCAATGGGGATGGCCAGGACGATCTGTTCATGCCGGACGCTTTACGAACACTTGGTGTGCGCTTCCAGTTGGCGGTGCATGATGCCAATACAGGCCGCAAAGTATATGAGACCTCTGACGCCACGAAACCTTGGACCGGCCGAGTTGACAACCGCAATGAAGCCTGTCCCACCGGCGATTATGTCTGGATGGCCCAGATCAAGGAAGGAGCCCACCTGGGCGAAGTGACCTTCAACGGCAAGGTCAGTTTGGTACGCTGATCCCGGGTAGATCGGAGACGTGGAAGGCCCCGCAATGCGGGGCCTTCCCTTTTCACGTACACGCGTCGACCACCTGACGATGTGATCACGTAGGTCCGGTCGGATCGACGCATCTTTGCGAAGACAGACACCGCAGTTCCGGGAAGGCTCGTCTTGCTTCAGATGCACCACCCATCTTTCAGCTCCGGCATGGCCGTATGCTCCCGACGGCCTTGGCTCGGGTACCTGAGCCTTGTGTTCTTCCTGGCGGTCGGGACCGTTTCGGCACAACCCTTCGATCAAGCCAGTTACAACGCTTGGAAATTGGCCAATCACCCAGCACTTCCAGCGCCTCCGAACGGCACGGTCGTGAACGACCCTTACCTACAACGCGGGGGTGGCACCACGTGCGATTGCTGGATCACACCAGATGCGAGCTATACCACGGTGGATAACAGTAATGAATGGGACGCAAGCGGGTTCCACAATGCCGATGATGGCAGTTATGGCCCCATCATACTCCCGTTCCAGTTCTATCTGTACGGACAGTTCTGGAACACGGCCTATATCAATATCAACGGGAACGTAAGCTTTGGGCAGTACTACGGCACGTTCAGTTCCACAGGGTTCCCCTTCCTGGACTATGTGATGGTCGCTCCTTTCTGGGCCGACGTGGACCTGCGAGGCCCCGGAATAGGCAACAACATCGTTCAATACAAGGCTACACCAACCGCGTTCTATGTGAATTGGACCAATGTGGGGTACTTCAATTCCATGACCGATAAGGTGAACACATTCCAATTGATCATCACGGACGGGACCGACCCGATCGTGCCGAACGGAGCGAACGTTAGCTTCTGCTACAAGGACATGCAGTGGACCACGGGCAGTGCGAGCGGCGGTGTGAACGGCTTCGGGGGAACACCGGCCAGCGTCGGGGCCAACCAGGGCAATGGCATCGACTATATCCAGTTCGGCCGGTTCGACCAACCTGGGACGGCCTATGACGGTCCTTTCGGGCTCAATGATGGAGTGAGCTTTCTTGACGATCAGTACTTCAGCTTCAGCACCGATATCACTACAGCGAACGTTCCACCGGTGATCAGTGGGCAAAGCGTCTGCGATTCGCTCATTTTGTGTGTCGGCCAACCTGCCTTGTTCGAGATGGTCTTTCTGTCCCCGGAACCGAACCAGATCACTACCCCCACCGCGTTCGCCCCTACTCTTCCCTCTTTCACGATCATCTCCAGCAGCCCGGGGCTCGCAGCCACGATCACCGCCGGCTTCACTCCGGCGCTGACCGATGTCGGTTACCACTATGTGACCTTCGAAGGCACCGATAATGGAAATCCGGTGCTCACATCCACGATCACTATCGTTGTCCACGTGCTGCCGGCCATTGTGGTCCCTCCGGCGATGGATACGGTATGCCTGCACGATCCCCCCGCTGATCTTTTCGCATTGTTCACCACGCCTCCGCAGCCGGGAGGCGACTGGCTGGATCCCAACAGCGACCCGCATTCCGGGATCTTTCAGCCGGGTGTGGATATGGACGGGATCTATGTGTACACCTCACCTGCATTGGGAGGGTGCCCAGAGACAGGGCAGGTCACAATGACGACCAACAGCCACACCAGCGCTCTGGTTACAACCGACTTGTTGTGTAACGGAGCAAGTTCCGGAACCATCGCGATAAGTACTGTTGGGAACGCGGGACCTTGGGACTACACATGGGCCGATCAGAACAACACGATCGTGCAGAACACGACCGCGGCCGTTGGAGATACGTTCACCGGCCCTGCAGGGACCTACTCGGTCGTGGTCATCGAAGGTGTGAACGGCAATGGGTGCAGTGACACGCTCACGGCGATCATCAATGAACCATCCGCGTTGACCATCAACCTGCTGGTGGACGATACCACCATCTGCAAAACAGGGAACGCGCTGCTCGACGCTTTCGCACAAGGAGGCACTGGCACGTTGCAACAACAATGGTCCAACGGTCCGGTGGGCAATGGTCCACACAGCGTTAGCCCGAACGGCACCACCACTTATACGGTGTTCGCGCTGGACGCGAATGGATGCAGTTCCGACACGCTCGACGTCACAGTGACGGTGCGGCCCTTCCTCCAGTTCGATATCGTGGATACGGTGATCACCTGTCCTGAGGTCCCGGTTGTGCTGGCCCCGGTGAACGTGATGGGAGGCGACGGGAATTACATGTACGACTGGGGTCAAGGACCCGGCCTTAATGCCACGGACACCATCATAGTGACCACTTCGCAGTTGGTCTGCTTGACCCTATCGGATGGTTGTGAAACCCCAATGTTGGAGCGCTGTAGCTGGGTAGAGGTTACACCGATCCCGCTGCTGGTCCTTTCCGTAGACTCCGTTATTGGTTGCGAACCCTTCGCCGTGACCTTCACCCTGGAGGACACCACTGGTGGCGCGACCGTGGAATGGGACTTCGGGGATGGTGTGAGCACAGGTGGTCCACCCGTGGTAAGCCATGCTTACGCTGATCTCGGCGCGTTCGATGTAGGCGCTATCGTTACCTGGCCGAACGGTTGTACGGATACCACGCTTATGGTGGACCTTGTCACGGTACTTCCCCTGCCCGAGGCCCAGTTCAGTTGGTCCGAGAACCCGGCGAACATTCTTTGGCCGCACGTCCAGTTCAACGAACAGGCCGGACCCTATGCGGTGACCTATGATTGGGATTTCGCAGGGCTCGGCACTTCGCAAGATCCTGACCCGTTGTTCTCGTTCCCTGACCAGTTCGGGCACACCTATCCTGTCACGCTTTACGTGACAAACAGTTTGGGATGTCCCGATTCCATCACCCGCTTGGTGGAGGTCGAGGATGTTCTGCTCGTCTACGTTCCGAACGCCTTCACGCCGGACGGCGATGGCCTTAACGAAACGTTCTCCATTGTAGGGAACGACATCTCCAAAGTGGATTTCGAGCTCATGATCTTCGACCGGTGGGGTGAGATAGTGTTCCGTTCCTCTGATCCGGCACTGGCATGGAACGGGACCATGAACAATGGAGGCGGCGAGGTGCTGGCCCAAGGCGTCTATCCCTATAAGTTGCGCGTGAAGGCCGGCTATTCCTTGGAGAAGAGGGAATTCGTGGGCCATGTCACACTGCTCAAATAGAAGGAGCGTTCCTGGCTCGTTGAAGGGATCATAACGCACGGTGGGGTCGAAGCGCTTGTGGTGTCATGACCACGATCGAGGTGATCCCGCCCCGCCGGATCCGAACGGGACCGCAGCCAGCGGGAGGAGGCTTGAACGGCACGGATCTGCGGAACGAGGTTGGTCCCATCGTCGCCATGATCCTCTATCCCTCCATTCGAACACCTATCGGTCGTGCAATATCAGTGCTTCGCCGAATACCTCGATGCAGCCACCAAAATATGGGAAGTTGAGGCTACTTTCATCGCGTTCCATTCCCTCGGGAATACGTGCAGAACCACCAAACCATAGGTTCGCCGTGCAGGCTTATTGAACAAGCCTTTCGCCTCTGCGACCCGCGTTACCGCCGCACCGTCGTCTTCGCCGTTCTGATCCTCGCTCGCTGGGCCCTCTCCAGTGCCGCGTGCGCACAGGCCTATGTGATCTTCAATGGTACCGATAACACTTGCGTAGGTGCTTTCCTGGACAGCGGGGGCCAGGGTGGTTCTGGCTATTCGAACAATGAGGACTATACCTACACGATCTGCCCGGATATTCCCGGAGATGCCATCTCGGTGAATTTCATCACCGCGTTGATGGCCACGAACGGCGCGGCGCCGATCGACAATATGACGATCTACGACGGCGACAACACCGGCGCACCGCTGATCGGCAATTGGACCGGCAGTACGTTGCAGGGGCAGGTGATCTCTGCGAGCGCTGGCAACGTGACCGGATGTCTCACCTTCGTGTGGCACTCGAACAACGCTGGACTGGGGATCTTCGCGGGCAGCATCACTTGCACAACGCCTTGCGCGCGGCCTACCGCAGTGGCCTCCATGGTGGGCGGAGCCCCGGCGAAGATCTGTGTAGGTGAGGCTGTCAACTTCAATGGGAACGCCTCGTTCGCCGCGCCAGGTTTCTCTATCGCACAATGGCTGTGGGATTTTGACGATGGCACGACAAGTTCCATAGGGCCAGTAGTAAGCCATGTGTTCAACATCCCAGGCGAATATGTGGTCCAACTTTACCTGGAAGACAACAATGGTTGTGCGAGCACCAATTTGGTGGACCTCCAAGTGCTTGTGGGCACGGAGCCCACGTTCACGGGGACAGGTGGTGAGCAGTACGGATGCCTTGGCGAAACACTGTGCCTTGATGGCCAGGTGAACGGTGTCACTTGGAGCGCCACGCCGGATGCCAACTATGGAGCAGGGGTACTGTTGCCGGACAATGTGGGTTCGTGCTTCATCAGCGAGCTCACCTTCTCACAATTCGCACCGGGGCAAACACTGAACAACATCAACGACCTCAATGCGATCTGCTTCGATATCGAACATTCGTTCCTGGGCGACCTGATCATCTCCATCATCAGCCCCAGCGGTGAGACGGTGATCCTTCATCAACAGGGCGGTACGGGCACCTTTCTAGGGATCCCGGACGACTTCGACGACGCGAACCCGAACCCGGGTACCTGTTGGACCTACTGCATCGACCCGTTCGCCACGAACGGCACCATGGCCGCGAACGCCGGGGTTACGCTACCTGCGGGGTCGTACGAAAGCGTCGACCCGCTCACCGGCTTGCTTGGAAGTTCCCTCAACGGCACGTGGACTTTGCAGATCTGCGATATGTGGGCGCTTGACAATGGTTTCCTGTGTGGCTTCTCGCTGGACTTCGACCCTTCACTTTTCCCAGGTCTAACCGAGTTCACGCCCGTATATGGGAACGCTTGTGACAGCACGTGGTGGTCCGGACCCAACATCACTTCAGCCTCCGGTGACTGTGACCAGATCTGCGTAACCCCGCCGGGTGTCGGCAATTTCAACTACGTGTACCATGCCATCGACAATTTCGGCTGCACGTACGACACGACCGTCGTGGTCACGATCATCCCCGGGCCCACGGTCAATGCCGGCGCCGATCAAACCATCTGCACACCGGGCGATGTGCAGTTGAACGCGGTGGTGAACGGGATCATTCCGCCCGCCCCCTGCACCTACACGCTGAATCTTTTCGACACGTTCGGCGATGGTTGGGACGGCGCCACGGTCACCGTAACGGTGAACGGAGTACCCACGGTCTATGGCATGGCCAACGGCACGAACATCAGCTACACGATCAATGTGCTGGACGGACAGACGCTCCAGATCAGCTATCAGCCGAGCCTGCTGTTCAATGCTGAGCACGCCTATGAACTGTTGGACGGGTTGGGCAACACCGTCTTCTCCGACACGCCACCCATGGCGTCCGGCGTTACGTTCAATGGGATCGCGGATTGCGCTCCCGGCAACGGTTCGATCATCTATGCTTGGACGCCGACCACGGGTTTGAACAACGCAGGCATCGCCAACCCGATCGCCTCTGTAGCCACGACCACAACGTACACGGTCACGATCTATCAGGATGGCTATTCCGGTTGTCCGGCCACGTCAACGGTCACTATCACCGTAGGTTCCAATGTCGATGCGGGCACCCCAGGTGCCATCACGCTTTGCAGCACCGACGCCGCTGTGAGCCTCTTCGCGCAACTTGGAGGAACGCCGGATGCGGGCGGCACATGGATCGGACCAAGCGCTGTTGTGGGTGGCATGTTCGATCCTTCGAGTATGAATGCCGGGGCGTATGTGTATACCGTCACCGGCACCGCGCCATGCCCAGATGCGACCGCTACGGTAACCACCACCATCAACACACCACCGGACCCCGGCGTGGACGGTAACCTCACCGTGTGCAGCACCGATGGTGTAGTTGATCTCTTCGCTGAACTCGGTGGAACACCTGATGCCGGCGGCACCTGGACCGCGCCCGGTGGCGGTGCCTTCGGCGTCACGTTCACTCCGGGTACCGATGCGGACGGTATCTACACCTACACCGTCAACGGCACTGCGCCCTGCCCCAGCGAAACCGCCACGGTGACCATGACCACCAACACGCCACCCGATCCCGGCGTGGATGGTGCGATCACCTTCTGTAGCACCGATGCGGCCGTGAGCCTCTTCACGCAGTTGGGCGGAACACCGGATGCTGGCGGCACGTGGATCGGACCAAGCCCTGTTGTGGGTGGCATGTTCGATCCTGCGAGTATGAATGCCGGGGCGTATGTGTATACCGTCACCGGCACCGCACCCTGTCCCGACGAAACAGCAACGGTCACCACCACGATCAACACACCACCAGACCCCGGCACGGACGGTAACCCCACCGTGTGCAGCACCGATGGTGTAGTTGATCTCTTCGCTGAACTCGGTGGAACACCTGATGCCGGGGGCTCCTGGACCGCGCCGGGTGGCGGTGCCTTCGGTGCCACGTTCACACCCGGCACCGATGTTGACGGCGCGTACACCTACACGGTCAACGGCATCGCTCCATGTCCCAGCGAGACGGCGACAGTGACCATGACCACCAACACGCCGCCCGATCCAGGTGTGGATGGTGCCATCACACTTTGCAGCACCGATGCGGCCGTCAGCCTCTTCCCGCAACTTGGAGGAACGCCTGATGCTGGCGGCACATGGAGTGGGCCAAGCCCGGTGGTCGGTGGCATGTTCGA
Organism: Flavobacteriales bacterium; assembly: GCA_017987895.1. Taxonomy (GTDB): domain Bacteria; phylum Bacteroidota; class Bacteroidia; order Flavobacteriales_F; family PHOS-HE28; genus PHOS-HE28. Next base: position 6,716 of record JAGNSU010000042.1, on the reverse strand, counting down.
TCCCGCAGGTATGACCGCTGGGGTCTACACCTACACGGTCACCGGCACCGCGCCCTGTCCCGACGGAACAGCAACGGTCACAACCACGATCAATACGCCACCCGATCCCGGTGTTGATGGTGCGCTCACCGTTTGCAACACTAGTGGCGTCGTAGATCTCTTCGCACAACTCGGTGGAACACCTGACGCTGGTGGTACATGGACCGCGCCGGGTGGCGGTGCCTTCGGTGCCACGTTCACACCCGGCACCGATGCTGATGGCGTGTACACCTACACCGTGAACGGTGTGGCACCGTGCCCCAGCGAAACCGCGACCGTGAGCATGACCACCAACACGCCGCCTGATCCGGGTGTGGATGGTGCGATCACACTCTGTAGTACCGATGCGGCCGTTTCACTATTCGCACAACTCGGCGGAACACCAGATGCCGGCGGTACGTGGAGCGGACCAAGCCCAGTGGCCGGTGGCATGTTCGATCCTTCCAGCATGATCGCGGGAGCGTACGTGTACACCATCACTGGCACTGCGCCCTGCCCCAATGAAGTGGCGACGGTCACTACCACGATCAATACTCCGCCTGATCCAGGTGTGGATGGCGCACTCACAGTCTGCAGCACCGATGGCGTCGTGGATCTCTTCGCACAACTCGGTGGAACGCCTAATGCCGGGGGATCCTGGACCGCGCCCGGTGGTGGTGCGTTCGGTGCAACGTTCACACCGGGGACAGATGCCGATGGCGTCTACACCTACACCGTCAACGGCACTGCGCCCTGCCCCAGCGAGACCGCCACTGTCACCATGACCACCAACACTCCACCCGATCCCGGCATGGATGGTGCGATCACGCTGTGCAGTACAGATGCCGCTGTGAGCCTCTTCACGCAGTTGGGCGGAACACCGGATGCTGGCGGCACGTGGAGCGGGCCAAGCCCGGTGGTCGGTGGCATATTCGATCCTTCCAGCATGAGCGCGGGAGCGTATGTCTACACCGTCACTGGCACTGCGCCCTGCCCCAATGAAACGGCGACGGTCACTACCACCATCAACACACCACCGGACCCCGGCACGGACGGTAACCTCACCGTGTGCAGTACCGATGGTGCTGTGAACCTCTTCGCACAACTCGGTGGAACGCCTAATACCGGCGGCACCTGGACCGCGCCGGGTGGCGGTGCCTTCGGTGCCATGTTCACACCCGGCACCGATGTTGACGGCGCGTACACCTACACGGTCAACGGCATCGCTCCATGTCCCAGCGAGACGGCGACAGTGACCATGACCACCAACACGCCACCCGATCCGGGCGTGGATGGTGCGATCACCTTCTGTAGCACCGATGCTGCCGTCAGCCTCTTCGCACAACTCGGTGGAACACCCGATGCCGGTGGAACGTGGAGTGGGCCAAGCCCAGTCGTGGGTGGAATGTTCGATCCCACGAGCATGAACGCGGGAGCGTATGTCTACACCGTCACTGGCACTGCGCCCTGCCCCAATGAAGTGGCGACGGTCACTACCACGATCAATACTCCGCCTGATCCAGGTGTGGATGGCGCACTCACAGTCTGCAGCACCGATGGCGTCGTGGATCTCTTCACACAACTCGGTGGAACGCCTGATGCCGGCGGCACCTGGACCGCGCCCGGTGGTGGTGCGTTCGGTGCAACGTTCACACCAGGCACCGATGCGGACGGCGTCTACACCTACACCGTGAACGGTGTGGCGCCGTGCCCCAGCGAGACCGCCACGGTGTCCATGACCACCAACACACCGCCTGATCCCGGCGTGGATGGTGCGATCACGCTCTGCAGTACAGATGCCGCTGTGAGCCTCTTCACGCAGTTGGGCGGAACACCGGATGCTGGCGGCATGTGGAGCGGACCAAGCCCGGTGGTCGGTGGCATGTTCGATCCTTCCAGTATGAACGCGGGAGCGTATGTGTACACCGTCACCGGCACTGCACCCTGCCCGAACGGAACGGCGACCATAACGGTATCCGTCAATGCGATGCCTGATGCAGGGATCGATGGGGCAATCGCGTTGTGCGCGACGAGTCCTGCCGTCGGTCTCCTCGGTCAGCTGGGTGGTTCTCCGGATCCAGGAGGTACTTGGTCTGGCCCGAGCCCCGTGGCCGCTGGGATGTTCAACCCGGCAAACATGAACGCGGGGATCTATACCTACAACGTTGTGGGGATCGCACCATGCCCGACCGCAACGGCAGCCGTCGATGTGAACGTGGTGACCAACCCGGATGCGGGCTTGCCTGGAGCGATCACGCTATGCGCGACGGATGCGCCCGCCGACCTCTTCGCACAACTGAACGGAGCACCTGATGCCGGCGGCAACTGGACCGGCCCAAGCCCCGTGGTCGGCGGACAGTACGATCCGGCGAACATGAACCCGGGGGTATACACCTATACGATCACCGTACCGCCGCCGTGTGTGAGCGTGAACAGCACCGTGACCGTGAGCGAAGTGCAACCGCCCGATGCGGGGATGGATGATGCCCTCACCTTGTGCATCAGCAGCCCGGCCGCTTCGCTCTTCGCTTCGCTTGGTGGCAGCCCGGATGCCGGCGGGTCCTGGACCGATCCCAACGGCCTTGCACATAGCGGCACTTTCAACCCAGCTAACGATCCCGCAGGTGATTATACCTACACAGTGAGCGGGACCGCGCCGTGTCCATCGGCATCCGCTGTGGTCACCGTGAGCGTGGTTGCATTGCCCGATGCCGGTCTTCCCGGTTCGATCACATTGTGCGCCACGGATGGCCCAGCGGATCTCTTCGCGCAACTGAACGGAACGCCCGATGCAGGTGGTAGCTGGACCGGCCCAAGCCCGGTGGTCGGAGGCCAGTACGATCCGGCGAACATGAACCCGGGTGTGTACACGTACACCATCGTCGTTCCACCGCCATGCGTTAGCGTGAACAGCACAGTAACGGTGAGCGAAGTGCAACCACCGGACGCGGGCCTCGACGATGCGCTCACCTTGTGCATCAGTAGCCCGCCCACCGGGCTCTTCGCCTCGCTCGGTGGCAGCCCCGATGCTGGAGGCTCCTGGATCGATGCCAACGGCAACGCGCACAGTGGCACCTTCAACCCAGCTAACGATCCCGCGGGTGTTTACACCTACACGGTGAGCGGGACGGCACCGTGTCCTTCCGCATCCGCTGTCGTTACCGTTAGCGTTGTGGCTTTGCCGGATGCTGGTCTGCCTGGTTCGATCACCTTATGCACTACCGATGGTCCAACGGATCTCTTCGCGCAACTGAACGGAACGCCTGATGCGGGCGGCACTTGGACCGATCCCAATGGAGTTGCACAGACCAACCAGATCGATCCAGCAAGCGACCCAGCAGGTATTTACACCTACACTATCGCGGTTCCCCCGCCATGCGTGAGTGTGACGTCCACGGTCACCGTTTCGCTGGCCACACCGCCAGATGCCGGATCAGATGGTGCGATCACGCTCTGTATCTCCAGTCCGGCCACTGGCCTGTTCGCCTCGTTGGGTGGTTCGCCCGACGCCGGTGGAACATGGACCGATCCCAACGGTGTTGCACACAGCGGCTCCTTCGATCCAGCGAACGACGTGATCGGCGACTACACGTACACCGTGAACGGAACCGCTCCGTGCCCTTCGGACCTCGCGGTGGTGACCGTCAGCGTGGTGAGCCTGCCGGATCCCGGGCTTCCAGGGGCGATCACTTGGTGCACCACCGATCCCATCGGCGATCTGTTCGCTCAACTGGGCGGAACACCGGACGCGGGCGGATCATGGACCGATCCCAACGGCGATCCCTTCAGCGGCACATTTGATCCTGCCGCGGATGCACCCGGCACATACACCTACACGATCACTGTTCCTCCCCCCTGTGTTAGCGTCACTTCCACCGTCGCCGTCGCGATCTCGACGCCACCAGATCCAGGAATTGACGGATCGCTCACGTTGTGCATCTCGAGCCCTTCGGAGGACCTATTCGCTTCACTGGGCGGATCCCCGGATCTCGGCGGGACTTGGACAGATCCGAACGGCGTCACGCACAGTGGTACGTTCGATCCCTCGAATGACGTCCCGGGGGATTACACCTACACCGTGAACGGCAGTGTGCCTTGCCCGGCAGCGTCAGCCGTTGTTACGGTGAGCGTGGTGAGCCTGCCGGATCCCGGGCTTCCCGGGGCGATCACCTTGTGCACCACCGATCCCATCGGCGATTTGTTCGCTCAACTGGGCGGAACACCGGACGCGGGCGGATCATGGACCGATCCCAATGGCGATCCCTTCAGCGGCACATTTGATCCTGCCACGGATGCACCAGGCACGTACACCTACACGATCACTGTTCCCCCGCCCTGTGTGAGCGTCACTTCCACCGTTGCGGTCGCGATCTCCACACCGCCGGATCCTGGCACGGACGGCTCGCTGACGTTGTGTGTTTCCAGTCCACCGTCCGATCTGTTCGCCTCGTTGGGTGGCGCGCCCGATCCGGGTGGGACGTGGATAGATCCCAACGGCAACGCGCACAGCGGGAACTTTGTTCCTGGCGTCGACCAGCCTGGTGTCTATACCTACACGGTGACTGGCACTTCCCCCTGCCCGAACGCGGCCGCCAGCGCCACCGTGACCGTCGTGAACCTGCCCGATCCTGGTGCACCAGGTGCGCTCATGCTTTGCACTTCCGATGCACCGACCGATCTCTTCGCGCAGTTGGGAGGAACTCCCGATGCCGGTGGATCATGGACCGATCCCAACGGCAACGCGCATAGCGGGACCATCAACCCTGCCAATGATCCGGCAGGTGTTTACACCTACACTATCACTGTTCCGCCGCCGTGCTCCAGTGTAAGCGCAACGGTAGCGATCTCGCTATCCATCCCGCCGGACGCAGGAAGCAACGGTGTGCTCAGCGCCTGTGCAACGGGTGCACCACAAGATCTCTTCAGTTTGCTGGGTGGCAGTCCGGATGCCGGTGGCTCCTGGATGGATCCGAACGGTGTTGCGCATGCGGGCCTGTTCGATCCGATCATCGATCCCGCCGGCAATTACACCTATGCCGTTGCAGGTACGCCACCGTGCCCTGCGGCATCCGCGGTGATCGCGGTGAACATTGTGACCGAACCCAATGCTGGCACGGACGCCATACTGAACCTCTGTGCTGCGGGTGCTCCCGCGCCGCTGTTCCCTGAGCTGGGTAACGCGGATCCCGGAGGTACCTGGACCGATCCAAATGGGAACTCCTTCGCCGGGCTTTTCACCCCCGGGCTTGATCCTGCGGGTGCCTACACGTACACGGTGACGGGCACCGCCCCTTGCCCGAACGACCAGGGCGTGATCACGGTCGTACTGCTCACCGATCCGGACGCCGGCATTGACGGAACGTTGACGCTTTGCGGCAACGCATCTGGCACTGATCTGTTCCCCTCGCTAAGCGGTTCGCCGGATCCTGGCGGAGCATGGACCGACCCGAACGGGCTGACCCACAGCGGGAACTTCGACCCGGCGCTGGATGCGGCCGGCACCTATATGTACCTACTCTTCGTTCCACCACCTTGTGTGAGCGATACCGCGTTCGTCGCGGTTTCCGTGGTGGTGCCGCCGGATGCGGGATCGGATGGCGCCATCACGCTTTGCTCCAATGACGGTCCTGTGCAATTGATCAATTCGTTGGGCGGAACACCGGATGTGGGAGGTGTTTGGACGAACACGGGTGGTACCGTGATGAGCGGAACGTTCGATCCAGCCGTGGATCCTGATGGCATTTTCACCTATACCGTGCAAGGCACCACGCCCTGCCTGGATGCGGCTGCGAATGTGCTCGTCACGGTGGAGCCCTTGCCGGACGCAGGTCTTGATGGAAGCGTGACGGTTTGCCCTGAAGCACCTAACGTGGATCTGTTCCAACTGCTCGGAGGCACGCCGGATCTCGGTGGTAGCTGGACCGATCCCTATGGTGTGGCGTGTTCCGCGACCTTCGATCCGGGCGTGGATCCCATTGGCGCTTACACCTATACGGTCTTCGGTATCACTGCCTGCCCGAACGTGAGCGCGAGCGCGACGGTGAACGTCTTCCTGATTGCCCCACCGGATGCCGGACCCGATCAAGTGAGTTGCACCTTGGAGGCCACACTCGCGGCCACAGGAGTATGGAACGCAGGTTTCTGGAGCGGTCCCTCGGACGTGAGCTTCGCGGATCCTAACGCAGCGAACACGACGATCACGGCGACCAACGGGGGCCCGCACCTGCTGTTCTGGACAGTGAGCACGCCGGATGGTTGTGCTTCGCTCGATAGTGTGACAGTGGTGCTCACCACGCAGATCCTTCCCGTCACCGGCGCGAGCGATGCGGTCTGCTTTGGCGAATGCAACGGAAGCATGGTGGTGGCCGTGAGCGGTGGCAACCCAGCACCTACAGGCTATACCTACCAATGGAGCAACGGGGTAGCCGGACCCGCGGATACCGCAGCCTGGGGCTTGTGCGCAGGCACGTACACGGTGACCTGCGTGGATGAGAACGGCTGTTCCGCCTCCGCGACCGCTGTGGTCACCGAACCTCCACCGCTCGTGATCGATGCCTTGGCCGGGTTGCCAGAAACCTGTCCGGGTAGTTGCGACGGCACTGTGATAGCCGCTGATACGGAAGGCCTCTACTTCAGCCTGAACGGCGGCGCGTTCCAATTGGGCGGGTACTTCCCCGGCCTGTGCCCCGGACCCTACA
>JAGNSU010000165.1 GCA_017987895.1 Flavobacteriales bacterium | reverse complement strand
GTGCGGGCCGTGGTTCGGAGATTCCGCAGGGCGGGCGAACACGCGAAGATCCGCAGGCGCCGCGGGTGCGGGTGCCAGCGGAACCGGGGTCCCGTGCGCATGCTCCCCTACCCCATCGAAATCGCACTGTGCCACCCAATCATTGCGCTCCAGCTCCTTGCCGGAGGTAGCATCGATACGTATGTTCCACCAATGCGAACCGTCGAGCAGGTACAGCGTGACGTTCCAAACCAGGTTGATCTTCTCACCTATCGGCATGAGATAGAGCTGTACGACAGGGTCTTCGCTGGCGATGCCTTCCCTGGAGAAAACGTACCGGTGGGCGGCCCCATCGTCCTCAACACGCGCGATGCGGGCTTCAGGCAGGCCTTCGATACGAAGTGCGGTGCGCAGGGCTTCCTCAGGAGTTAGCCCGGGCGCCGTTTTAGGTGCCTTGGCTACAAGGTCTTGGATCAAACGTTGATGCAGACCGACCACACGGCCGTCGGGAAGGATATGCAACGCGACCTCCGTACCAAATACATCCAGTCCGTTCAGATGCTGCCGCAAATACGCATGCAGGATTCCCGTGCGGCGATCGGTGTAGGCATCTCGCACCACCAACTCTCCGATCGCATCGAGACGTATGCCCTTGCTTTCCAATTCGTTACGAGCGATCGAAACCGGGTCCAAGGGGAGCGCTTGTCCAAAAAGGCCGCTACCGGAAAGCAGAAGGCATCCGATAAGCACGAAGCGTAATGGTGGAAGCATGGGAAAATCTAGGAGGCCCAATATACCCCCAACGCTTCGAGGTAGGCCACACCAGGATCTATCCCCGATCGGGATCCCGAGCTCGGACGACCCCCGCTCACTGTTTCACGAAACGCTCTGAAGAGGCCCCGATCCGCAGGGAATAGGTACCCGGGCGTAGTGCCCCAACATCCAATCCGGTCCGTAGGTCGCCCACCTGCGCGTTTAGCACGACCCGTCCCGTAGCATCTTGCACAAGCACGGTACCGTTCACGGTCAAATGGTCCAGACCGCTCACGAAAAGGCGATCCACGGTCGGATTGGGGCGGACCGCAAGGTTAGAAATAGCCACCTCCTTGATGGATACTGTGCTATCCGGACTGACCCGCACCAAGGAATGGGTCGTTGCGTTCACCCCCCAAATGCGGCCATCGGGACCCACCTTGATGCCCATGAGCCCGGGACCCCCGGCATCAACCCGGCCCAACTCCACTACCACGGGCCCGCTCAGGTCGTAGATGATCACTTCTCCCGTAGCGTGATCGCTGACGAGGAGGTGGTCGCCGACAACGTCGATCCCTGCCGGTTCAACCAGGCCGGAACTGATGATCACCTCCCAGTCGTATCCGGTGTACATCGTGTACTCCACGTAACTCTCGAAGGGCCCGAAGTTGCCCGGGCCACTAGCAGCACCGGTACTCGTGTTCAGGCGAAGCACCCTGTCTCCACCATGGTCGACCACGTAGAGCCAGCCCGTGGCTTTGTCCATCACACAATGGCTCACGATGTGATCGTTCGGATCCTTTGTGATCGTAAAATCCGCGTACCGCCGGATGATCGCGTCACCATGATAATCCATGCCCGGACCATGGTCCGTGCGGAAGTCGTGCATCACCACATCCCCGTTGTATCCGTCGACCACCCAGAACTTGTTCCAATGTTCGTGTGCGATGCCCTGGCTGTTGGGCGTTACATGTAGCATGTCGAGATGGCTCCCCAGCGGTCCGAACGTGCCCTGCGCGTAGATGGCGGGATCGCTGCTCCAAAGCGACGGGCCGGTGAACGGAGTGCCGCCGTTGTGGTTGGCATCGAACACGCCCGGACAAGTGGAGAAGTTGTTGTTGTCCGCGAAAGCGATGCCTGTGGGCAGGCTCATGAAGTGCCAGTTGTTCGGGTCCTCCTGCATCAAGTAGGACATACCCGCCTCGCCGACATCGGTGAATTTCACAGTGCTGCCTCCGCTCGCTTCGGTGTCCTTGTTGATCACCCAGAGCTCGTTTCGTTCGAAGTCGGGATGGAAATCAAGGTCGCGGGGGACCAGTAGATCCTCGTTGGACGTGGCGATCACGTCCAATTCGGGCGTCCCGAACAGGAATTGATCGATGATGTCCGGAACGGCCTCGTTCACCTTCACTGCCGCAGTACCCAGGTCGTTGCTTGTGTTCAGATCAGCACCACCGTTGATGTTGCTCGCCCAAACCTCGATCGTGAACGCACCCGTGCTACCGGGGATCCAGGGCTGCGTGTGCTCGAACGGATGGTAGTCACCCGCCGTCAGGTTCACCGGGCCGACGGATTGCACCACGGGCGTGCCCCCATCGACCGTATAGTTCAGATCGAAACTAGTGACGGGATCCGCCCCGAGCGAACGCAATTCGCCCTTCACGGCGACCGGCACATCGCGGTAAGCGAACAGCGCGGTGATCATCTTGGTCACGCTCATGTCGCGCGCAGGAGGAAGGTCCGCGATGAACGTGAAGGTCTCCCCGAGCCCGCTACCCACGAAAGTGGCGGCGCTCACACCATTCACGAACACTTCGAACGAGAGGCCCGCATCGCCGAAATCATCGGCCCAAAAAATGTCATACGGTGCGCCCTGGACCAAACAGAAAGGTCCCTCGCTGATCACAAGATCGTTGCCGTATCCGCCAGGGTTCTGGTTCTGTAGGCCAGCGCCAGTGCACCCTACCAACGGATTGCTCCCGGCGAAGATGGTATTGGTACCGCACGGTGATCCGTTCGGGAGAAGTTCCCAGTAGGTTTCGTAGCCGTAGTCGTCGGTCGTTACCTCAATGAAGACCTCGACCTCGCCAACGCCGCATTGGGCGAAGGCGTAGTTCGATAGGAAGAGCAAGTAGGCGGAGAGCAGTAGTGATCGCATCGGTCGGGAATGGTGCGCAAGGTAGCGCCACTTGTCTTCATTTGAGGGGGTCTCCTCGCCTTGCGGCAGGTCGAAGATGACCGATCCGATGAACCCTCGCGAACCTTCGACCGACGATCCCTCGCCCTTGATGGCAACGGGTCCTTCGAAGAAGACATTCGCTAGGGCAGTTGTTCGGTCCGCGTGGCCGTAGGTACGTTGCCGCCGATGTTCACCAGGATCGGGTCCCGGTCATTGGCACTACCCGCATACTTGACCACCCCTGACAAATTGATGTCCTCGCGGTAGTACCCGAAGGCCACGGCCGTAGGGGTGCTGCCACCCACCACGTTCAGGATCGGGTCGCGATCGTTGTTCGAACCAGCATACTTGAGCAAAGCATCGGTCACAGCATTGCCCGCCCAGAGAACGGTTACCGATCCCATGGTCTTGCGCGCGTTCGTGCCCCAGGCTACGGTGCCAGGGGAGCGGAGATCGATCACCGTAGGGAGGGTGCCCACGGAGATCGCGGTCGCCGTCATCGCCCCAAAGTGGTTCCGGTGCCGAACGGCCACATGGTAGTTGCCCGGTGCGGCGTTCAACACGACGTTGGAGACACCATCCGCGGCCACGATGTCACCATCGCGTTCTAGCAACGCGCAGCGTGTCGCCACTACGTTCGAAGGGGTCCCGGCGCTGCGAAGTTGGATCATCACCCAATCGACGATCGCATTCGGTCCAGTAACGTCGAACACCCCCGGCACCACTTGTTCGCCGCCGCCGCCGCCAGCCTGAGGAAAGCCCGATGCCGTGTACGGCTCCCCCACAGGGATCAACGCGGAAGAACGGAGCGCATCGTTCATCAGCCCGGTCCCGTCCACATAAGGCCCTTCCAGGAAGGCCTTCACGTCCAGTACCACCGTGTTCGGCACGGCAAGACACGGCCCGATGATCCGCGTGATCACATTGTTCGCCTGATCATTGACCACGTCCGTGATATGGGAGATGCAGACCTGCGACCCGGTGAGCGCGAGGTAATGCACGCGTACCAATGGCACCCAGCTCGTGTTCTTCGCCAATGTGGTATCCAAGTAGCTGAGGCCGATCACTTTCATGCCTCCGAGCGATGAGGTCACACTGATGTCGTTCTGAAGTGTGGGGGCCAGGTTCTCCACGTTCTGGATGGTGAGGCCGGACAATTCGAACTCATAGCCGAGCACACGGCAATTCGGGTTCTTGATGTGGATGTCCACATACCCGTTCACCAGATCCAGAGCACCGACTTTCAAGTCCACCGTGTCTATGGTGCTCAACCATCCGCGCGGAAAATCGCACCAGGGATGGTAGTGGATCATATGCGGGCTTTGGTCGTGCGCGTCCTGTGTGGAATAGCAGTTCACCATCAGGGCCGCATCGGTAACGGTGATGGCACCATCGTTGTTCAGGTCCGTGCATGCCGCAGGGCTCACATCATTGCCGTGGATGCCGAGCACGTACTGCTGCGCATCGGGCTGCGTCTGAAAGGTGTCGTTGTTCAGGTCGCCGGTCTTTGCGGTGCCCGCGCACTGTCCCGTGCAATCGATCTGTGCATCCCCATAGACCTGACCAAGACAATCGGTGTAGAGCGGGCAATTGGCGACAACGCTGAACGAGGGCACGTTCTGCAGGTTCCGTGTGATCTGGATGCAGACCTGGGCGTAGTTGTTGGAATAGTCCGTTTCGTGGCGCCCTAGAGCATCCGGTGTGTGTTGCCAATTGGTGCGGAGCACCAGGGTGTAGGTCCCTGCGGGAACATCGGTAATGTCTATCCAGTTGCAGGTCGTGCCTGATCCATAGACGTCATAACACCCTGCCGTGATACCCATATTGCTGCACCCGTACTGGCCTGTATGACCAGGCGTGCAGCCGACATCGATCACGCAGAAGCCGTTCTTGAAGCCGACCGGGATCTTGGCCCCGTTCTGATCGAAGAGGACGTAGTCCGCATAACCTTCATAGTGCGCATGACCGTGGCAGTTGCTGGTGCTGAACATCTGGGGCTGGCTGCTCGGGCTTCCGATGTAGTAGTCCGTGGTACCTATGTTATCGATGCGTGTGGTGAAGCGCAGCACATAGCGCTGACCGAGCCCCTTCGTGCAACCTTCCACAGGTGCACAGGCGTCCGTGATGTTGGCCGAGTACAAGTTCAAGCTGCTTTGCAACGCGGCTTGGTTCATGGTCAGGTCCGGACCGTCCGGGCAGTTCGGATCGCCGGGCGCGAGACAGCAACCGGTGCAGGGCACCGTGGCCAGGGGTTCGTACGAACACGATCCCGGATCCATGCAGCCGATCACAGGGCCATTGTAGATGATCTGGAAGGTGATCGCGGAGCAGCTGCTGTTGTTGGTGCCCAAACGGAGGTGGTGGGTGACGCCGGCCGGCATGTTCGCGTTCACCACAGCCTGCAACCCGCAGTTGCCATCGTTGTCATCCCCGAAGGTGGCACCTTCGATGCCGGGCTGCGGATTGACCAGACCACAAGCCATGTCATAGAGCCAGAGCTTCGTATCACAGGTGTTCAATCCACAGGTGGTGATGGTGTACGACCCGGTCTGTGCGGGAGTGAAATCGTACCAGTACTCCAGGCCGGGTGCGGTGTGCGTTCCCAACCCTACGGGAACAGCGTTCGAGCAACTGTACCCGGGAGGGCAATTGAAAGAGGTCTCTTGGAACGTGGTGTAGCTGCCACCCTCCACAACCAGAGCGCCATCCAAATAGACCGCGTAAGCTCCGTTGCCGTATCCGCAACAGATACCATCGCCATAACTATCATTGATCCGGAAAACCAAGCAGGTATTCGCGGGCACGCACACCGTGGTCCCGGTCGAAGTACCGCTGGCGAGCGTGACATTGGTGGCCCCGTTCTTCAAAATCCAGGAGATCTCGCCGGGGTAGTTGTCCGCGACCAGGTCGATGCGCACGCGCTGCTGACCACCGGGACAGGTGTAGCTGCATGTGCCGTTGTTGATGTTCGCTGCGCTGTTGTAGTTGGCTGCGGTGGTCTCAGTGCAGCCGAACATGGGCGTGAGGTTGCCCACGAACACATCGTCGATGGCGATGTCACTGAGTTCACCTGCTCCGGTAACCGCGCGAAAGCGCACGCGGACGTTCGTTTGGCCGACCCATGGCGCAAGGTTCAACCAACCTTGTTTCCAATAGGCTCCCTGTGTGCCAGCGACGGACCAAAGCCCTGTGGTCACCGTACCGTTGATGTTCATGTCCACGAACAGCGAGCCCATCTGTGCGCCCTGCATATGGTACCAGAACGTGAGGTAGGGCGCGGTCAGCGGTGACAGGTCGTAACAAGGCGACTGCAGAACTGCGCTCTTGTTCGGGGTCGCGGTGGAGCCGGTGGTCTCCACGTACATGTAGTTGCCACTGGTATTGTTGGAGGTGTGGTCGCCGATCGGACCCGTCGCTGCGGTCGGTGTGCCGTTCTCATCCACGTTCCACTGGAGGTCGTCGGTGGTGAGGTTCGTCCAGTTGTTGATCAAGGTCCCGGGCGTACCGACGCTGAAGTCGGTGAACGTCTCATTGGAAGGGAAGGTGGTGACGCACTGGGCGCGGACCGGGCCCACGAACAGAGAAGTAAGAGTTACGAGAGCTAGGAGACGCATCAGCGGCTTGGGGATCGGAACGGTGGCACGGAGCAGGGCCCTAAAATAGATCAGGCCAAGGAAGACCGCTGGTGCTGGTTCACGGGATCTGCTGAAAACGGGTCGCGGTCGGCAGGAACCCGCCGATGTTCACCAGGATCGGATCGCGGTCATTGGCACTGCCAGCGTACTTCGTCACACCGTCCATGTTGACATCCGTG
>JAGNSU010000164.1 GCA_017987895.1 Flavobacteriales bacterium | reverse complement strand
GGGTTGATGAAGCGCATCAGCTCATCGTACCGGCCGCGCAGGTCCTCGTGGAGCTTGGAGCCCTGGTAGGTGCTCTTCACGAAATACTCGTAGCGTTCGAACGAACGCAGGATGTCGCTGATCTCCTCGCGGTTCACTTTCAACGTCACCTCGATCCGGTTCGACCCGGGTAGGGTGCGGTTGTAAACGCTGAGCAATTTGGCGTCGTTGCCCTCCACGATGCCGGCGATCTGCTGTAGGCTATAGTCGTTGGCGTTCATCTCCAATACCACCACGCTGCCCGGTTCGTGCAAGTTGATGGCTTCCGCCAGGCGGCGCAGCGCCTCGTGCTCGTTCAAGGCGCCCAGGTAATGGCCGGTAGGGTCCAACACAGGCAGCACGCTGAGCCCGCGCTCGCTCATCACCTTCATCACTTCGTAGATGTGCTGGCCGTCGCGCACGAAGGGTACCTCCACTTGTTCCATCACGCTGCTCACCGGCGCGTTGGGATCGTTCCTGTCCACCAGGGCGGTGTCCTGCACCAGGCCCACCAAACGACCTTCGGAGGTCACAGGCAAGTGCCGCACTTTGAACTCTTCCATCCAATCGAGCGCGCGTCCAATGGTATCGTCCGGCCGCAGAGGCGGAAGGTCCGGGGCGATCAGATCGATGGCGTGCATGCGTGGCAGTGGGAGGGTGCGCGTAATTTCGGCGGCCCTGCCGCGCCAAGGTAGAGCTTCTCCGCATTGACGAACCTCAGCGTGAACGTGAACAAGGTGGCCACATTGCGCAATGCGCGTGGTGGCGACAACCCGGACGTGGTGGCGACGGCCCGTGCGCTCGAACGGTTCGGCGCGCAGGGGATCACCGTGCATCCGCGGCCGGACGAGCGGCATGTCCGACGGAGCGACGTGCGCGCATTGCGCGCCGCGGTCACCACGGAGTTCAACATCGAAGGTTATCCCAGCGACGACTTCCTCGCGCTCGTGAGCGAGGTGCGTCCGCACCAGGTCACCTTTGTGCCCGACCCCCCGGATGTGCTCACCAGCAATGCGGGTTGGGACACGCGCACGCACAAGAGCTTCCTGCGCGATGTGGTGGCCCGCATGCATGCTGAAGGGATCCGCACTTCGCTCTTCCTCGCACCTGATCCGGAGCAAACAGCCCATGCGGCCGACACGGGAACGGACCGCATCGAGCTCTACACCGAAGCCTACGCGCGCGGGTTCGCTGTTGACCGCGAAGGCGCACTGGACCCGTATCGCCGGACAGCGGCGAAAGCCCAAGAGATGGGACTTGGTATCAATGCCGGACATGATCTGGATCGCGACAACCTGCGCTATTTCCATCTGAACATTCCCGGTCTCCTGGAGGTGAGCATCGGGCACGCGCTCGTGTGCGACGCGCTATGGTTCGGCTGGGAGAACACCGTGCAACTCTACCTGCGCGAGCTGCGGCCATGATCGAACTCTTCTACAAGCGCATGGGCCAGGGCAAGCCCCTGGTCATCCTGCACGGCTTGTTCGGCAGCGGTGACAACTTTGGGTCGGTCGCCAAGGAGCTGAGCGAGACCTTCGACACCGTGGTGGTGGACCAGCGCGATCACGGCCGTTCACCGCATACGGATCGCATCACCTACCCGCTGATGGCCGATGACGTGAAAGACCTCATCGTCCAACTCGGTCTGGAGAAGCCGATCGTGGTGGGGCATAGCATGGGTGGCAAAACGGGCATGGTGCTTGCCCAACGTCACTCGGAGCTTTTGTCGAAGCTCGTGATCATTGATATGGGCGCACGCGAATACCCGTCCTCCAACCACGACCACATCGTGGAAGCGCTGCTCACGAGCGATGTCGCCAACAAGAAGACGCGCAAGGAAGTGGAAGACCATATTGCGACCTACGTGAAGGAGCCCGGCGTGGTGCAATTCCTTATGAAGAGCCTGTACTGGCTCGAGCCGGACCGTCTGGCGTGGCGTTTCAATGTGCCGCTCATCGCCCGCGATCTCAAAGACATCCTCGCCGCCGCTGGTCCCGAAACGGTGCGCACGCCCACCTTGTTCATCCGCGGTGGGCAGAGCGGGTACATCACGCGTGAGGATCTGCCGCAACTGAAGGAACAATTCCCGCAGAGCAAGTTCGAGACCATCGATTTCGCCGGTCATTGGGTGCATGCGCAAGCACCGGACGAGGTGGTCGCTTTGATCCGTGCGTTCGCCTGATCATGCGCTCCCTGCTGCTCATATCGCTGATGTCCTTTCCGCATCTTATCGCTGCGCAGATGGATACCGTCTGGGTCCCGTGGACGCGCGAGTACACCTTCAGCGACGGCATCTATCTAAGCTTCCAGGACCTGCGACGCAATGCTCCTTCGATCCCCTTGCGCGCGATCACCAATGAACTGGGATCACCGGTGATGGACCTCGACGATGTCGAAGGGCCGATCTTTCGAACCAACGCCAACGGCACGCGTGAGCGCTTTCAACTGGATGCCGTCTGGGGCTATTGCCAAAGCGGTGTGGTGCATGTGCGCGCAGGCACAGGTTTTACACGCGTCGGCCTGATGGGCTCCCTGGCCCATGTGCTCTATCAGGACGTGCAGCGCATCATGGATCCGTACATGATGTACGGTTCAACCACCTATACCGTGGAAACCCAGGCCTTTCTGGACATGACCGATGGCTCGTTGTTGCCCTTCACCGCAGCGAGCTTGACCAAGGTCCTCCAGCGCGATGCCTTCCTCCTGGAGGAGTTCAACGCGTTGAGTAAACGCGACCGCAACCGCCCGGAAACGCTCTTCGCTTACATGCGGCGCTACAACGAGCGCCACGATCTGCTTTTGCCGGACACCGCTCCTTAAGATGCGGGCAGCTTGCTGCGCCTACTTTCACCCCCACAACCTGCGACCGATGCGCTCACGGCCACTTCTCTTCGTCTCCTTGTTCTTCGGCCTCGGCTGCGGGAGCGCTGCCCAGCAGGAGAAATTCATCGCCGCGCCGATCGGGTTCTACAACATCGAGAACCTCTACGACACGATCGATTCACCGGACACGGACGATGCCGAGTTCCTGCCCGGAAGTGCGAAGCGTTGGGGCACTGAGCGCTACATGCGCAAGATCGAGAAGATGGGCCAGGTGATCAGCGAGCTTGGTAAGGATGTCCATCCCGATGGTGTCCACATCCTAGGACTGGCCGAGATCGAGAACCGCAGCGTGCTGGAGGATCTGGTGAAAGCCCCCGCCATTGGGAACCGGAATTACGGCATCGTACACGAGGACAGCCCGGACCGGCGCGGTGTGGACGTGGCCCTGCTCTACGATCCGCGCTACTTCCGCGTGCTCGGGCACAAGAGCTATCGCTTGGACGATCCCGCGGATACTTCCTTCCGCACGCGCTCACAATTGTTGGTGAGCGGGATCCTCGAGCAGGACACCGTGCATGTGATCGTGGCGCACTGGCCCAGCCGGCGCGGTGGAGAGAAACGATCGATGCCCAAGCGCATGCTCGCCGCGAAGTTGGGCCGCCATATCATCGACTCTTTGCTCGATCGCAATGCGGATGCGCGCGTGATCTACATGGGCGACCTGAACGATGATCCCGTGGATAAGAGCATCCGCAGCGGATTGCGCGCCGTGGACGACAAGGCCGCCGCGAAGAACAAATTGCTCTTCGATCCCATGGGTTCGCTCTTCGCCAAAGGCATCGGCTCGCTCGCCTGGCGCGACTCGTGGAACCTCTTTGATCAGATCATCCTTTCACCGGGCTTGGCGCAACGCACCGATGATGCTTACCGCTTCTATGGCGCTCGGGTGTATAACGAAGCCTATCTGAAAACGCCGGACGGCAGCTTCGCCGGTTATCCCTTCCGCACCTTTGTGGGCGATACGTTCATGGACGGCTGGAGCGATCACTTCCCCGTCTATGTGATCCTGGTGCGGCCGGTGAAGGAGGGGGTGGCGCCGTAGCGCCGAAGGATCAACGAGTGATACTGGGACGGCGAATGAAGCGGCACATCACGGTTTTGATCTTAACCGGAGTCGTGGTGCTTTGCAGTTGCAGAAATAGATACGAAGAGCAACTAGTGGGCGTCTACTCAGTGGCTGCCATGAAGTTGGATTCAGGAGCGACAGGCTATGACGTGAAACTCAGTCTTTCCAACTCGAGGCTTTTTGAGTTGAATGTCAATGGGAAGCTTTCATCGGGTAGTTGGGAGGCAGGAGATGATGGTGATCACACTTGGATCGAATTCATAGGGTCAACCCAGGCGCAGGGGTTTGTTGGTGGCCCGAAGTTGGAGTTGATCGATCTGCTGATTCCGTCGTCCTTCTGTTGTCCTGGGGTCACTGAACTTATTCTGGCGCGAGATTCTCTTGCGCTATGACGTCGGCTCCATAGAATGAGAAACCCGTTCCAGATGGGAGCCGGCTTCCCGAGGATCATAGCTCGGATCAGCGCTGTACGGAAACGCGCTCCACGCGCTTCGCGTCGTTGCTCATCAGCAACAGGGTGTACATGCCATCGCGCACGCCGCTCAGTTCGAGCTGGGCGTGCATGCTGCTGAAAGAACCTTCGCGCACGATGCGGCCGGTGGCGTCCTGCAGTTGGTAACGCACGCCACCAACGGGCAGCACCACGTTCAACAAATCCTGCGCGGGGATCGGGAACACACGGAACGCGTCCATTTCGATCGTCGTGCCCGCTTCGACCGAGCCGCACATGGGCGTGCCTGTTATCGTGCTGGGCGAAGTAGTGATGCTGGCGGGCAAAGGCGGCGCTATGTAGGTGGATGAGGTGAACGAAGCATTGCTGGCAGTGGCGATAACCGGTACTACGGTCACGCTGTCCGCTACCCAGCAGGTGGGTAGTGGACCGTTGAAGGCCATGACCGATAATGTGCGCGCACCATTATCCCCACCTGCCAATGCGAGCCGGTCATTGTCCACGGCGATCACATCATGCACATAGGTACCGGGTTCGGTGCCGTATTGCGCGATGAGACCGGCATTGGCATCCATGTGTACCAGGATATCCCCTTCGCTAGGGTCGATCTCCACACGGCTCAGATGAACCACGAAGCTGCCATCGGGCATGGGCACCACATCGCCTTTCCAATCGAAGGCATTGTCCGGGTCGACGAGCTTCTGCGCGCTGATCACATCGCCCGAAGGGTTCAGCAACAGCACGTACTCGCCTTCCGTCATCTGCCCTATTGCTTCCACCAGCAGCACCAGGTTGCCGTTGGCCAGCATTGCGCCCGCCATGCCGATGGCGGTGTAGCTGCCATCCACCTCGTAGGTCTTGCTCCACACGGCCGCCCCGCTGGTGGTGTATTTGCTGAGCACGAACGCCGGCTGAAAGGAACCGTGGTATGCGTAGAAGTAGGGGTTCGGCCCCGCGAACACGCCGGTGAATCCCGCAGGTGCATTGCCCTGCAACTGGAAGTTCACGGGAATGCGGATACGCGGATAGGCGTATGGTCCGCTGGGATCGAACACCATGATCACCACCTCCTGCGCGTTCTGTGCCGTGGCAATGTGCGCGATCATGCCGTTGTTGAGCGGTACGGAACGCCAGGGATAGAAGTTGAGCGTATCCACCGCGAAAGCATCGACCGAAAGAACGTTGCCCATGGCATCCATGCGCACCAAGGCCATGTAGTTCTGCGCGGTCGCCGTATCGTATTGGTTGGCCAGGACCAACAGGTCGCCGTTCGCTTGCTCCACCGGTGCATCCGAACGCACGACCACCGAGGGATCGCTGTGTTTGGCCCACAACACATGGCCCAGGCTGTCCGTTCGCATCATCATGTCCCAGTAGTAGTCCAGACACACGAAGTCGCCGTTCGTGCATTGCATCACGTTCGAGAAACTGCCGCCAAAGCCTGGGTTGTAGTTGTTGAAGAAAGTGTTCTGCGCGCAGGCTGTGAGACCCTCTAGGCAGACCGCGAAAAGGAGCAGGACAGCCCGGACCCGCCGTAAGGCAAGAACGAGCGAGTGAGGACCGTACATGGTTGCGAGGGGCTAAGCGTCTGCAAGATGACGGATCAAATGGCAGGGGTTGCTTTTCCCAATGAACGCGCGAGGAAATGAAAAACCCGCTCCAAGCCGGAGCGGGTTTCCCAAGAATGGTTGACCAGATCAGCGCTGCACGGAAACGCGCTCCACGCGCTTCGCGTCGTTGCTCATCAGCAACAGGGTGTACATGCCATCGCGCACACCGCTCAATTCAAGCTGGGCGCGCATACCGCTGAAGGAACCTTCGCGCACGATGCGACCGGTGGCATCCTGCAGTTGGTAACGCACACCGCCTACGGGCAGTACCACGTTCATTACGTCCTGCGCAGGCATGGGGAACACCGAGGTGCCGGAGAGGATGTTCTCTTCCACGCCGGTGATCAAGGTGATGTCGTTCGCATCGCGCGGCTGGATGCCGTAGAGCGCGAAGGAGTAGGACACTACGCCAGTTACATCATAGACCTGACCGAGCAGCGGGGCGGGGGTGGTGGTGTAGATCTCCTTGCCGATCCACGCGAAGCCGCTGCCGTCATCCGCTTTCCACTTGCCGAAGTTGGCGCCGCCGGGCTCCTCGGTGCAGGTGGCATTGGTCACGCGCACCAATACGCCTTCCAACGCTTCCTCGTTCGCCTCCTGGGTGGTGATGTTCAAAGGAGCAGGCAATGGGTTCCCGCTGCTCACCACGATGAAGTTGGTGATGCCGGTGAGCTCGGTGAGGTTGTTGAACTCGCTCACGCTGGCCGTCATCGTCACGGAATCGC
>JAGNSU010000041.1 GCA_017987895.1 Flavobacteriales bacterium | reverse complement strand
GGCCACATCTGGGAAGTGTTCTGGATGGATCCGAAACACGTGCAGTGATCGGCACCTCGTTACCACATGCCACTACGCACTTGCACGAACGGACACCGTTTCAACAAAACCAGCGACTGCCCGACTTGTCCAATCTGCGAGACCATGCGCGCGCCAAAGGACGGCTGGATGGCGAAGCTGAGCGCACCGGCGCGAAGGGCGTTGGAGCATGCGGGGATCATCACGCTGAAGGAATTGGCCGAACGGACCGAGAAGGAGCTCTTGGAGTTGCACGGCTTCGGGCCAGCGACGCTGCCAGTCCTTC
Organism: Flavobacteriales bacterium; assembly: GCA_017987895.1. GTDB lineage: Bacteria > Bacteroidota > Bacteroidia > Flavobacteriales_F > PHOS-HE28 > PHOS-HE28. Next base: position 25,324 of record JAGNSU010000041.1, on the reverse strand, counting down.
GTAAGAAGTTGAAAGTTACCGGACTGAATTCCACAATAGCGAGTAAGACCATGCGCGACTTGCCGAAGAAACCGACGAACACGGATGAGTACCTGAAGCAACTTCCACCCGATCAGCGCAAGGCCTTGGGAACACTGCGCAAGCGGATCCTCGCTGCCGCACCCGGCACTGAAGAACACTTCGGCTATGGGCTGCCCGCTTTCAAGTACAATGAGCACCCGCTGGTATACATGGGCGCGGCGAAGAACCACGTTGCGCTCTACGGTTCCGTGCCTGTTGGCTTCAAGGAGCGACTGAAGGACTTCACGGTGAGCAAGGGCACCATCCAGTTCACGCCCGAGAAGCCGTTGCCCGCTTCGCTGGTGAAGGACATCGTGAAGGCCAAGGTGGCGGAGATCGAAGTGCGGTGGCCTGTGAAGATGAAGAAGGCCGCACCGAAGAAGACAGCGAAGAAGAAATGAATACCGGATCCATGATCGACCGCGAAGTGCGCACCACGCGGATCATCGCCGCCCCACGCGAGCGGGTCTTCCTTGTATGGACCGATCCCACGCAGCTCGCGCGCTGGTGGGGACCGAACGGATTCACCAACACCTTCCATCGCTTCGAGTTGAGACCTGAAGGCCTGTGGGAGTTCACCATGCACGGGCCGAACAACATGGACTTCAACAACACCTGCGTTTTCAGGCGCATCGAGGCGCCAGGCTACCTGGAGTTCGACCACTTGAAGGAGATGCACTTCTACAAAGCCATGGTGACTTTCACCGAAGTTGATGGCGGTACCCGTATCGAATGGACCATGCGTTTCAACACCGCCGCAGAACTAACGCTTATCCGCGCATTCATCGAAGCCGCGAACGAAGAGAACCTGGACAAACTTGAAAACCTCCTGTACGGGCGCGCCATGACGCGCCCCAACGCCGAACAACAATGAAGAAACTCAACATCGCCTACTGGATCATCACCGCGCTCTTCAGTGCCTTCATGATCTTCTCCAGCATCGGGGGGCTAACCCTGAACGAGCAGGCCGTGGATTACCTGCATGTCAAGATGGGCTACCCGCTCTACTTCATCCAGATGATCTCCGTGGCCAAGATCCTGGGCGCGATCGCCATCCTGATGCCTATGATCCCTGCGCGCGTGAAAGAGTGGGCGTACTTCGGCCTTTTCATCGATCTGGTCGCCGCGGTGATCTCCTTCTGGGCGATCAGTGATCCGGTCAGCGTTTGGGCCCCGATGTTCCTGTTCATCGCGGTGCTGCTCGTTGCCTATTGGCTACATCACAAGCGGCTATCACGGCACACAACCGCCAACAACTGACAACACCCACACCATGCTCCTGTACATCCTTCTCGGCCTAGCGTCCATCATCGTCATCATCCTCATCGCGGCGGCCATGAAGCCGAACACCGTGCACTACGAGCGCAACACGGTGATCAATGCTTCATCGGAGAAGATCCTTCCGTACATCGCTGACTTCCACAGGTGGATGGCTTGGAGCCCTTGGGACAAGCTGGACCGGAACATGAAGCGAGACCACAGCGGCGCACAGAGCGGTGTGGGCGCCAAGTACGGTTGGGTCGGCAATAACAAGGCCGGCGAAGGCACCATGGAAGTGCTCGAAGCGGGCAACAGTGGTGTGAAGATCGATCTGCGTTTCGTGCGGCCGTTCAAGAGCGACTGCATCACGCACTTCCATTTCACCCCGCAAGGCAATGCCACCAAAGTGCGCTGGACCATGGACGGGCCGAACCTCTTTATGGGCAAGCTCTTCGGCTTGTTCCTGAACATGGACAAGATGATCGGCAAAGATTTCGAGACAGGTCTGGCCGGACTGAAGATGGAGGTGGAGAGGAGCAAGTAGGTCAGCGGAGCGGGCGGGTATCTTCGCCCCTTATGGAAACCCTTGTCGTCCAACGCACCAGGAACAACGTTACGACCCCGGCCGCTGATGAGATCCGCATCACCCGGGTGTTCGAAGCACCGCGTGAACTGGTGTGGAAGGCCTGGACCACCCCTGCGATGCTTGCGAACTGGTTCGGCTGCGCCGCATTCACCACCACGAAGGCCGAAGCCGACGTACGCACCGGTGGCGAATGGAAGGTGACCATGCGCGCGCCCGATGGACTGGACTATCTCGCTTACGGCATCTACATCGAGGTTTCGCCGATCGAGCGCATCGTGCTAACGCATCAGTGGGACCGCCCGGTGGTGGATGTGAACCCGCCACGCCACCAGACGCGTGTGGAGGTCGCCCTCCACGACGAGAAGGGACGCACCCGTCTCGAGTTCCGCCAGACCGGGCTCGCCACCGAGGCTTCCCGCGATTCGCATATCGGTGGTTGGTGCGATTCCATGGACGCCCTTTCGCGGTTGTTCCCTGGCCAGGGCTGATCGCTACCGCGATAGGGAAGGAGAGGGATCAGCATCTTTGACGCAAGCGGACAACCCATGCGCGTATTGGAGGAGTTGGCATCGGCCTATGGCCGGAACGATGAGCAGCCCAACATCGCGCTGGCAGAGGTGATCGTGAAGAAGCGCGATGCCAAGGGGGTATCGGATCTCATAGTCGTGCTTTCTGGGAAGGATAAAGCGCTGCGCAACGATGCCATCAAAGTGCTGTACGAGGTGGGCGCCCGGCGCTCGGAGTTGATCGCCATGCACCTTGGCGTCTTCGTGGGGCTGCTTGCGAGCAAGGACAACCGTATGGTGTGGGGCGCCATGTGCGCGGTGGACGCGATCGCGGATACGCGGCCCAAAGCGGTCGTCGCGGCATTGCCCAAAGTGATGGCCGCCGTGGACAAGGGATCCGTGATCACACGGGACCATGCCGTGAAGGCCATGGTGAAGTTGGCGGCGAACAAGACCTACGCGCGGACCGTGCTGCCGTTGCTCCACGAGCAATTGCGCACCTGTCCGGTGAACCAGTTGCCGATGTACGCGGAACTGGTTGCCACGATCCAGAGCGTGCAGCACGCGAAGGAGACCAGCACGATCCTGGCTGAACGCCTTTTGGACGTTCCCCACCCACCCAAGCGCAGGCGGATCGAGAAGGTGCTGCGCTACTTGAAGAGCTGAGGACCTTTCACGGATCCCCGCAAAGCCACCGCAGGTGCGGATCCCCGCAGGGCCCCCGTGGGAAACCCCAGACCCCGCAGAAGGGTGCCTACTCGAACACGATCTTTCTGGTCGTTGTACCACGCGGCGAACGCAGCGCAACGACATAGAGGCCACGGGCGTATCCCGTCATGTCCAGCAGGAGGTCGGCATCGGCGATGCGTTCATGGCGTACCACCTGGCCGAGGGGATCCATTACGGCAAGGGTGGCATCGGCCATCGCTTCCGCCATACGGACGTGCAGTACATCGGTCCCGGACAGTAGGGTGACAGTAAACCCAGGATCGGCCTGGACCGGGATGTCCGTTGCCAGATCGGGGGCCAGCTTCACCACCCAAAGATCCTGGTTGCCGTGGTTGTCGGTGACATCGCCATCATTCGACCATGTGGTGCCGGCAACGACATAGCCTCCGTCCGCGGTCTTTTCCAGAGATCCACCGCCTTCATTGGTGGATCCGCCGAGGGGAAGGTGCCACATCATGTTACCCACGGCGTCGAGCTTCGCCGTCCAGATGTCCACCGCGCCATGGTTCCCGGAGATATCACCGTCATCGGAACCGACGAGGCCCATGAGCACCGAGCCGCCATCCGCAGTGGGTGTCATTGTGCGGCCGACATCGTTGGCGGACCCACCCAGGCAGTGCTGCGAGATCAGCCCGCCTGCTTGATCGAGATGCAAGGCCCAGATGTCGTATCCGCCGTGGTTGCCCGTAACATCCACATCGTTTGAAGCGGTGAAGCCGGTGGCCAGGAAGGAGCCATCCGGGGCCTGCTGCATCCCGATCCCATCATCGAAGCCGGTACCGCCCAACGTCGTTTGCCAGACCACGGCGCCGGTATCGTTCAGCATCACCACCCAATAATCGGCGAAGCCATGCGTGATGCCCACATCCCCGCTGTTGTTCGAGTTGGACGGACCGAGGGTGATGTACCCACCGGCCACGATCTGGATCGACTTGCCGGCATCCTCGTCACTGCCGCCCAAAGCGCGTTGCCATTGCACTGTTCCGGTGGCGTCCACTTTCACCACCCACCGGTCGACCTCGCCGTGGTTACCGCTCACATCGCCATCGAAGGAGGCGGTGGTGCCGATCACGATATAGCCGCCATCGGCGGTCTGCTGCACGGTTCCGGCGTAGTCTTCATCGGAGCCACCCAGGGTCTTCTGCCAGCTCAAAGCACCCGAGGCGTCGAGTTTCACCAGCCACAGATCTCCCAAGCCGTGGTTGCCGGTCACGTCGCCATCGTTCGATCGCGCGGTGGCCAGCACGACGTATCCACCGTCCGAGGTCTGCCGCACGAACGCAGCGGCATCATCGGCGGAACCGCCCAGGCACTTTTGCCAGAGCAGGGTCCCGGAACTGTTCAGCCGCACCACCCATGCATCCTTGCCACCGTGGTTGCCGGTCACGTCCCCATTGATGGAAGTGGAATGACCCGCCGCGATGTATCCGTCATCGGTGGTCTGCTGAACGGAGAAGCCTTCATCCGAACCCGTGCCGCCCAGGGCGCGCTGCCATTGGATCGCCGGCGCCTGTGCGAAAGTCGGCAGCGCCGGAGAGAAGAGCAACAGAGCGATCGCGTAACGGAGTATGGGCGAGTATGATGGGTGTGGGGTCATCCGCCGGATGACGTTACATAGTGAGGATGGTTGCGCTATGCAGCATGCGGGAAGAGGACATATCATTCGCGTTAAGAACGCGAACGCGCGCATGGTCAGCACATCCGCGCTGCAAACGCGGACGAGCAGAGGGGGGCTGTTTTCGGGCATCGTACTTCGACCTAGCAATGGTAACCAACTACAGTGGTTGATCTCAGCTTCGATCTGGCCAAGCCGACCCTCGTACAAAACCACGCGCTTTGAGATCATCGATGGCACCTCCGTGAACAGGCAAATTGACATCCCACGTTGTGCTGTAGCTGCGGCGCCGGTCGATGACCACGACCGAAGGGTCATGAAGATGGTGATCCTGCGGGGACTTCAAGGACCAGAACAACGCCCATGAGGGTTCGTACACCGGCTGCACGGATCAGCCAGAAATGCAGAGCTGGCATGTGGCCTACGGCGGTGGCATCGATCTGCACGCGCAACTGACAGGACATCTCGGCGCCTTGTTGAGCGTGGACTATATCGCGGCCACTTCCACCTTCGAGGGCAAGTGGACCTATGCCTACACCTCGGAGTTCAACGGCTTCAGCGCGGAGCAGGCGGGGAGCGAGGAGGGGAGCTTTGAAAAGGGCACATCGTTGCTCTTGTTGCAGCTCGGCATCAGTCTCACGCTACCATAGGCATGCATAGTCCGGCGCGTTCGAGCGGGGCCACCATCCGCGTTGCAAACGCGCACGGGCATCTGGCGCATGAGCTAGCTACCGTAATACTCTTGTTGCGAATGAGCTCGTTTCCCCTACAGCTGTATGCAAGACATAAAGCCCTTCCGCCAAGCCGAAAGTGCTCAAGCGGATCTGAGTATCGTTCTTCCTGATGAAGTACATCCGAGCGATCCGCCCGGATAGGTCGAGGAGTCGAACACTCCCCGAGCTTTCTAGAGGATGGGGAAATGTCAGGATCATCGCATCGGGGAATACTTGGATCGTCGGATGCCATTGCGTGTTCCCATGTTCGTCCAGGCCTTCGGTATTCCCGCATGGCCAATAGTTCTTGAGGTGGTTCGGCAAGCCGTCCTCGCATTCGAGCGGGTGGAGATCCACGACCGTATCGATATAGTTGCAGGCGATCCCTGGGAGGTCCGGGTCTTCTATGCAACTGAGGTAGGTGCGGTGCAGTTTGTCGACATAGATCTTACCATTCGGCGCAAGCAGCAAGGCTCCGCCCGGTTGATAGCTCCACAAGGTGCTGTCAAAATGGACACTGTCAAGGACCACTCGAGAGGCGCGGATAGCGGTGGCTGAGCCTGCTTGAAGGTCGTATTGCGAGAGCACGCGCGGGGGGTTGAGCGTCTGGATGTATAGAAAGCGACTTGATGGTGAAAACTCCACTCCATATCCACCACGCAAAGTGAGCGGGTCGCTCAACACCCCAGAGTTTGCGTCAAAGTGCACCACGTAGGCGCTGTCGCCACAGTAATCGTTCACCGTGCACAACGTGGTCCCATCCGGAGAGAAATTCGCACAACCGAGATAGGAATGACTGCAGCTATCGGGCACTAGCGGCGAGGATACGACTGGAAGAGGATCTATCCCGGCCGCAGTGACACGGTAGGCGATGAATGATAGACTAGTACACTCTTGCGCCACCACCCAATAGTCGGTCCCATTGCCGTGCAATGTGCCGGTTAGCCTTTCCGTCACATTGGGGTACAGCGGTTCATTCTTGATCGTCACATCGCCGTAGCCACCGTCCAAGACATGTCAACGACCGAATAATGAAGCGGCGTCCCAATGCAACTGGCATACGTTGTGAAAATGTAGTACAGCCCGCAAGCTGATGGTCTTGGAACGATCAAAGCGGATTGCGTTGAAGAACTATGCCCCATCAGGCCAGATCCATTGGGCATTGCCTGATCGTTGCGGTTCCATACCTGGACGCCATCCGTGTAGAACAGCAAATTCCCCTGGTCATCTGAAATGGATGCAGACCCCTCGGTTTGATCCATGGCGCTGTTGAAATAGGCGATCGGCTGTGGACCGTTGAAATCGACGCCGGCTTCGCCGAAGAACCACCATTTGTTCTCGTTCTGCGCAGCACCGTTGAAGGGTGCGAGCATCAAGCAAACAAGCAGAGGTCGGTAGTTGGTCGAGAACATGGCGTGGAGGATGAAGGTAAAGAATGGTGCGCATCACCCACATACATCCAAGCACGAGCTACTACTCATGTCGGCTCAGATCTAGGTGTCCCCGCAGGGTCACTCGAAGAGGACCCTGCGGATCAAAGCATTTTGCCGCAGGGTCCCGAAGGCGGTGACCCTGCGGGGACTTCGGACATGCGAAGGATCCTCGGCCAGTACGTGCGCGTCATCGCGAGCGTCCGTAGGCGCGAAGCGATCCACAATGCCGCGAAATGGATCGCTTCATAGCGGACGCCTCGATGAGGTCCATGTTGCTCATGCCGATGCGCTCACCCGCGCATAGCCCACTTGGAAGCGGATGCCCAAGGCGCCCGAGGGCAGTTGCTCGGAAACCTCCTCACGCACGATGAGGTCGTAGCCATTGAGTGTGGCGAAGCGTACCACGCTCGCGCTGGGTATCCACTCGCGGTAGAGCCAGGTGCGGCAGCTACGTTCCAGGCGTTGCTGGTCACCGAGGGATAGAGGAAGCTGGGCCCCATCGCTCGGGTGGAACTGGAAACCCTGGATGGTAAAGCGGTCCTCCTTCACGGCCAGCTTGCGGAACACGATCACCGATCCGATGATGTTGTTGGCATTGTCGCGGATGGGTGCGGCGCTATCATCGATGAGTTGGTCGAGGCCCTGCCGATGTACCAAGCTGGTTTGCTCGGGGATCGTCATGATCGTACCATGGCGTAAGGCATGCAAGGCTGGGTTGGGGACCGGCTCGCGCGAATGGATATTCACGATGCGGAACACCTGGTCAACGTTCTGGCCTACGGCCTCCTCGTTCGTCCAACCGCTCAGCTCCTGGGCCATTTGGTTGATGAAGGTGACACGGCCTGCGGTATCGGTGGTGATCAATCCATCGCCTATGCTGGCCAGGGTATTGTGCGTGTGTTCGAGGGCCTGCCGGGCGGCCGCTTCTTCCTCGCGGCGCCGGCTGGCTTCCAGTTTCCATTTGATGAGGTGGGCGCGCGCCCAGCCGCCGGCCAGCACCATGACCGCGCCCAGCGAGAGGAAGCGGAAACCGCCGAACAAGTCCTCTTCGTTCAGCAAGCCCAGCGAATAGCGCGGGGCGGCGAAGAAGTATGACGCGACCAGGAAGCCGGCGATAAGGGCGATCAGGCCCGGCCCGATACCACCGACGGTCACCGAGGCGATCACCGCGAAATAGAAGATGTAGTAGGGCAGATGATCGCCGAGCACCGGATCCATCGCGGCGCGCACGATCACCGCCAGAGACACCGCCACCAGGGCGGCCCCGTATTCGCGACGGAGCGAGGACGTGAACTGCATGGGTACAAATATCCGAAACAGGAGGGGCTTGCTGGATCGAGAACAGCGACGGATCATTTCATCCATCCCTCATACCTTGGTACTCAACCCATACGCCTGTGCTCCGCGCATCGCTCCCAGCCTTCTTCCTGTGCGTTGCGCTGAATTCCACCGCACAGAACTACGGCAACGTCTGGCAATTCGGCTATGACGTAGGGTTGGACTTCAACGATTGCGATCCGCAGGTGATCACCGGTGCGAACGCGGGCTTCGAAGGCTGCGCGGCGGTGTGCGGGCCGAACGGCCAGGTGTTGTTCTATACCAATTCGGAAACGGTATGGAACAGCCTACACGACCCCATGCCGAACGGCGGATTGAACCCCAATGGCTACAGCCTGAGCCAGGTGCTCGTCGTGCAGGTGCCGCAGTCCGATTCGCTCTACTACATCGTGACCACCACGGTACAGGCCAGCCATGCCGGCGAGTTGAACTACCATGTGGTGGACATGACCGAGGCCGGCGGCCTGGGCGATGTGATCTCCTCAGGGAACCTGCTCTTCGCCGGGATGAGCACGGAACACGTCGCTGCCACGCGCCACGCGAACGGCGTGGATGTGTGGATCATGGCGCACGAATACCCGGGCAACAACTTCCTGGCGTATCAGCTTACGCCAACAGGCATCGCGGGGCCTCCCGTGATATCCGGCGTGGGCACAGGTTTGCTTCAAGCCAACTCGAACATGAACACGCGCGGGGAGATCAAGTTCTCCATGGATGGGAGCCGGGTCGCGATCTCGGGGAACGGGGAAGGCACCGACGTGACCACCAACCTTCTTGGGCTCTATCACTTCGACACGAACACCGGCGTGGTGAGCGATCCACTTGAACTACCCTTTGAACGGGGCGATTTCGGGATCTCCTTTTCGCCCGATGGCTCGAAGTTGTACGGCGCGACATGGAAGGCCTTCAATTTCATGAGCACCGATAACAACACGCTCTACCAATTCGATCTCTCCAGCGGCGACTCCGCCACGATCGTCAATTCCAAACAGATCCTCCTTACCACGAGCACCTCGGAACCCTTCGGTAGTCTGAAGCTGGGACCGGATGGCCGCATCTACATGGCCGCGAACGGAAGGGACCATCTCGGCGTGATCAACCACCCGAACCTACCCGCACCGCTTTGCGACTATGTGCACAACGGACTCTACCTGAACGGAGCGATGACGGGCTTCGGTTTGAACAACTACATCGAGTACGTCTACTGCGACCCCTATGCGACGGCGATGACCGCGCCCAGGCCAAGCGCGCAACTTACGCTCTTCCCGAACCCTACCCAAGGAGCGATCAGCATCCGGGGAGCGGGAGCGGAGAAGATCTCATCCATACTGCTGACCGACCTATCTGGCCGTGTGGCGCTCTTCCAGCCGGTGAACGGTGGATCCGCGATCGATCTAAGCGGGCTGTCGCCGGGCGGATACGAAGTGATGCTGACGGATGTAGTTGGAAACACGTTGTTCTGTGGACGCGTGGCCGTCTTGTGATCGCCGGTCGGTTGGCAGAGCACAGGGTAGGGGGCGCGATCGTTCAGGAAAGAACGTACCGTTGGCTGGAACTGATCCCCTCGCCCCATAACCAGAACACATAGCATCCGGGGTCAAGATCGCCCACGTTCAGGGTGAGAGAACCAGCCGCAGAACAACGCGTCATGATCGCACGCCCCTGCGCGTCATATACCCGGAGCTCCGCGCTACGCGCCCCTGGTGGGAGATGGACGATGATCCGATCGCCGATGCGATCGATGCGCAGGGGCAGAGGCTGAACTTCCTGCGGCACCGCGTTGGTGATGCAGCCTTGCAGGAGCGCAGGCAGCCCGGTCAATGGAAGCGCGGTAAGTCCGGGTGCGATAGGGCCGTGGAGGAGGCCATTGCTGTAACCCAAGTGGTACTGACCACAGATGAAGATCATCCAGTCGCCGACCTGCTCCAGGTCCGGTCCAAGGAAGTTGCCCATTAAGTCCGTGGGCATCAGAGCAAGGAGCATGGTATCCCCTACGGACCATGTGTTGGTGTAGACACGACAGCAATTCCCGTTGTCACCCCAAACCCTGAGCACATCCCCCGGTTGCGATGGACCCGACACCACATGGGCCACTTCTATGTCCATGCCGTGGTCCACGTCGTTCATTTTAACGGCGAGCACCACCAACTCGGGTGCCCCGATCCAGTTCGGCCCCATCGTTTCACAGAAGGTCGGTGGAACGTAGGTGCAGCTACAGGCCATGGCCGGGGAGGTGGGGTAATAAGACCACCAAAGCAACACAGTGAATAGACGGTTCATGACGTGAGGGTTATGGAGATGAAGGACGGGCGACGACCTCTGGATCAGGCGGCAATGGCGTTGCGCATCCGGAGCGGTCAGTGCTTTACGATACGAGCGTAGTGCATGTGGTCGCCGGTCCATAGTTGCACATGATGCATCCCTGGGGGCAGCATCGAGATGTCGGCCTGCGGCTGGATGAAGGGTTCAACCCGCTCTAGGCGCCCCAAGGCATCGCTGATCACAACGAAAGTGCCACTGACCACCAGTTCCGGCGCAAACACGATCCGGTGCTGGTCGTACCATACGATGATCGAAGGATCGGCCAGCGATGCGCCCGGTCCGTTGATCTCATTGCTCTGGCAGAAGGTCGCCACCAGGTCCATCGGTGTTCCCGGTGTGAGAACAACATCAAAGGACGGCGCGGTGAGCGGCGCAATGGTGTGCGAGGCATCGGCTTCGGTCACCGTTACCGGAAAGCTCATGAGGTCGGGGATCACTTGATCACAGGCGCCGACGATCCCGCTGGTCATGGTCCTCGCGATGAACGCTTCGTCATAGATGCCCGGTGAGCCATAGAGCAATGCACCGGCCAGCATGAGTGTTCCATCGGCATTGATCGAGATGGCATTCGCGTTCTCCCAGGCAGCGGTCGGATCGCCATCCACCAATTTGGTCCAGGTCACATTTCCAATATCATCAATGCCGAGCGCCAGCATGCTCGAGTCATTGCCCACGATCCTCCCAGCGATCACCGCATCCGTGGGTGCGTTGGGTAGGTGGATCACCTCGTTCGCTTGCGCATGGTCGACCGCCCTCGCCCAAGCCAGAGCACCCAGATGGTCGATCCCTATGATGAGGAGCTGTGAGGACGGGGTGGACCCATCCTCATACCAGCCTACCAGCACATAACCTGTTTGACCATTTTGCTGTGCGTACCCTGAGCACAAGTGCGTGAAGTTCAACGGGCTGAAATACCTTCTATACCACACCACGTTGCCCAGGGCATCGACCTTCAGTGCGAAACCCGCGTTCACACCTGCACTGACGTTGACCACACCGATAAGGAGGTAGCCTCCATCATGTGTGTGGATCAGATCGGTCGCGGCTTGGGTATCACTGGGGGTATCGTAGATCTTGTTCCATACGGGCACACCTGCGGGATCGACTTCGAGTAGGCGGAGGTACACGTTCATGCCTTGGACCACGGATCCCGTGCACACCAGGTTCCCGCTGCTTGTCTCCACGATATCATACCCTTCCCCCCAGGTGGTGGCGGGGTAGCGCTTGCACCACACGATCGACCCGGCCGGTGTGATCCTGGCGATCATGATCTGTTGGGGTATTGAAAAGAAACCGCCTGTTTCCCCGATCACGACAAGGTCGCCGGTGGTGGTTTGGATCACCTTGCGGAACACATCGTCCCGGTCCGGATTTCCAACGACCAATTGCCACACGATCGCACCCGTACTATCGACCTTCATCACGAAAGCATCCGGGAACCCACCCGGGTCCGAGGCGTGCGTGGTTCCGGTGATCACGGAACAATTATCGGCCGTGGACACACAACCGAACGCCTCGTCATGATCGAGGCCTCCCACGATCTCCGAGAAGGTGGATTGGGCGCGCACCGATCCGCCGATCAGCAGAAGGATGATCAGGTACCATGGTCTCAATGCCATTGAGGAAGTGCGTGTTAGTGTACTTCTTACGACCGGCTGCACCGTGTGAGCAAGGTCTAAGGTCTACGGAAACCAAGCGAACTACATGTGCTAAAAGGGCTATTCACGCATGAGTTTACCCGCGCGCGCTGAAGCGCATGTCATTCCGGTGACGTACGGTTGGCGGGATGACCGTTGCCCGGTCGCAAGGGTTCTCCACGGTGGCAGCCGCTTTACTTTTGATCGATGGTGCATTGCCCCTACTGCGAAAGCACACGCTCGCTGTTGATGGGTAACGTGTTCTGTTCCCGCCATGCGAACGCGGACATGGGCGCATTGGACAACGGCACCCTCTTCATCCGAACGCGGAAACTGGAGGAGACCGCGGAGCATATCTCGCGCCTCTCGATCCGCCTGATGCTGAACGGCGATCAGTGGTACAAGGTGGGCAGCACCGACCGGCGCATTGATACCGGGAACTTCCTCGTGGTGAACCAGGGCCAGCGCTACCGCACGGCGTTCAGTGGCGCGGAGGAGTTGGAGATGCTCATGGTGGGTTTCCGGCCCGGACAAGCGGAGGATGTGTTCCGTTCCATGACCGACCGGGGCGAGCGTCTGTTGGATGACCCGTTCACAGCGGGTGCCCCGATGCACTTCTTCGAACAGACCTATCCTATGGATCCATTGATCCACGCACAGTTCCGCCGGTTGCGCGCGCTCATGGAAGCGCCGCTGGCCGATAGGATGGACGCGGACCTGTACCATATCCACACCACCCTCCTGGAGCGTTTGATCCGGTTGCAATTCGAAACAGTGGAAGTGGCTGACCGGTTGCCACAGCTCAAGCGCAGCACGCGCATGGAGGTATGGCGGCGCTTGAACATCGCCCGTGACCTGATGGAGGCCCACTTCGCCCGGCCGTTGAAGGTGCCGGACATGGCGGCGGTCGCCTATCTCTCTCCGCACCACTTCAAACGCCTGTTCACCGAAGCCTTCGGCACCACACCACATCGCTACCTCGTGCAGGTCCGTTTGCGGAGGGCGCAGGAACTGCTCGCCACGGGCCGCCATAGTGTACACGATGTGTGCATGCGCGTGGGCTTTTCCGATCCGAGCTCGTTCGTGCGCCTGTTCAAGCGTGAGAACGGGATCACGCCTGGATCGCAGCTGGAACGGTCGCCGTCACCTGGCCGCCGCGCACCGCGGTTCTTGGGCCGGCCGTGAATAGCCTTTTTCGCACATAGCGCTGGGCAGCGAGCCATCCCCCTCACTGCCTCTTCAGAATAAACTTCACCTATGCGCCATGCCTTCACCACCCTGTTGTTCTGCACTGCGGCCGCTGCGGTCGGTCAATCACCCATTGTCGGAACGGACGAGTTCTTCCAGGTCGGAGGATCGTATTGGCGCGATCACTATGATCAGCTGCCACCTGTCCTTGCACAGGACCTGCTCGCTTCCGGTACCGCCGGGTACGTGCTGGACCTCGCCCCGTTGAACAACGCCTTTCTCTATACCACCGATTCGTTGATCTGCGATGTCGCAACGGGCCCCTACTTCTGGTTCGCCGACTACTACGACACGGCCAATGTGATGCTTGAGGTCTGGGATGAGCTGGGCAACGATGCGATGTATCTCTTTCTTGAAGAACCCGGCCGTGTCCAGTACGTGGGCGGAGCGCCGAACGGTTCTTTCAACGAGATCGTCTGGCAGCAATTCATTGACAATGTCTTTAGGTTGGAGTTGGAGGACGGCATCACCCATGGCTTCGCGCACACCGAAACCATCGATGGCTTTTTGAACGATGCCTCCGGCAGCGACTTCCACTACACCACGGGGACCCGCGTCCTCACCGCCGACGGGTATGGTTCGATCATCATGCCCGATGGCACGCTGATCGAGAACACCCTCAGGCTGCGCAGCGATATCACCGGTGTCGACTCCAATGCCTTTTTCGGTATCAACCCTTTCCAAACCACCCTTTACACCTGGTACGCTGAGGGCATCGATGGCCCATTGATGACTTGGGGGAGCGCCAGCGGGCTGGTAGCCGGATACATCGTTTCATCCCAACAGAGCCTGGTGCTCTATCGCCGGGCCGGGGGTACCGGTTTCGCACCGGCGGCGACAGTGGCGCAACCCTTGCGTATCGCACCCAACCCGACGAACGGTCCGGTGTACATCAGCGCAGGAGAGGCGACCGCCCGAGGCACGTTCTCCATTGTCGACCCTTACGGTCGCACCTTGCAGCAATGGTCCCAAGCCACTGCGGCGTGGCAAGTGGACCTTTCTGATCTGGCGCCAGGCCATTATCAGGTGGTGTACGTATGCGAAGGTGCTCGATCCACGCGGTCGCTTCAGATCATACCCTGATGGACGGGATCCATCTGTGGCATGGGTGCATGGACGGGATCACCGCTGCCTGGCCATTCTTTGCCGGTTGCCGTGCGGTGATCGTGAATAGCCCTTTTCGCACATGCGCGGGGTGAACGGCGAGGTCACTTTCGTCCCCACGGGAAGACCTGCCATACCCAGGCCACCGGAACGAGATGAAGAAGAAGGTCGCGCTCATTTGTGCTGGATGGATGATGGCCCTGGGGCCTTGCGGTGCCCAAGTGCTGGGCGTGCTCGACGTGCTGCCCCTGCCCGGCGACAGCTTCCGTTACCACGGGGTGACCGACGCTGCGCTCTTCGATGCCGGACTGGCAGGTTTCGGTGTGACATGGGACCAGAGCGGCCTGGTGCTGATCACGGGCAACTATGCCCAATTGACCTGGGTGGATCCCCCCGCCGCACCGCACATTGCGAGCTACCCCAGCAGCGACGTGGTGCTGAACCGCACCATTGGTCTTGATCCCACTTACTACAATTTCTTCTACTACGATCACGAGCAGGAGGGGCTCTTTCACGTGGGCACGGTGGGTGACATACTGAGCTACGACTACGACATCCCGGAATTGGAGAATACTCTTCCGCTCGCCGCCGGTAGCCCTTCGGTACACGACTTCTGCTATACTTCGAGCGGACTGGGACAGACCTCCCACTATTGCGGGGAGACGAGCGAAGAACTGGATGGCGCGGGTACCTTGGTGTTGCCTTACGGCACCTTCAACAACGTGTTGCGCACCACTTACCAACGCTATCACGTAGAGGACGCCGCTCCGTCGGATACGTCCTTCGCCCTCTTCCACCGCTGGTGGGTGCCAGGTATGCGGCGGCCCATCCTGGAGGAGTACCGTTTCACCGGCACGAACGGCGTCACGCTGGTCGACGTCGATGTGATGAACGAGAGCTTCGCGCTGGGTATCACTGAAGCTGCCACTTCGCGTGTGCGGTTCTTCCCTGCACCTTTCCAGGAAAGCCTGGTGATCGAACTCGTCGAGCCCGTGCGCAGGTCCGGCGGCCTGGAGGTCTTCACTTCGGACGGAAGACTGTGCCATGCCTCGGCATTGCCCCCCGGCACGGCGCGACATCAGGTGGACGGCACCTCGCTTCCTATAGGCCCGCTGCTGGTCCAGGTGGCCACCGATGAGAACCGCTTCGCAAAAACCGTGATCCACCAACGCTGATGACCGCTGACCTGATCCGACTTTGGAGGACCACCCGCATGCTGTTGGCGGGGCCACCGGTGACCATCACGAGCCCATCGCTGCGAACAGTGCTGTGCCTGGTCTTTCTGCATGGCATGGTGGGTTGCGCCCAAGAGATCTTGCCGCGGCGCGTCTTCCTCGGCATCCGCATGGAGAACCTCACGGACGATATGCGCCGGATAACCGGCCTGGGGGAGCAAAAGGCGGTGCTGATCAGCGAGGTGCTGCCAGGAGGCACAGCCGAAAAGGCGCAATGGCTGCGCGGCGATATGCTCACCACCTTGAACGGAACGCCGATGGGTTCGACGGATGACGTGTTCGCTTTTCTCGGCGCTCTTTCCGCCGGTCAGAACTTCCAGTTCACTTTAGTACGGGACAAAAAGGAGATCAAGGGCCGCGCCGTGCTGGCCAGCTACCCTGCGGAACGCTACCCGGACATCGCTGTGGAATACGGTGCGACACGGGCCCAAGCCGGGCTCCAACGGGTCATCCACACGCGCAGCAAGTCCCGGGTGGGAAAGCGGCTGCCGGCGGTGGTCTTCATCGGTGGCATCGCGTGCTATTCCCTGGACCTACCCTTGGATAGTGCACGTGGTGAAATACAACTCCTGAACCGGCTCGCACGGAAGGGCTTCGCCTGTGCCCGTTTGGAGAAACCCGGGATCGGTGATGGTGCGAAGACGTGCAAGCCTTGCGGCCAGGTGAGCTTCATGGAAGAGCTCGATGGGTACGTGCAGGCCATCCGCGACCTGAAGCAGCGCCCGGACATCGACAGCAACAACATCACCATCATCGGTCACAGCATGGGCGGTGTCTTCGGCCCGCTCGCCGCACAGCGCACACCGGTGCAGCGCATCATCGCCTACGGAACGATCGGCAGCAATTTCATCGAGTACCTGGCCAAGACCCGGCGCACCATAGGCGAGGCGCAGGGTTGGCCACCGGAGGAGATCGACGCCTTCATCAAGGACTATTGCGAGTGTGCTACCTGGTATTTCGCGGACCATTTGACCACCGCCGAGGTGGCGGCGAAAAAGCCCGTTTGCGCGGAGTATGTTGGCATATTCGATGCGCGCAGCCGACCGTACAATGATGAGTTGTACGCGCTGAACATCCCCGGACTGTGGAAGGACTTCAGCGGTCAGGCGTTATTGCTGTGGGGCGAGAGCGATTTCATCAGCGCCCGGGAGGACCATGCCTTGATCGAAGCTGCCGTGAACCACTACCATCCGGGGCATGCTGAGTTCAAGACGGTACCGGCCGCGGACCATCCCATGAACGTGGCCGCGAGCTTCCAGAGCGCCGTCGCGGGCAGCAGCGTGTACAATACGGCGGTAGGGGATGCGATCCTAACGTGGTTGGAACGCACCGGCATATGAACCTGTGCTTTGGACGGAAGCGGACCGTTGTCGTGTTCGGAGCGATCGCGGTGGTGCATCTCTCGGCGCGCGTGCCTCCCACGTTCGATTCCTTCGCCAAGGAGTTCACTGCCCGCTATGCGGCGATGGACCTCGAGCACTTCACGCTCGATATGCGCGAACGTCTCGCGTCCGTCCCCGAAGCGGACGTGCTCGCCCTCCAGGAACGTTTCTTCTTGGAACAGCGCTCGTCGCTCGGTGCGTTCGACCGCACCTCGCTGGATGTTCCGCAGCGCTTGCTCTTTGATCTGATCGCCTATGAGGTCGACTTCCAGCAACAGCGTATCGCGCTCGAGCAGCGCTGGTTGAAGGCCGGGCGCCCCATGCCGGTCCACGGTCTGCACGATATGCCCGAGGGCCAGGCGTGGTATCAACTCTTCGTTCAGCGTTTCACAGGGACCGGCATCACGCCCGACCAGGTCTTCGCCTTGGGCGAAATGGAAACGCAGCGGTGCCTGTACGAGATCGATCGCCTACGCAAGGAGATCGGCTTCGCGGACAGCGCCTCCTTTCAACGGGCACTGCGGGACGATCGCTTCTTCATATCGGACAAACAACGGGTTATCGACGGTTTCGCTCGCGTGGACAGCACCGTGCGTTCCCGGTTGCCGGCGTTCGTTGGATCCGCCGAGGTGCCCGAGGTGCATGCGATGGAGTGGCCCGGGGCCGGGCCCAACACACCGCCGGGCATTTACCTGAGCCGGGAGGACAACGCCTTGAACGCCGATGTGTTCCAGTTCAACTTTTACGGTGGGCGCTACAATAGCCGTGCGATGGGCTGGATCTATTTGCATGAGGCCATCCCGGGCCATCACCTGCAATCGAGCCTGCGCCGCCAGCATCCCCCGGACGACCTGCGCGCACAGCTGCTCTACCCCGGCAACTTCGAAGGCTGGGCTTGTTACGTGGAGTACTACGGCGAGGAATTGGGTGTCTACGATGACCCTTATCAACGCCTCGGCAAGTGGGAGTGGGACCTGGTGCGTTCCGTGCGGTTGGTGCTCGATGCGGGCATCCATTCCCGTGGATGGACGCACGAGCAAGCGCTGGCGTATTGGAAGAGCCATATTCCTGGGCAGGATGCCATCGCTGAACGCGAAGTGACCCGCGTGACGAATTGGGCGGCGCAAGCTTTGAGCTACAAGGTGGGCGCGGACCGGATACAGCGCATGCGGGAAGCCGCGCAGCAGAAACTGGGCAAGGGCTTCAGCGCCGCAGGGTTCCATCGGGCGTTCCTGGACCTGGGCATGGTGCCCATCACTGTGGCGGAACGAACATTGGCAGAACGAGAGATCCCCGCCCGATGAAAGCGATCACCTATGAACCAAGCGGGAGCTGGCCATCAAGAACTACAAGCGGTCCCTCGAATTGGATCCGAACAACGCCAACGCGATGACCATGCTGAAGAAATTGGAAGCGCCATGAGCCCGATCATCAAGCACCGTTCAGTGGTCGCGGCGTTGGGCCTGCTTTCGGCATCGGGGCCACTTTGGGCGCAGACCGAGCCCATTGGAACGGCGACGCAGATCACCCGATCCTACAACTTCGATCTGGTGCCTGCGCCAGCCGGAGGGCGTTCTGTGATGATCACCGTAGTGGCCGGAAGGGAACAGTTGTTCTTGCTGGACGAGGCGGTGGGGCATTGGTCGCAGATCACCCACGACGATGCGGATCATGAAGACCCGGCCTGGTCGCCGGACGGCGGCCGGCTCGCCTTCGTTCTCTCCAGCGAGAAGAGCAGAGTGGTCTATGTGATGAAGCCCGACGGTTCCGATCGCAGAGCGCTCACCCCGGCCCATGTGCGTGCGATCCATCCCAGTTGGACATCCGACGGAAGAGGATTGCTCTGGAGCACCGACGATGACCTGCGGCCACCCGCCAAGAACGAGTCGGAGATCTATGCCGTGGACGTGACCACGCTGGACATTGACACATTGATCACCGGTGGCGTGAACACCTTTCCTGTGATGTCGCCCGATGGCGGCAAGCTGGCCTTCCGCAGGATCGTGGGTGACATGAACTCCGAAGTGTTCGTGGCGAACGTGGACGGTTCCAATGCGCGCAACCTCACGGATCATGCGTCCTATGAGGGTTGGCCGGCCTGGTCGCCGGAGGGTACACGGATCGCGTTCGCGGCGAACCGCAATGGCAAGGACCACCAGATCTTCCTCATGCAGGCGGACGGTTCGAACGTCCGTCTATTGGCCGATACGCAAGGCCGCGGTACCTCGCCGAAATGGGCTCCGGACGGACTGTCCATCTTCTTCACCAACTGCCAGCCGGAAGAGCGTGGTGGCGGGTGCGAGATCATGAACGTCGTGCTCCCAACGAATTGATCCTCTCACCAAGCCTGAACCATCATGGATATCCGCTCTCCGATCCTTCCTTGCTTCCTGCTGCTGGCCTGGTCCGCCTGCGGGCAGAGCGGGACTTCCAAGCCGGCGAAGGCGCCTGCGGACCCTGCGCCTCCTCCTCCTTCACGTCCTTCGCTTACACCGGGATCGGTAGTGTTGCACGAGGACGGCGTGGAGAACGCTTATCCGCGGCTCTCCCGGGATGGGGAACGCATCCTCTACCAAAGCAAGCGCACCGGCAACTGGCAACTGTTCATCATGGACATCGCCACAAAACAGCAGACGCGGGTGACGAACGATGCCTTCAACAACAACTTCGTCGATTGGAGCGCGGACAATGCCTGGATCGCTTTCGTGAGCGACCGCGATGGGAACGAGGAGATCTACCGGATGAGAACGGACGGCACCGGCCTGGAGCGCCTCACCCAGGACCCCGCCCGCGACATCCATCCCTACTTCAGCCCGGATGGGAAGTACCTGCTTTTCAATAGCACGCGTGGGAACGGCTCGCTCGATGTCTACCGGATGACGCTAGGGGATAAGCACCCGGAGCGCATCACCGATTCACCCATGGAGGAGACCTGTGCGCGCTATTCGCCGGATATGGGCCATATCATCTTTCTGCGCAACGATGTGCGCAGTGATGACATCGCCATCATGGACATGTCCAATGCATTGGTCACGAACCTGACCAATACGCCACAAGTGACGGATGGCTGGCCCATGTACAGTGCGGACGGCAAGTGGATCTACTACAGCACCATGAGCAGCGGGCCGCATTGCGTGCACCGCGTCCGCCCCGACGGTACAGGCGACGAAGCGATCACCGCGGCCATGCCGAGCGAAGAGGACGGAAGAGCCTTCATCAGCAGCGATGGACGCACGCTCATTTATAACAAGCGGCATGGAAGGGCCATCGATATCCTTTCGCTGCCCGTGAGCCCTTGATCGCTATGAGCAACTCAAGTGAGCTTTCCCTTGCGTTCGCGGTTTTGTTCACGGCGCTCACGGTCTCGCCGGCGGTCGCGCAAACGCCGGCTCAGCGTCCCGAACATGCGTTACCCGCGCCTCAGCCCGATCAGACGCTCGATCTGCGCATTCCCTCCGCGGTCGATGGCGTTGCGCTGGCGACGACCGTGTATCTGCCTGCGGGCTCCGGTCCATTCCCGGTGATCATCGTGGCACACGGCGCGAACGCCGCATCGCGAAATCGACCTGGTTGGCGCACGCACCTCGGCGCGATCATCGATGCAGGGATCGCGATCGCTGTGGCTGATCCACGCGGCACGGGTGATACACCGGGCGAATGGGTCGAGGGTGGGCCATTGGATGCAGCAGCTCAGGATATCAGCGCCATCGCTGATCATCTGGCCGCTCATCCGCGGATCCGCCACGACCGGATCGGCATCTGGGGCGCGAGCCGTGGCGGATGGACGGGGCCTATGGCAGCGGCAGGGAACCCGCGCATCCGCTTTGTGGCAGTGGTCTCCGCGCCGTCGGTTTCGCCCAACGCTCAGAACATACATCAGCGCGGCCAGGAGCTGACCGACGAAGGCTACAGTACCGAGGATGTCGACGAGATCAACGCGTTCCGTCGTGTGGTATGGGATTATTATGGCACCGGGCAGAACTATGAGGCTGCACGCGAGGTGTGGCGCACCGCAAGTAAGCGGCCGTGGTTTTCCCGGATCGGTTTGACCCGTCCCGAACCGATACCGCCGGATCAGATCATGACGCCGAGCTTCCAGTACTATCGCGAGGGCGCATATAACCCGATGCCGGTGCTGTCCGCACTACGAACGCCGATCCTGGTCATACTGGGTGGGGGGGATCGTCACATTCCGGTCGACGCATGCTATAGCGGGTGGCGAGCCGCATTCGCGGCGAGCGGCAATCCGGACGCCACCATTGTCATGTTCAACCGGGCCGGCCACGCGATGCGGATCTATGACGGTCTTGAACCCATGAGCGCGGTACACGGGCATGGTGCATTGGCGGCCGGCGTGCCGCACCCGGGTTACATGCCGACGCTGGTCGCATGGTTGCGCAGACAAGTGAACGATTGAGATCTCCCGACCGGCCACCGTTCCGTCTCCATCCGTTACGATCGCCCTCGGCGCATTTTCCCTTGGCACATACACGGTCCTTCTGAACATGGAAGGTCGATCCGCCCACGCGCGGTTCGCTTTGGTGGAATAAGCGCAGGCACGCCGTTCGCTATGGGGCCAACATGGCGAAGGACATCCAGGCGCGAGCACCACGACACATCTTCGATCCCCCCGCCATTCCATTGCGCGTGCTCGTAGTAGATGACCTGGACGGGGCTGCGATGTTGCTCGGCGTGATCGTCAAGCGGTTGGGCCACATGGTCAGTATGGCGCACACCGGACAGGAAGCCATGGAAAAAGCGCGGCTCATGAAGCCGGAAGTAGTGTTCCTGGACATCGGCTTGCCGGATGTCGATGGCTATGAGGTATGCCGCGAGATGCGCCGGGAAGAGTGGGGAGCAAGCGCCGCGATCGTGGCGGTAACGGGACGGGACGATCCGGCGGACATCAGCCGCTCCGCATTGGCCGGTTTCGATCGGCATGTCGTGAAGCCGATGGAGTTCAGCGTGCTGCGCGAGATCCTCCAGGCGAAGAGCCGTCGCTGAACGAGGTACGCGACGATCCCTGGGCGCGAAAGACCCGAGCGCGACCCGAAGGGCATTTTTGAGATCGCTCTAGCAAGTTCCCCCGAAGTCGGGGTTGTGCGCAATTGGCTTTCTGCTAAGCTTTGAGCACGCACTATTTGTACCCCGGATCCCAAAGCACATGGCTCGATACTCCGTTCTGCTGCTGACTTCCGCGCTCATGTCGTTCGCCAGGCTCTCGATGGCACAGGTCAACTATGACTTCGAGGATGGGGATCTCTCCTTCTGGGGGATCGAGGGCGATGGCTCGATCGTGATAGAGACGACGAACGGCAACCCGGGGAATTCGCTGCGCGTGAACGAGCCGGCCAGTGGTCCGGTCAACTATGTCATCGCGCATCCCGCCATGGGCGGCGATTGGTCGCAAGCGGCCACGGGCGATTCCATCTTCGTCGATCTGTATCCGCATGAGATCAACGGCACGCCGGGCACCAACCCGCTCTATGTGCTTCAACTGCGCGGGCCGGGTGGCATAGCGGAGGCTTTGTCCGGATGGAGCCCTCAGCTCGATGTCTGGCAACACGTGGCGGTCGCGCTCGACCCGGCGTACTGGACCGTGCTATCCGGCTCATGGGCCGGGCTCCTGGCCAACGTGGAGATGGTGCGCATCCGCGCCGAGTACATCACGGGCGATGAATACGTGCTGCTGGACAATGTGGGGCTCACCTTCACCCCGGCGGTCCTGGTGCAGAACGCGTTGGTCTGTTCCTCCTTCGAGCCGGCGGACGGCCTGGATGGTTGGAACTTCCAGAACACAGGTTCCATCGCGGTGAGCACTACGGAAGGGAACCCGCCGAACGCCGTACAGATCTCTGACCAGGGCAATGTGCTCAGCCAGGCCTATGCGCCGCCCAAGTTCCGCGGCGACCTGAGCGCGTGGAACGGCGTAGGGGAACTACGGTTCGATGTGCGCATCAACACGAGCCTCACCGCCGTGGCGCCGCCGGTACCGCATGTGCGCCTCGCCGGCCCGGGGGGCGAAGCCACCATGGGCATCACCGCGCCCGAAGTGACCCTGGCCACCAACCAATGGCACACCTTCGGCTATCCGCTGGATGCGGGGAGCTGGACCATGACCGCCGGCACATGGGCGGACCTGCTGGCCAATGTGATCACCATCGAACTCACGTTGGAATACTACACCGGCACCGCGGAAACCGTCTTCCTGGACAATTTCTGCATGGGCATATTCCCTACGGGGGTCGCCACCGTGGCCACGACCGCCGATGTGCGCGTGCTACCCAATCCCACGAGCTACAGCGCGAGTTTGTTCCTTCCGGAACCTGGGCTCAAGCGTGTGCAGGTGTACACCACGCGGGGTGATCTGCTCTTCCAACAAAGCACCGATCAGAACCGATCGGATCTGGACGTGTCGCGTTTGCCCGTAGGGGCCTACGTCGTTCGGGTGGTGAGCGGCACGGGGGTGTTCACTTTGCCACTTATGGTGGCCCGGTAACCATGGCCGCCGTTCTGGCGCCGCCCACCAGGCATAGGCCGCGGAGCGGATCGGTCCCTGGTTGTTGGGCTGGGCTCAGGCCTGAAGGCCCTAGAGCGTATCTCAAAATTGCTTTCGGAAGTGAGCGAGAGGGGTTTCGCGATCAGGCGAGGCGGCGGAACCGAGCATAGTCGGGTGCTCTGTGAGGTTCCGGCAACGAAGCATGGGGCGAAAGGCCCTCGTGCAGCCCGAAGGGCATTTTTGAGATACGCTCTAGGTCGGTGGTCCGTGGTTCGGGGGTGAACGAGACGTCATCACGAAGCCCGTTCCGGGGTGAAGCGATCCATAACGCCGCGACCATCAATATCGCGAACGCCTCGCCAGAACGGCAAGACAATGCTCTTTGGAACCGCAGGCCAAGAGCCTATTGACCTGAAATGCCAAAGCAGCCAATGGCCGAAAGCGCCGAAAAGCCAATGGCCTCTTACAGTCGCCGAACTCCGGGCCTGACCCGGGGGAAGGCGGACCGGCCACCTGATGCCAGCACTGCTTTGCTACTTGGACACGGATCGGAGATCTGCGCCAGCGGGGGAGACACCTTCCGTCACAAGCCGTGACTTAGAGTAGCCGCTCCAGAGGCGTGCGACTTCCGCGCTCATCCCTATTAGGTACAGATTCGTCGAAAGGAGAACGCGAATCAGCTTTGGACGCACGCCGATGTGGGGTGGCCGAGGATAGGTTTGTATCAGTGAAAGCGAAGCGCCCCGTGCGTGGGGCGCTTCTGCAGACTACCGGACCCCTTCCAATCCCAACTGGCTCACATCGGCAGTGAGCAGGGCCAGCGAACAGCGCAGCCAAGGTGAGGAGGGGGTTCTTCCTTTGCGGGTACCAAAGTAAAAGTAGGTCGACCTGCCTCGGTCAATTTCCGCTGGGTTCCCTAGAAATAATAGACGAGCCATGGGAAAAAGTTGCTGAAGCGCCCAGCACTTACGGCCGTCTGGCTAGCTCGTCATCGCTAAGTTCCAACAGGCTGCGTTCCGCGTGGTGCTCCAGCACATCGTAAATGGGCCACTCTACGAGTTGGGCCGGGATCTCTGGGTTCCATTGTTCCGTGGGATCAACGAACCGTAACACCACATGATCAAGGTACTCGGGTTCTAATCCGTGGCGATGTGGAGTGAAGTACTCCACCGCCATTTCGGAATAGATGTAGAACACCTTAGCTATTTCCTCGGTGGTTGCCTTGCCTTCATGAGCTTTCATCAGCACGTTGTCTCGGCGCGCCTGAACGCGTAGCCATGCGTTCACCTCACTCTTGTCTAGGTATGGTAGGGTTGCTGTGATGGTGGACATGGTGATGGACCTTTGGTCGAAGGTATCCTTGGTGTGAAAGAGAATTCGGGCTGTGAACAACTTTCACCGCGTGTCGGCGCTGCGGAATTCTGACAAGCCCAGCAATCGCGCAAGTGTTCGGCGCGGGCGAGCAGCGAGCGAGAGCAGGCCGGTCACTTGTGCCGGAGCTGATCGCATTGCCGGAACTCCAGCCAGTTTGCAACTGGCCCAAAGTGCCCCGGGTCAGAAATTCACCCCGAGTTGCACGGCGATCCCGATGGTACCCGGTTTATTGTTCCCGAAGCGCGCGGGTAGGGATCCCGCCACGAAATAGCTCACATCCGTT
>JAGNSU010000163.1 GCA_017987895.1 Flavobacteriales bacterium | reverse complement strand
TTGCTAGCTTTGCCCACCTATCGCCCATGGACCTCAGCAAGATCATCTCCGTGGCCGGCAAGTCCGGTCTGTTCCGCGTCGTGGCGCAAGCCCGCCAAGCCGTTATCGCCGAATCCCTCGAGGACGGCAAGCGCATCCCGATCCCCTCCTCTGTGCGCGTGAACTCATTGGAGGAGATCAGCGTCTTCACCACGGGCGATGATGTGCCTTTAAAGGGTGTGCTCGAAAAGCTCCACGCGGCCAGCAAAGGCACCAGTGTGGGGGACCCGAAGGGCGACGAGGAGGCTCTTTGGAAGAAGCTCGGTGAGGTGCTCCCAGAACATGATCGCGGCCGTATCTATCCCTCGGACCTCCGCAAACTTTTCAGTTGGTACGATCTTCTACTGAAAGCCGGCGTGTTCGAACAGAAGGAGGAGGCCAAGGTCAAGACCGAAGAGGACGGCAAGGCCGCGAAGACAGCGGAGAAGAAGGGCTCCAAGGCCAGCAAGGCAAGTGCTGCCGTGAAGAAGGCCAACGCCCCCAAACCGGGCGCGGGCAGCAAAGCGAAGAGCGCGGGTACGACCTTACGCAAGAGTTCCCAGCGCGGTAGCTGATCCGTGCCCATGAGCGACGTGGTTCCCGCTGGGCAGGCCTTCCTGCCTGATGGCGTTGTGCTCGATCATCCCCGAGCGATCGAACCTCTTTATCGCACGTTGTACGATCGTGCGCTGCCCGACAGGCCAGCCCTAGAGCAATGGCTGCAGGACTGGAGCGATCTGGAGGCCGCTTTAAGCGAGGAGGGCGCCTGGCGGTATATCCGCATGACCCAGGACACGCGGGACAAGAACGCCGGCGAACGCTATGAGCGGTTCACGCTGGAGGTACAGCCCTTGGTGGATACGTGGACCGACCGGCTCAATCGGAAACTCATGGCGGTCCCCTTCGCGGACGAACTCCGGGAGGGTGGGTATCCCGTAATGTTGCGCGGCATCCGTGAGCAGTTGCGGATCTTCCGGGACGAGAACGTCCCGATCCAGGCCGGTTTGCGCAAGCTGGCGCAGGACTACAGCACCCTGATCGGGGCCATGACCATTCCTTGGAACGGGGAGGAGATCACCTTGCCCAAGGCCGCTGCACTGCTCGAAGAAAAGGACAGAACGGTACGGGAGCGGGCGTTCCGTGGTATCGCCAAGCGGCGCTTGCAGGACAGGGACCGCTTGGACGACCTGTTCGATGCCATGGTGCGCGATCGGCACCGCATGGCGGTGAACGCGGGCTTCGCGAACTACCGCGACTATGCTTATGCCGCATTGGGCCGCTTCGATCATGGCCCTTCGGATGCGGAAGCTTTCCACGCGAGCGTGGCCGAAGTAGTGGTACCCCTTATCGAGGAGATGGAGCAGGAGCGGCAGCAAAGCCTCGGCGTGGATCGGCTGCGGCCTTGGGACCTGGCCGTGGATAGTGCGGGCCTTTCCCCGCTGCGACCCTTCCACACAGGGGAGGAACTTTTGGAAACCGCTACTGCCATCTTCGAGAGGGTGCATCCGTCTTTCGCCGCCCACCTGAGCACAATGCGCACCAATGCCCTGCTCGACCTGGAGAGTCGTGAAGGCAAGGCTCCGGGTGGCTACAACTATCCCCTCTATCGTTCCGGCGCTCCCTTCATTTTCATGAACGCTGTGGGTACGGCGGATGATCTTGTGACCATGTTGCACGAAGGCGGGCATGCCGTGCATTCCTTCCGCACGCATGCGCTACCGCTCACCGCTTTCAAGCAATTCCCCAGCGAAGTGGCCGAACTCGCGAGCATGGGCATGGAACTGCTCAGCATGCGGCACTGGGATCTCGCCTATCCTGAGCCCGCCGATCTGAAACGAGCGCAGCGCGACCAACTGGAGCGGGTGATCGGTGTGCTGCCCTGGGTGGCTGCCATCGACGCTTTCCAACACTGGGTGTACACGCATCCGGACCATGATCGTGTTGAACGCGCCGAGGCCTGGACCCATATCCACGAACGCTTCTCGGGCAGGGTGGTGGATTGGACCGGGTTGGAGGAGGAACGCGCCTCGTTCTGGCATAAGCAGCTCCACATCTTCGAGGTACCCTTCTACTACATCGAGTACGGCATCGCCCAACTGGGCGCCATTGGTCTTTGGGCCCAAGCGGAACGCGAACCGGACGCCGCGGTGGAGCGTTATGCGAAGGCGCTTTCCTTGGGATACACGCGAACACTGCCGGAGATCTACGCAGCGGCCGGTGTGCGTTTCGATCTGGGCAAGCCCGCCGTGACCGATCTCGCCGGAGCCATAGCCCATGAACTTCACCGCCTGCGTGGCATGAAATGAATCGCAAGGATGCCGGAACCTTTGCTTCCTCCCAGCCCGCCCACCTGCTACCTTGCCCGAACCTTCAAGGAGACCCATTGTGAAGAAACTCAACCCCGCCCTTTTCCGCGCTGCGGTCATGATCGTGCTGATCACTACGGTAGCCGTCTTCGTCGGTTGGTCCGACGGCGGCCCGGTGGCGCACGCGCACCACACGAAAGCTGAACTGGACGCCTTCCGGGGCGGCGGCGCATTGCTCCCTTTCGGTCAGAACACCTATTTCATGGCCAGCGGCAACTGTGAAGGCTGCCATGGCCACGATGCCACCGCGTTCGCCATGGTCGACGACAGCGGCACCGATGTGAACGTGGTCGATGACTGGCGGAGCACCATGATGGCCAACAGCGCCCATGATCCGTTCTGGCGCGCCAAGGTGAGCCATGAGGGCATTGTGAACCCCGGTCTTCAATCCGTCATTGAGGACAAGTGTACCAGCTGCCATGCTCCCATGGGACGCCATGAAAAATACCTTACCGGAGGAGGGCCGTATTCGATCGCCGAAATGGAGCAGGATCCGATCGCCCTCGACGGGGTATCCTGCGTCCCCTGCCATATCCAATCGGCCGACAGCCTCGGCATCCAATTCTCTGGTCACTTGAAGTTCGATACGCTCGGCAGACCGTTGTATGGCCCATACGATAACATGTTCGGAGCACCGATGACCAATTTCGTGGGCTACGAACCTCAGTATGGCGCCCACATCAATGACGCAGGGCTCTGTGCCGGATGCCACACCCTGCAAACCGAAACGGTGGATCTTTCGGGCACGCCCACGGGCAATATCTTCACCGAACAGGCCACCTATCACGAATGGCTCAATTCGAGTTTCGCGGAGCCGACCTTCCCGGACACGATCGTATCGTGCCAGGGCTGCCACGTGCCGCGCATCGACGACGCCGTGGTGATATCCGCCAACTACCTCTTCCTCCAGGGCAAATCGCCGTTCGGCTTGCACCACTTCGCGGGTGCCAACACCTTCATGCTCGAGCTCCTGCGCGACAACCGCGTAGCGCTCGGTCTTAGTGCGGACGAAGTGCATTTCGACAGCACCATTGCCAGAACGTATCGCATGCTGCAGCAGAACAGTTTATTGATGGAGGCGACCATGATGGACCGCACGACGGATACCGCCTTCATCGATGTCTCTCTCGTGAACCTCGCCGGGCACAAATTCCCCAGCGGCTATCCCGCGCGTCGCGCCTTTGTGGAAGTGGTGGTGTTGGACGCTACGGGCAGCGACACCATTTTTCGCAGCGGGGGTTGGGACAACACTTACGAGGTGGTCGGCCACGATGCGAGCTGGGAGCCCCATCATGACGTGATCACCGATCCGGGGCAGGCCCAGATCTACGAGCATGTGATGGCCGATGTGAACGGCGACAAAACCACCGTGCTGCTCCGCGCCGACGCACCATTGAAGGACAACCGGATCACCCCGCTCGGCTTCAGCACGAGCCACGTCACGTATGATACGACCTTGATCGCCGGGGTTCCCCCCACCGACCTTGACTTCAACCGCGACGCGCTCGGCGTGGAGGGTAGTGGCTCGGACATCGTGCATTACCATGTGCCTATGAACGGATACGTTGGTCTTGTGCAGGTGTATGTCCGGTGCTGGTACCAGGCCGCGCCGCCGCGGTGGATGGAGGAGATGTTCGACAACAACAGCGCGCCGATCGATTCCTTCCGCACCATGTACGATGCCCAGGATGGCAAGCCGGTGCTGGTGAAGGAGGTCACGTTCACGGACCTTTCCGTGGGCATCGACGGGATCGAGGATCTCGGTCTACGGATCTTCCCCAACCCTGTGCGCGACGGCCAGCTTCGCATCGAAGGTGTGAACGGGAAGGTGAAGGAGATCGTGGTCTACGACCTGCGTGGGCGTGAAGTGGCTCGGCCGCAGTTGCGTCCTGGCACCCTGGTCATCACGCTTAATGCGGGTCCCGGCACCTATCTCGTGGCCATACGCACCGAAGAGCGCACGTTCGTGGAGAAGGTCGTGGCGCAGTAAGCCGCGGGTGAACGCGCCGGGATGTCCTGGCCATCCGTGCAACTATCTTTCCGCCATGGGAAACTTAAGGAAAGCAGCTACCTGCGGGGCCTTCACACTGATGGTAGGTATCAGCCACGGCCAATATGCTTCGGTGACGTCGCTGCTGGACGCGATGAGCATAGACAGCATGCTCCTCTATGTGAACGAAATGAGCGGAGAAGTGCCGATCGATGTGGGCAATGGTCCTGAGCTGATCGTGAGCCGCCATTCGGACAACCCGGGCAATGCTCTCGCGGCGCTCTACTACCAGCAGAAGTTCACATCCTGGGGTTATTCCCCCACCATCCAGGGTTTCAGCGCCGGGAGTGGCGAGAATATCCTGGTGGAGATCCCTGGTCTGGTGCATCCCGCTCGGAAGGTGATCCTCTGCGGACACTATGACGCCATCCCCGGCGGTATCGCCGCCGCTCCGGCGGCAGATGATGATGGGAGCGGCACTGCGGCCGTGTTGGAGGCGGCGCGTGTATTGGCCGGACAGCAATTCGAGAACACGATCGTGCTCGCGCTATGGGATGAGGAGGAACAAGGTAAAGTGGGAAGCGAGTACTATGCCGGGGCCTCTGCGGCCAACGATGACACCATCGTGGGCGTGGTGAACATGGATGCCATCGCCTACGACGGCAATGGCGACGGGCTCATGCGCATCCACACCAAGGCGGTAGCCAATTCGATCGCCATCAAGGACACCGCCCTTCTGGTGAATACGGCCTACGGGTTAGGCGCGAACATCGCCATCAACAACCCCGGCGCGCTGTACAGTGATCATGCTTCGTTCTGGTCGGAGGGGTACGGGGCGATCCTGGTGATCGAGGACTTCGACAATGATCCCAATCCATACTACCACACGCCGAACGATAGAGTACAATACCTTGATGTGCCCTACTATGAGCAGTTGGCCAAACTGAGCCTGGGTACCCTGGCCCACCTGGCGATCCCATTTTCCGGCGGAACAGGTGTGTCGGATATCTCCGGTGTTCTGGAGCCCGGACTTGACATCTGGCCAGTACCCACCCAAGGCTTGTTGAACCTGACCCTGCGGCTAGCCGATCCGGCCCGTGGTAGTGTCGCTGTCCTCGATGCGCTCGGACGTCCGGTCAAAAGCGTCTTCCAAGGCAACCTGCTCGCTGGAAGGAACGCGTTCAGCATTGACCTGAACGATCTGCCGCCCGGGGGCTACCTGGTGCAATGCGACGACGACCGCGGGCACAGGTGGGCTGCGCGCGCGGTCGTCATGCCTTGACGTAACGCTCTTCCTCCTAGGTTCCCTTCACGAATTTGCGCATCATCGGCTTGCCGGTGCTGCCATAGACCAGCAGAAAATATTGGCCGGGGGCCACGCCGCTCAGGTCGAACTGGTTCGTGCGGGCATCCACCAGTCGCTGGCTCTTCACCACATGGCCGTTCAGGTCGATCACCTCGCCACGAACCACGCCTGTGCAACCGTTGAGGGCGACCATCAACACGTCATCCGCTGGGATCGGGAAAAGCACGATCCGATCGGGAGCAGCATAGCTCTGCACACCGCTCGGATCGATCACCGTGATGGTGCCGAACTGCGTGAGATCATGATCTTGCTGTTCGCAATGGTAGGTGTACACCCCAGCTACCAAGAACGTATGCGAGAAGGGCCAGCTGGTGTTCTGGGGGGTGCCGGAGAAGAAGCCCGCGGGATTGGTGGGGAATGACGAGAGGGATCCATCCACGTTGTGTGTGCCCGAACTCTCGTCCCATTCCACGATGTCGCCGAGCATGATCTCCAGATGCTGGGGAGCATAGTACGGGTCATCTTGTCCGGGAAGGGTGCTGCCCCCTACATCCACCTGCCAGGTGGTTTGTGCGAGGAGCGTGAAGGGGAGGGCGGTAAGCAGCGTAAGGATCCGACGCATGGGCGAGGTTTTGCTCAAAGAAAGGCCATCACCTGCTCATAGATCCACCAAGGATCGGCGGAACCGGGGATCCCAACGACGAACCGGCGTTCAGGTCCCGGGTTTCAAGGTGCGGTCCAAACGGTCCAGCACTTTGGTCATGAGGTGCAGGCGGTCTTTCCCGCGCACGTTATGTTCGTGCCCCGGGTAGGTGAAGAACTCGATCTGCTGGCCTTTGGTGATGCAGTCCTTCAGGAAGGTATAGGAATGCTCAGGCAGCACCACCCAGTCCTGCAAGCCGTGAATAATGAGCAGCTCACCCTTCAGCGCATCGCACTTATCAGTGAGCCGTGCGGCCGCGTAGCCGTCGGGGTTCTCTTGGGGCGTGTCCATATAGCGCTCGCCGTACATGATCTCGTACAGGCCCCAGTCCATTACAGGGCCTCCAGCCACGCCTACTTTGAACACATCGGGGGCCTTCAGCATTAA
>JAGNSU010000007.1 GCA_017987895.1 Flavobacteriales bacterium | reverse complement strand
CTCCAGTGAACATGGCGGTTCAAGATAGCGGTTCCATACATAGGCAAGACCTGCCGATCGTCAGTCTTCAGGCCGAGGTGGACCACTGGATCGGCCGCGTGGGCGTGCGCTACTTCAGCGAGCTGACCAATACGGCGCTGCTGGCCGAGGAAGTAGGAGAAGTGGCGCGCATCGTGGCCCGTCGCTATGGGGAGCAGAGCGAGAAGGAAAGCGACCGCACCAAAGACCTCGGCGAAGAACTGGCCGATGTGCTCTTCGTGGTGCTTTGCCTGGCCAACCAGACGGGCACCGACCTGCAAGCGGCATGGGATCGGAAAACCGTGACCCGCACGCAACGCGATGCGGACAGGCACCGCGACAATCCGAAGTTACGCTGATCAGCGCTTGATCAGACGTTCGCGGCCAAGGACACGTCCTTCGGCATCCAACACTTCCAACACGTAGCAACCCGCTGGCGTTCCGCGTGGCACAGCGATCGTGCCATCGATCGCGCCGTGCGCGACCAACACACCGGGTATGGCGAGCAACCGGTAGCGTGCGGCTCCGGTGCCGGTCGGTAGCTGGATGGCAAAGGCATCATCGAACGGGTTCGGTCCTACCGCGATACCCGCAGGCGGATGCGCTGGTGAGGTGATGGACATAGCCAACGAACAGATCGGGTCGCCGAGCAAAAAGGGGTTGGTCCACACGACGGAATCGTTGTGCGTGAAGCAGCCCAAAGTGCTCCCGCTCTCGAAGGGCCCGATCATGGCGCCGAGCAGGCCGAACGTGCTACCAATGCCTTCGATCACACGCACCGAATCACTGGCGAGCGCCTGCTCGTTCGTGGTCCACCGCTGGTGCCAGCCATCGGCGAGGGGAACGCTATCGATCCGCACCACCTCCATGTTCGGATAGAGGAGATTGTTGAAGGTGGCTGGATACGTGCCCGTGCCGATGGAGAAGTCGTAAAGCAGGTATTCCAGACCATCGTGATGGTTGAACAAGAACACCTGCCTGGCGGTAATATCCTGACGGAAGATCATGTACAAAGCCAAGGGCTCGGTGTAGTTCCACTGGGTGAGCGGCGGAAAGATCATCTGTTCCACGCAAGCGCCCGTGCTGAAAAGCTGGTGATAGCTCGTGCCCGCGATCACCGTGTCGTTGCCGAAGGTGATCTCCCGCGTGCAGTTGGTATAGGTATCGCCGATCCCATCGGAGAACAACCAACTATGGTATTCCAACCAGGTCGCGTCGCTCTCCGGGAAGGGGATATACCCCTGTGCGGTGCCGGTCACCGCGAGCGTAGAAAGTAGGAGGGTGTACAACGTTCTCATGACCATGGGTACTTGCCAAGATAGGACGTGGGTCCGCCTGTTGGCGCTGCCCACCTACCAGGGCTTCTCCAGGTCCTGCGGTGCGTAAGTATGGTCGCGCACCGTCCAGAGCGAAGCGCCGCGCTGCGTTCTCAGTTTGAGCGTATCGCTCTTCCCGAGGCGGCGCAACAGCGCGATCGGGGTCAGGATCAAGAAGAACACCGCACTGATCAGCACCCGGCCATTGAACCAGCCCAGCGCCAGGGCCAACTTCATCCAGCCTTGATGGATCAGGCGCGCGAGAGCAGGTATCAGCAAACCGATGCCGCCGACCACCGCGGCCACGGTGAGCATCCACGGGCGGTGGAAGATGAAGTACAGCACGACGAAGCCCGTGGTGATCGCCAGCATGCTGGAGAACACGCTCTCCTTGGTCGGTTCCGAGGTGGCCGACATGGCTAGAACAACGTGTAGATGAAGGGAGCCACGGCGGAACCGCCGCCGATCACCAGGAGCACGCCGAGCAGCAATAGCACGATGATCACCGGTGCGAGCCACCATTTTTTTCGGCTCCAGAGGAAGCCCCATAGGTCGGTTAGGAAATCCATGCGTTCAGCGTTCCAGGTGCTGTGGGTAGTGGGCGGAAAGGTATGGGATGAGGGCTTCGGCGATACGCTGCGCCACATGGCGGGCACCCGTTCTGGTAAAGTGGTAGCTGTCGTAGAAGTCGGTGGAGTTGCCGGGTAGCAGGCTATCCAGATCGATCACGGCAGCGCCGGTAGCGGTGGCGATGGCGCGGGTACGTGCGTTGTAGAGCGCAAGGCGCCGCGCTACCAGGTCGCCGTTCAAGCTATCGCCCAACGGAAAATGGCCCAGGTCCTTTCCTGTTGCCGGATCGGTGGCGCTGCTGAAAAGGGTGGGCTGGGTGACCAGGATCGGATCGCTGCCATGCGTGCGGCACAGAGCGACCAGGCCAGCAAGCCTTTCGCCGAAGCGGTCCACCAGGGGAAGTTCGCGTTGTAGCGCGCGTGTCACGATCGCGCTATCCAGCGTAAGGGAAAATGTGGCCCCGGGTGAAATGGCCTCGTGCATAACGTGACCCTGCTTCGCCTGGGCGGCGTTGCGCAGCGCTTTCCAGGTGTTCAGCAATTCCAGGTGGTCGGTCCATGTCCAGCGTTCTCTCCCGTTGTTGATGTGTTCCAGATCGAACCAACCGATATCGTGGCGGCCCACCTCATTGGCACCGATCAAGAGCAAGACCACCTGTGGGCGCAGCGGCAGGACCAGATCGTGCAACAGGTAGGCATGGCCGAAGGTGCTGTGCCCATCGAGCCCGGCATTGTTGGTCCACGACCGATCGAAGTGCTGTGTGATGGTGTCGGCGAGCAAGGCGGGCCAGTCCTGGCCATCGCTCAGGTACTGGCATTCGGTGGTGCTTCCGCCCACGGCGATGATGCGCAAGCTACCGGTGGTATCGGTGGGTGGATCCGCACCACGGAAGCCCAGGCTATTGCGGTGCATGTGGATCCGCGCATCGATGTCGGGCAGCGTACCGTTCTCCCAAGTGTGGTCCGTGTTCGCGACCAGCTCGATGTGATCGCCGCGCACGCGTATGCCGAAGGGATCCACCGAACGCAGCAACACTTCTGCGGCGAGCAGCGTGAAGAGCAGCAGGAACAGCGCGTACCCGATGCGGAGCTGCATAATGATCAGTCCAGTACGAACTCCTCCTTCCAGTTGTCCGTGCGCTGCCAGGCGGGTTGCTCGGGCTTCAGGAACAAGTGATCGCCCAGCACGAGGACATCCATCTCGGTGCGCATGAAGCAGCGGTAGGCATCCTCCGGCGTACACACGATCGGTTCGCCGCGCACATTGAAACTGGTGTTCACCAACATGCCCGTGCCCGTCTTCGCTTTGAAAGCGCTGATGAGCGCATGGAAGCGTGGATTGGTCTCACGATGCACTGTCTGAACGCGGGCGCTGAAATCCACATGCGTAATGGCAGGTAACGTCGAACGGTCGTGGTACAATTTCTCGCGGATGCCGAGCTGCGGATATTCCGCGGGGAGTGGTTTGCGCAGTGATGCCTGCACCGGGCGCACCAGCAACATGTAGGGCGATCGCGTGGTGAGCTCGAAGTAGTTCGCTCGGTCCTCGTGCAACACAGCGGGCGCGAAGGGGCGGAAGCTCTCGCGGTACTTGATCTTCAGATTGAGCTTCTTCTGCATCTCCGTATCACGCGGATCGCCCAGAATGCTGCGCGCACCCAACGCCCGCGGACCGAATTCCATGCGGCCTTGCACCCAACCCACCACCTTGCCTTCAGCGAGCAATGCCGAAGTGCGTTCCATCAATGCGGAAGAATCGTCGAAGCGGTGGAATGGTGCGCCGTAGCGACGGGCCAGGCGTTCCACATCCTGCGCCACGACGGCCGGACCGAGGTAGCTGCCCTGCATGGCATCGGGTTGTTGGGCCGTATCCCGCGCACCACCGTGGTGGATGTGGTGTACCGCGTAGGCGGCACCGAGGGCACCACCGGCATCGCCTGCGGCGGGTTGGATGAAGATCTCTTTGAACACACCGCTGTCCAGCAATTTGCCGTTGGCCACACAGTTCAAGGCCACACCACCGGCCATGCACAAGTGCTCCGAACCGGTAAGGCGCTTTGCCTCGCGAGCCATACGCACGACGGCTTCTTCGGTGACCTGTTGTATGGCGAGGGCCAGATCGCAATGGTGCTGCACGAGCTCATCCCTTTCCGGCTCGCGGCGTGGGAAACCGAACAGTTTCGCCCAAGCGGCATCGTTCACCATGCGCAGCCCGGTGGCATAGTCGAAGTAGCGTTGATCCAGCCACACCGAGCCATCCTCGTTCAGTTTTACGAGCTCTTTCGTGATGATCTCCACGTAGCGCGCTACTTCCGGGCTCCCTTGTCGGCCGTAAGGAGCGAGGCCCATCAACTTGTACTCACCGCTGTTCACGCGGAAACCGCAGAAATAGGTGAAGGCGGAATAAAGCAGGCCGAGGCTGTGCGGGAAATGCAACTCGCGCAGGATGGTGAGGTCCTTGCCCGTGCCGTGGCAGATGCTCGCGGTGGCCCATTCGCCCACGCCATCGATGGTGAGTACGGCGCTGTCCGTGAAGGGCGAGGCGTAGTAGGCGCTGGCGGCGTGGCTGAGATGGTGCTCGGGGAAGTAGAGCTTCTTCATCACAGCGCCGGGATCGCCGAAGGCTCTCAGTTCGTCGCGGATCAGTTTTTTCAGAAAGAGCTTCTCCTTCATCCACACCGGCATGCTCATCAAGAAGCTCTTGATGCCCTTTGGTGCGAAGCCGTAGTACGTTTCCAGCAACCGCTCGAACTTGAGCAGGGGCTTGTCATAGAACGCCACGGCGTCAAGGTCCTCCAAGCGCAGTCCTGCTTCTTCCAGACAGTAGCGCACGGCGTTCGTCGGGAACCCGGGATCATGTTTCTTACGGGTGAAACGCTCTTCCTGCGCGGCGGCGATGATGCGGCCGTCCTGCAGGAGCGCTGCGGCACTGTCGTGATAGAACGCGGAAATGCCGAGGACCTTCATAGGGTGGTGAACGGACGGCGAATGTAGCGGCCCGCTCGTAGGACGGTACATCCGCGCGAACGATGACTAGGGAAGCATGACCCCCTGCGTTGAACGACGCCCGTCGGCGCTCACTGCCACCAGAACATAGCTTCCCGCAGTGTGATCGCGCAGATCGAGCCGTTGCTCGCCAGAAGCCATGCGGTGTTCCTCCACCCTGCGGCCCAAGGCGTCGACGACAGCCAGACTTATCGCAGAAGTGCTCAGGACGCGGAACACGCCTGCTTCCGGACCCGGGAACACCATGAACGCATTGTGAGCTTGCGGTTCCTCCACGCCGGTCACCGAGAACAGCGAACTGATGCAGATGCTCATATCCCGGGTCACTTCGCCGATCAGCATACCATTGCGCCATTCGCGGGCGTGGATGGCGATCACATACTGTCCGGTGAGTTGCGGATGGTACCACTGGTAGCGACCGGTTTGTGGGTCGAGGTAGTTCCACATGGGATCCGGCGAAGGCACTTCAGCGGGTGTGATGTACCCGGGCAGGGGATCGCAACTCAACCCATCGGGTGTGATCAGTTCCAGGCTCAGGCTATCCCCATCGCTATCGGTGGGCAGCGGGTTGTGTACCAAGGTGCTCCACAGATACCCCACAGCGTTCTGGGGTGCCTGGAAACGCGCCGAGGTGTTCGGCCCCAACTGCGGATCGATCACCAACCGGGCCTTCAGGCAGATGCTCTGCCCAAGCGAGTTCGGCACATTGAGAATGCCGCCGTTCCGATTGATCACGTTCGCGGTGATCGTGTAATCGCCGGGGCCGGTGTAGGTATGGTTCGCTGAGTACAGGCTTACCTGCTGGTCCGAGCAGGTGCTGTCGTTGGGAGAAAGCGGAAGGGTCTCCACCAGCGGCAGGGTGTCCAGGGCTCCGTCGCCCAAGGAGATGGGGATCTCCGGTTGTGGCGATACCCCTGTGCTCTTGGTATAAAGGAGCACCTCGATGCGGTAGCTGTTCCCGCCCAAGTGCGTGTACCGGATATCACCGCCGGACAGATGCGAGGCGTTCGCTCCGGAGAAAGCACCAAGAAGCGGCAGCACCAGAACCCAGGCGGTCCACTGCGAGCGGAACATGGTCCCTAAGATACGGGGCCCCAGGACGAGCGGAGGCGGGTCCGTGACTTACGCCCCCGGTCACTGGTGGACCAAGCGCCTGCTCCACGCTATCCTGGTCGTGCTGGAACCGCGGACCACATAGACGCCTCTCGGTCGCCCTCGGAGGTCGATGATCCCTCGGCCATTTTCGATCACCACCTGCCCGGCCATATCCGTGACGCGCAGCAGGGTGGCGGGATCGCCGGTGAACTGGTACAGCCCGGCCTGTGCCATGGGAACGATGGCATCATCACCTCCGCTGTATGCGTTCTCGTTGACGCTGCTCGGCAGCGCACTGATGCAAAGGGTCATATCCCGTACCACCTCGCCGACCATCGTTCCGTTGCGCCATTCGCGGCATCGGATGGCAATGACGAATTCTCCCATCAACTGCGGATTATGCCAATGGAACGAGCCATCCAGCGGATCCGCCCAGGCGAAGTCAGCGCCCGGGGTCGCATCGGGAGGAAAGGTGTAACCGGGGATCTCCAGGCAATCGTCGCCGTGCGGGGTTATCAGATCGAAGGAAAGGCTGTCGCCATCAAGATCCGTGGCATTTGGCTGGTGTACCAGCGTGCTGTACTCATAGCCCACCTCGGTTTGCTGCGCGTCGAAGACGGGCGAGCTGTTCCCTCCGATGAGCGGATCGATCACCAGCACAGCGCGTGCGCACATTTCCACTTCATCGGAATCGAGGATGTTCAGGATGCCCCCGTTCCTGTTCGGATCGCGCATGGCGATCGTGTAAGTGCCGGGCCCCGAAAAGGTGTGTTGGCCGACGTAGACGTTCAGGCTCGTCTCGCACGTGGCATCAGGCAATGGAATGATCTCCAAACGCGGGAGCGTATCGTTCGTGCCATCGCCCATGTCCACGACCACCTCTTCGCGATCAGCCGGTGAGGTGGGGTCGAGGTAGAAATGGACGATGATCGTGTATGTGTTCCCGGAAACATGCTGGTATTGGATCTCCGCGCCGCGGATATGTGTGGCCCAGGAGAGAGGTGCAGCCAGGAGAGCGATCACGAGAAGAGAAAGGCGGATAAGGATTTGGGCCATGGGTGGTGGTCTTAGGGTTTCATGGAACCGAGACAGGTCTTTGCGATGATGTTCGTCGCTCCGGTTCGCTCCTTCACAAAACGCGCGGCCGCTTCCGACGCTCGCTTTAGCTCCGTTCGATCGGCGAACAGCCGGTCGAGCAACGCCACCAGAACCTCCATATTGCGCACTTCGAAACCGGCGCCCGCCTCGATCAACCCCTTCGCCTCGGCGAACTTGCGGTGGTTGGGTCCGAAGATCACGGGACGGCCCCAGGCGGCGGCTTCCAGCAGGCTGTGGATGCCGTCGCTGAAGCCACCGCCTACGTAGGCGACATCGCCGTGCGCATAAAGTCTTGCGAGCAGCCCCATGCGGTCCACGAGCAAGGTGCCGGTAGCCTCCTTTCCCAACGTCGCACGGATGTTGGCCGCCGTCGTGCCTTCCAACTCGCTCCAGCGCACCAAGGGTTTCGGGAAGCGAGCTTCGATCGCGAGCAATTGGTTCTCGCGGAGTTCATGGGGGGCGACGATCAGCTTCGGCTTCTTTGCCAGCCTCGCATACGCCGCCAGGATGACTTCTTCATCCTCCGGCCAGGTGCTCCCGAGCACGAATGCGGGATGGTCGTTCCTGAACGCATCCGCGATCCCCGTTCCTTGGCCATGCGAGGAGGCGTCTTCGACGATGGCCCTCACACGGTCGAACCGCGTATCGCCGACCACGGTGACGTTCGTGGTTCCGATCCCCGTGAGCAGAGCTCGGGACCGTTCGTCTTGAACGAAGAGATGGGTGAAGCACCCGAGCATTCTGCGCCAGGCGCTCCCGTACCACCGAAAGAAAGGTTGTCCGGGCCGGAAGATGGCGCTGATCAAGAACGTGGGGATCCGTCTCGTCCTCGTAGCGCGCAAGTGGTGGTACCAGAACTCGTACTTCACCCAGAGTACGGTGCCAGGCCGCACCAGCTCCATGAAGCGGCAAGCGTTCGCGGCGGTATCCACAGGGAGATAGTCCACATGGGTGGCCAGAGGGAAGTCCTTGCGCGCTTCATAGCCGCTCGGGCTGAAGAAGGTGAGGAGCACAGGCAGGCCGGGCCGTTCGCGCTTGATCGCCTCCAGCACGGGGCGTCCCTGTTCGAACTCGCCCACGCTGGCGCAATGCATCCACAGACAGCCGCGCAGGTCGTCACGCTGGGCTTCCAGCCTCGCCCAGAGCCCTTTGCGGCCATCCACCCAAGCGCGGGCCTTGGGTAGGAAGGGAGCGGCCAGACGGACACCCATATGGTAGCCCGCCGCGCCCAGGTCGGTGAGCAATGGCATCAGTACGAATAGAAACCGGTGGCCTTGCGTCGATAGATGGGTATCGTCCATCCCGCGCGCAGGCCGGTGAGCTGA
The DNA here is from genome assembly GCA_017987895.1 of Flavobacteriales bacterium. Taxonomy (GTDB): domain Bacteria; phylum Bacteroidota; class Bacteroidia; order Flavobacteriales_F; family PHOS-HE28; genus PHOS-HE28. The sequence continues at coordinate 80,809 of JAGNSU010000007.1, read as the reverse complement.
TCCACACGCGTGTCCGCATCGCTTTTCCCGGTGTCGAAGTTGACCGCGCGCAGCGGCTGGGTGAAGGCGTAGAGCGCCTCGAAGCCGAAGTAGAAGTTCACGAAACGCTTGTTGCCGAAATGCTGGTAGCCCACGGAAAGCCCAAAAGCAGGGCCGCCTGTAAGGCGGTCATAGCCCTGCAGGTAGTCCCCCTCCAGTTGGGGCACTTCGTCCACCTGGGTCTCGATACGGATCTTGTGGCGCAGATAGCCCAGGTTCAACTTCAGCATCAATCCGCTGTTGGGGTTGGGACCCACGATCGGGATGATCTTGCCCAGCACGGCCATCAGGGTATACCCGCGTTCGAAGAGCAGCACTTGGGCAGGCTGGCCGTCCTGGTCGAGGATCTGGCCGTAGCTGTTCGCCAGGCCGCTTAGCAAGCCGGTCTCGATCACCTTGCGTCCGAAGAGGAAGCTACCCTCCGCGCCGATCAGGTAGTTGCTGCGCAGCTTCACATAGGCGCACAGTCCCACGTTGCTGTTCTGGCCGAAGCGTTCCGCCAGATGACCACCCGGCACCTGGTAGGAATAGCTGGCCGTGACCGGCACCATGATGATGGTCGTATCCCGTATGCTCTGCTGTGCGTACGAAGGGCCCGCGATGACCAGGAGAAAGGCCGCGACGGCCGCGTGGAGAAGTTTCATCCGATGTGCGAAGGTAATCCTCCGATCAAGCCACCGGCCCACGCTGCGGGCCTTGCCACGCGCGGGGACCGCGCTTCGGTCGATGGCTATCTTCGCCGCGCCCATCACCCGGACGTTCCCGCCCGATCCCTCCCTATGAAGCCAATTCAGATGGTCGACCTGCTCGGCCAGTACCAGAAGATCCGACCGGAGGTCGATGAGGCCCTGCAACGCGTGATCGAAAGCACGCTCTTCATCGGCGGACCCGAGGTGAAGGCCCTGGAAGCGGAAATGGCCGCCTACTTGGGGGTGAAGCATGTGATCGGCTGCGCGAACGGCACGGATGCCTTGCAGATCGCCATGATGGCGCTGGACCTGAAGCCCGGCGACGAGGTGATCACCGCCTCGTTCACTTTCGTGGCCACGGTGGAGGTGGTGGCCTTGCTCGGTATCACCCCGGTGTTCGCGGATGTACTGCCGGGCACCTTCAACCTGGATCCCGCCGAGATCGAGCGGAAGATCACACCGAGGACGAAAGCCATCGTGCCGGTCCACCTCTTCGGCCAAACGGCGGATATGGAGGCGATCATGGCGATCGCCGCGAAGCACAAGTTGTACGTGATCGAGGACAACGCCCAAGCGATCGGGGGCGACTATATGTTCACGGACGGGACGAAGAAGAAGTCGGGGACCATCGGCCACGTGGCAAGCACGAGCTTCTTCCCCAGCAAGAACCTGGGTTGCTATGGGGACGGCGGTGCCCTTTTTACCAATGACGATGCCCTGGCCAAGCGCCTGCGCCGGGTGTGCAACCACGGCAGCGAGGTGCGCTACTACCATGAGGTGGTCGGCGTAAACAGCCGCCTGGACGCCATGCAGGCCGCGATCCTACGGATCAAGTTGAAGCATCTGGACGAGTACGCCGCCGCGCGCAACGTGGCGGCTTCGTACTACGACAAGGCGTTCGCAGGCATGGCGCATATCACTGTGCCTGAACGCAGCGCGAGCAGCACGCACGTTTTCCATCAGTACACCCTGAAGGTGGGCGGCGGCCATCGCGATGGCCTGAAGAAGTACCTCGAAACGAACGGCGTACCGGCCATGATCTACTACCCGGTGCCATGCCATTTGCAGAACGCGTACAAGAGCGACCGATGCCCGGAAGGCTCCCTACCTGTCACCGAGCAACTCACGCACGAAGTGCTGAGCCTGCCCATGAGCACGGAGCTCGACGAGGAACAACTCAAGCACATCACCGCTACGGTGAAGAGCTACTTCAACTAGTACGGGCGCATCATGATGCGCCCCAACCCCACCACGAATGAACATCGCAGTAGTAGGCACAGGATACGTAGGGCTCGTCACCGGGACGTGTTTCGCCGAGACCGGCAACCACGTCGTATGCGTGGACATCAATGAGGAGAAGGTGAAGTTGCTGAAGGCCGGCCAGGTGCCCATCTACGAGCCGCATCTCGATGTGCTCTTCGAGCGGAACATCCGGCAGGGCCGCCTCAGCTTCACCACGGACCTGAAGAGCGCGATCGATCAGGCACAGATCATCTTCCTGGCGCTCCCCACGCCACCGGGAGAGGACGGAAGCGCCGATCTGCGCTATGTGCTCGGTGTCGCCGATGACCTGGGGAAGATCATCACCGACTACAAGGTGATCGTGGATAAGAGCACCGTGCCGGTGGGGACCGCGGAGAGGGTGCATGCCGCAGTAGCGAAGCACGCGAAAGCGCCGTTCGACATCGTGAGCAACCCCGAGTTCCTGCGCGAAGGCTATGCGGTGGACGATTTTCTGAAGCCGGACCGGGTGGTGGTAGGTACCAGCAGTGACCGCGCGCGCAAAGTGATGGAGGACCTCTACAAGCCCTTCGTCCGCCAGGGCAACCCGATCATCTTCATGGACGAGCGCAGCGCGGAACTCACCAAATACGCGGCGAACGCCTTCCTGGCCACCAAGATCACCTTTATGAACGAGATCGCGAACTTCTGCGAAAAGGTGGGCGCGGACGTGGACAAGGTGCGCATCGGCGTCGGCAGCGACAGCCGCATCGGCAAGCGCTTCCTCTTCCCGGGTATTGGCTACGGTGGTAGCTGCTTCCCGAAGGACGTGCAAGCCCTGGCCAAGAGCGGGGACGATGCCGGCTACACCTTTGAGATCATCCGCAGTGTGATGGAGGTGAACGAACGTCAGAAGACCTCCATCATCCCGAAGATCAAAGCGCATTACGACGGAACATTGCGTGGCAAGCGCTTCGCCTTGTGGGGACTCGCCTTCAAACCAGATACTGATGACATCCGCGAGGCGCCGGCCCTGTACATCATCGATGCGCTGCTGAAGGAAGGGGCGGCGGTCACCGCGTTCGATCCAGAGGCGATGCCGAACGTGAAGAAGCAGCTGGGCGACGGCATTCGTTTCGCAGCGGACGAATACGAAGCGCTGAAGGACGCCGATGCGTTGATCATCGCCACCGAATGGGCGGAGTTCCGTACCCCGGACCTCGCCCGTCTCGCCAGCAGCCTGAAGGAGCGCGTGATCTTCGACGGCCGCAACCTCTACGAGTTGGACCACATGAAGGAGCAAGGCTTCACCTACGTGAGCGTGGGCCGCCAGACCGTGAACGTGCCTTTGCGTTCCACCACCAAAGCCTGATGATGAAGGACCGTGTGCTCATCACCGGTGCGGCGGGTTTCCTGGGCTCGCACCTGTGCGACCGTTTCCTGAAGGAGGGCTACCATGTGATCGGGATGGACAACCTGATCACCGGACGACTGAAGAATATTGAGCACCTCTTCAAACGCGAGGATTTCGAGTTCTATCACCACGACGTAAGCCGGTTCGTGCACGTGCCTGGACCGTTGAAATACATCCTGCACTTCGCCAGCCCCGCCAGCCCGATCGACTATCTGAAGATCCCGATCCAAACGTTGAAGGTGAGCTCGCTGGGTACGCACAACCTACTTGGCCTGGCCAAGGCGAAAGGTGCGCGCATCCTTGTGGCGAGCACCAGCGAGGTCTACGGCGATCCGCAGGTGCATCCACAAACGGAGAGCTACTGGGGCCATGTGAACACTGTCGGGCCGCGGGGCGTGTACGACGAAGCGAAGCGGTTCCAGGAGGCGATCACCATGGCTTATCACACCTACCACGGTGTGGAGACGCGTATCGTGCGCATCTTCAACACCTATGGTCCGCGCATGCGGTTGAACGACGGCCGCGTATTGCCCGCCTTCATCGGCCAGGCGTTGCGGGGCGAGGACCTCACGGTCTTCGGCGAAGGCAAGCAAACGAGAAGCTTCTGCTATGTGGACGACCTGATCGAAGGCATCTATCGCTTATTGCATAGTGACTACAGCGGACCAGTGAACATTGGCAACCCCAGCGAGATCACCATCGCGCAGTTCGCTGAGGAGATCATCAAGCTTACGGGCACCAAGCAGAAGGTGGTGTACAAACCGCTGCCACAGGATGACCCCATGCAGCGCCAGCCGGATATCACCCTTGCGAAACAAGTTCTGGGCTGGGAGCCCAAGGTGGATCGCGCCGAAGGCTTGCGCATCACGTATGCGTATTTCAAGGGGCTGACGCCCGAAGAGTTGCACGAGAAGGACCACAATACCTTCGAGGGCTACGTGCGCAAGTGAACAGCATCACGCTCCGCATCGCGGGGGTCCCCGAACACTTCAATCTGCCCTGGCACCTGGGCTTGGAACGCCGCGCCTTCGTGCGCGCGGGTATCGATCTGAAATGGCGCACCGTTGCGGAAGGTACCGGGGCCATGTGCAAGCTGCTTCGGTCGGGGGAGATCGATCTGGCCATCCTGGTCACCGAAGGCGCAGTGCGGGATATCCTCCACGGCAACCCCGCGCGCATCATCGCCACCTACGTGGATACGCCCTTGACCTGGGGCGTGCATGTAGGCGCTGGAGCGGCCATCACTGAGCCTGAGCAACTACGCAATGTCCCCTTCGCGATCAGCCGGCCCAATTCGGGATCCCATCTCGCCGCTATGGCGTATGCAATGGCTCAAGGCTGGAATTTAAGCGAGGAGGATCTCGTGGTAGTGAACGATCTGCCTGGCGCCGTGGAGGCCTTGCAAGGACCTTCGCCGCTGGCCTTCCTCTGGGAGAAGTACACAACAAAGCCGCTGGTCGATAGCGGCGCGCTCCGGCGTGTGGACGAGCACCGCTCCTCCTGGCCATCGTTCGTGATCGTGGCCAGCGAGGCTGTGCTGGCCGAGCATCCTGAACCCGTAAAGCGCCTGCTGAAAGTGATCCGGGACCAGGCGCTGGGGCTGATGTCCAAGAAGACGGCGCCGGAGATCATCGCTAAGCGCTACAAGATGGGGCTCGAGGATGTGCGGGCCTGGTTCGGCGAGGTGCGGTGGAACACGAACGGCCGTCTGGAGGACCACGCGTTGACCGCGGTCGCGGCTACGTTGCGTCAAGCAGGTATGCTGGACGGCGACTTGACCGAGGAAGTGCTTTGCCAGAAGCTCCTCTGGCCGCCCCAGAAGAGCTAGGCGGGTCGCTCTCGATCCAGAGCCGGTAGGTACCTTCGCCGTCCGCTTTCCGCGGGCCATGGGACATGCTCCCATGCGCGCATGGACCCATGGACCACACAGCCCACCCCACCGCCGTTATCGACGAAGGCTGCACCATCGGCAAGGGCACGCGCATCTGGCATTTTAGCCACATCATGCCAGGCTGCGTCTTGGGGGAGAACTGCAACATCGGCCAGAACGTGGTGATCAGTCCCCAAGTGGTGCTCGGCAACAATGTGAAGGTGCAGAACAACGTGAGCATCTATACCGGCGTGGTATGCGAGGACGATGTGTTCCTAGGGCCCAGCATGGTGTTCACCAACGTGATCAATCCGCGCAGCGCGGTGGCCCGGCGCGACCAGTACCTTCGCACGCTCGTGAAGAAAGGCGCTTCCATCGGGGCCAATGCCACCATCGTCTGCGGTCATGATATCGGCCGCTTCGCCTTTGTGGGCGCGGGCGCGGTGGTGACCAAGGAAGTGCCGGATTTCGCCCTGGTGGTCGGCAATCCGGCACGACAGACCGGCTGGATGAGCGAATACGGCCACAAGCTGAAGTTCGATGCGAAAGGGGAGGCGACCTGCCCGGAGAGCGGACAGCGCTATGCTCTGGCGAACGGACGCGTGACCAGGACCTCGTGATCATGAACGCCAACGACAAGATCCGTTTCGCGGTGGTGGGCTGCGGCCACATCGGCAAGCGCCATGCGGAGATGATCAGTCGGCACGCCGAGACCGAATTGGTGGCTGTGTGCGACGTGCGTTCCCGGGAGCAGACGGGCGCGACCGCTTTTCCAGTGCCCTATTTCCCGGATATGGCGACCATGCTCGCGGAAGTTCCCGGGATCGACGTGGTGAACGTATGCACCCCGAACGGCCTTCACGCCGAGCAATGCGTGATCGCCTTGGAACATCGCAAACATGTGGTCTGCGAGAAGCCGTTGGCGTTGAGCAAGGCGAAGTGCGAAGCGATCATTTACAAAGCCTTGCAGATGCACCGCAACGTGTTCGGGGTGATGCAGAACCGCTACAGCCCACCGAGCCAATGGATCAAGGGCTTAGTGGACGGCGGCTTGGTGGGCGAGATACACATGGTGCAGGTGAACTGCTACTGGAACCGCGATGAGCGCTACTACAAGCAGGGTGGATGGAAGGGCAGCGCGGACCTCGATGGTGGAACACTTTTTACCCAGTTCAGCCACTTCATCGACATCATGTACTGGCTCTTCGGCGACATCACCGACATCCAGGGCCGCTTCGCGGACTTCAACCACAAAGACCTCACGGCCTTCGAGGACAGCGGCCTGGTGAACTTCCGCTTCCTCGACGGCGGCATGGGCTGCATCAACTACAGCACCGCGGTATGGGACCGCAACCTGGAGAGCAGCATGACCATCATCGGCTCGAAGGGCAGTGTGAAGATCGGCGGGCAGTACATGGACCAGGTGGAGTACTGCCACATCAAGGACTACACGATGCCGGTCCTGGCGCCCACCAATCCAGCGAACGATTACGGCGCCTACAAAGGCAGTGCGAACAACCACGGCTTCATCATCGACAACGTTGTGGATACGCTTAAGGGCCGCACGACCATGACCACCAACGCGTTGGAAGGCTTGAAGGTGGTGGAGATCATCGAACGCATTTACCAGAAGAGGGATGAGCAGCTTGTATGACCGCTTGGTGAAGAAGGAGGCGAAGCTGGCCGTGATCGGCCTGGGCTATGTGGGTCTGCCGATCGCGTTGGCGTTCGCGCGCAAGATCAAAGTGGTGGGCTTCGACATCAACCAGAAACGTGTGGACATGATGCGGCGCGGCGAGGATCCCAGCAACGAGCTGGAAGCCTCGGAGTTCGATGGTTGCGACATCCACTTCACCGCCGACCTGAACGATCTGAAGGATGTGGAGTTCTTCATCGTGGCCGTGCCCACGCCGATCGATCAGCAGAACATCCCCGATCTGGGACCGCTCCTAGGCGCCACGCGTACCGTGGGCCAGGTGCTGAAGAAGCACGACTACGTGGTGTACGAGAGCACCGTATACCCGGGCTGCACCGAAGAGGATTGTGTGCCACTGCTGGAACGTCTCAGCAATTTGAAGTTCGTAGAGGATTTCAAGGTGGGCTACTCGCCGGAGCGCATCAATCCCGGTGACAAGGAGCACACGCTGGAGAGCATCATCAAAGTGACCAGCGGCTGCGACGCCGGCAGCGCGGAGATCATCGCCAAGGTGTACGAGCTGGTGGTGAAGGCCGGCGTGCACCGCGCCGCGAGCATCAAGGTGGCAGAGGCGGCCAAGATCATCGAGAACACGCAGCGCGACGTCAACATCGCGTTGATCAACGAGCTCTCGATCATCTTCAACCGGATGGGCATCAACACCTACGATGTCCTTGAAGCCGCGGGCACGAAGTGGAACTTCCTCAAGTTCCAACCCGGCCTGGTGGGCGGCCACTGCATCGGTGTGGACCCGTACTACCTCGTCTTCAAGGCAAAGGAGCTGGGCTACCACGCGCAGATCATCGACAGCGGCCGCTTCGTGAACGACAGCATGGGCGGCTATGTGGCCAAGCAGACGGTGAAGCGCATCATCACCGCAGGCACCAATCCCGCCGATGCGCGCATCCTGGTAATGGGCGCCACTTTTAAGGAGAACGTCACCGATATCCGAAACAGCAAGGTGTCCGACGTGGTGAAGGAGCTGCAGAGTTACAGTATGCAGGTGGACGTGACCGACCCCCATGCCGATGCGGCCGAGGTAGAGCACGAGTACGGCTACAAGCTCTCCGCTGAGATGAAGGGCCCCTACGATGCGATCATCGTGGCCGTGAACCACACCGAATACGCCAACAAGGACGAAGCCTGGTTCAAGTCCATGCTAAAGCCGAAAGGCCTTGTAGTGGATCTGAAGGGCGTGTTCCGGAAGAAGATACAGGCGCTGAACTACTGGAGCCTGTGAGCGCACGGACCATCCTCATCACCGGCGGCGCCGGCTTCATTGGGAGCCATGTGGTGCGCCGCTTCGTGACGAGGTATCCGCAGTACCGCATCATCAACCTCGATGCGCTCACCTACGCAGGCAACTTGGAGAACCTGCGCGACGTGGAGAACGCACAGAACTACACGTTCGTGAAGTGCGATATCCGCGACGCCGAAGGTTTGAAGAAGGTCTTCTCCGAGCACAAGCCCGATGGCGTGATCCACCTCGCTGCGGAAAGCCATGTGGACCGGAGCATCAGCGACCCGATGGCTTTCGTGAACACGAACGTGATCGGCACCGTCACTTTGCTCAACGCTGCGCGCGAAGCCTGGAAGGAACGGCTGAAGCCCCTCTCCTTGGGAGAGGGCAGGGGTGAGGGCCGTTTCTACCATGTGAGCACCGACGAAGTCTACGGCTCCCTGCACAATGACGGCTTCTTCACCGAAGAGACGCCTTATGATCCGCAGAGCCCCTACAGCGCGAGCAAAGCTGCGAGCGATCACTTCGTCCGCGCCTACGGCAACACGTACAAGCTGCCCTTCGTGCTGAGCAACTGCAGCAACAACTACGGCAGCCATCACTTCCCGGAGAAGTTGATCCCGCTCATGATCAACAATATCCGCAACAACAAGCCGCTGCCGGTGTACGGCAAGGGCGAGAACGTGCGCGACTGGCTTTGGGTGGAAGACCATGCGAGCGCGATCGACACCGTCTTTCACAAGGGTGTGAACGGCGAGACCTACAACATCGGTGGCCACAATGAGTGGAAGAACATCGACCTCGTGCACCTGCTCTGCGCCATCATGGACAAGAAGCTGGGCCGAACGGAAGGGGAGAGCGCCAAGCTGATCACCTACGTCACCGATCGCGCTGGGCACGACCTACGCTATGCGATCGATGCGGGCAAGATCGAGCGCGAACTGGGTTGGAAACCGAGCATCACCTTCGAGGAAGGACTGGAGCGCACGGTGGATTGGTATCTGGCCAATCAGGCCTGGTTGGAACATGTGACCTCCGGCGACTACCAGCGCTATTATGCCGCCCATTACGCCGACCGCTGAACATGCACCTTTCGCATCCCCTTCGCGCTCTTTGTGTCCTTTGCGGTAAGAACTGATGGGGCTCTTCGGCAACCTCTTCGGCAAACGCGCCCCCGATCTGGGCGAGGCCGACCTGAGCGTGTTGCGCTGCGATGTCCACAGTCACTTCATTCCGGGGATCGATGATGGCGCGCCCACATTGGAGGCCAGCATGGAACTGCTGCGCGCCATGCGCGAGCTGGGCTTCACCAAAGTGGTGACCACGCCGCATGTGATGAGCGATGGCTATAAGAACTCGCCGGAGATCATCCTCGGCGGGTTGGAGAAAGTGCGTGCCGAGATCGCCGCGCAAGGTCTCGATATCACCATCGACGCCGCTGCGGAGTACTACCTCGATCACGAGTTCGAGCAGAAGATCCAGCGTAAGGAGGTCCTCACGTTCGGGAAGGACCTGCTGCTCTTCGAGCTGCCCTTCATCAGCGAACCGACCATCCTCCTGCAAGTGATCTTCGCCATGCAGACGCAAGGCTACCGGCCTGTGCTGGCGCATCCCGAGCGCTACGGGTACTGGGCGAACGACCTGAGCAAGCTCGAACAATTGAAAGAACGTGGTGTGCTCCTCCAATTGAATACGATCGCCCTTTGCGGCGCCTATGGGCCGAGCGTGAAGCGCAGTGCAGAGAAGCTCGTGGACAACGGTTGGTACGAACTCATCGGCAGCGATTGCCACCGCATGGACCATGTGCAGGCCATGAAGGCCACCTTGCGCGAGCCCTACCTGCACAAGGTGATCGGCAGCGGGAAGCTGCTGAACGCGACGCTGTAAGATTCCTTGATTTGCACGCGTGGGGGGGATCCTACTCCAGGAGTACGTTCCTGATGAAGTCGAACAAGAACGCTCCGAGCATGGCGGTGAACATGCTCAGTTGTATCGTTCGATAACGCGCCACAGTCTTCAGATCGCTAACAACACGGTCCAGTCCCATCTTTTCTGCGGCGGATCTCACGGTCCTCAATCCGAAAGGAGTGCGGAACCAGAATCTTGGAGGTGGAAGATCAGGGTGCAAAGAGTAGATGGCTCTTACTTTTTGAAATGCAGCGAAGCTTGAGATCAGCCACGGAAGACCACAGACGCAAATCACAATACCGCTCAGGGTCATCTCCGCAAGCTTGCTGTAACTCTATCGCTTCACGCCGCCACCGTCTCCACCTCCTTGCTCACCTTCTTGAAGAGCCCTTGCAGCACATTGCCAGGGCCAACCTCCACCACCTTGCTTGCGCCGGCGGCGAGCATGTTCTGCATAGTCTGCGTCCAGCGCACGGGGGCGGTGAGTTGGGCGATCAAGTTGGCTTTGATGCGTGCGGGATCGGTATGCGGGCGGGCGTCCACGTTTTGGTAGACCGGGCAGCGCGGGTCTACGATGGGCGTATGCTCGATCGCATGTGCGAGTTCCGCGCGAGCGGGTTCCATGAGCGGGCTGTGGAAGGCGCCGCCGACTTGTAGCACGAGCGCACGTTTCGCACCGGCGGCTTTCAACGCTTCGCAGGCCGCGTTGATCGCCTCCACCGTGCCACTGATCACCAACTGCCCCGGGCAGTTGTAGTTCGCGGGCACTACGATGCCCGGGATCGTGGCGCAGATCTCCTCCACTTTGGCATCCTCCATGCCCAGGATCGCGGCCATTGTGCCGGGCTTTGATTCACACGCTTTCTGCATCGCGTTCGCGCGTGCCGCTACCAAGCGCAATCCGTCAGCGAACTCCATAGCTCCCGCCGCTACGAGCGCACTGAATTCGCCGAGGGAATGACCGGCCGTCATCGCGGGTTGGAACGAACTGCCCAGAGTCTTGGCCTTCACCACGCTGTGCAGGAAGATCGCGGGCTGCGTCACCTTGGTCTCCTTCAGGTCCGCATCGGTGCCATTGAACATAGTGTCCGTGAGCCGGAAGCCGAGCAGGTCGTTCGCATGCTCGAAGAAGACGCGCGCGTTGGCATCGGTCTCATAGAGGTCCTTGCCCATTCCGGGGAACTGGCTGCCTTGACCGGGGAAGACGTAGGCGATCATGGTGGAGGCTATAGGGCCCAATGTACAAGGCCCGGCGTGTTGGAGCACATCCGGGCCTTGCTGAAAGAAGATCGTTCGCTCAGTCGCGCCGTCCACCGAAGAGACGCAGCAGCATCAGGAAGAGGTTGATGAAATCGAGGTAGAGGCTGAGGGCCCCCATCAAAGCCATCTTCTGTGCCGTCTCGCTACCCGCGGCCACTTGTTCGCCCATGCGCTTCAGCTTCTGCGTGTCGTAGGCGGTGAGGCCGGTGAAGATCACCACGCCGATGATGCTCACCACGTAGTCCATGGTGCTGCTCCGCAGAAACATGTTCACCAGGGAAGCGATCACGATGCCGATAAGGCCGATCATGAGGATGTTGCCCATTTTGGTGAGGTCCGTCTTGGTGGTGTAGCCGGCGATGGCCATCACACCGAACACGGCGGAGGAGAGGAAGAAGACCTTGGTGATCGCCCCAATGGAGTAAATGATGAAGATGTAGCTGAGGCTGATGCCCATGATCGTGGCGAAGGCGATGAACATCAGCATCAGCGCCATGCCGCTCATGCGGTTCACCAGGCCGCCCATGGCGAACACCAGCACGAGCGGAGCGAACATCACCACCCAACCGAGAATAGTATTGCCACCGGTCGCTGGGTTGCGCAAGTACTGCATCATGCTTTGGTCCGTGCCGAACCACCACGCCATCACGCCGCTGATCACCAGGGCGAGGGCCATGTAGCTGAACACGTTGGACATGAACGCGCGCACCGAGGAAACCTCGCCGGTGCCGATGTAGGAAGGGTTCTGGGGGAAGGTGTTGGGTTCCATGGTTCTCAGTTGTCAGTTGCCCGTTGTCGGGCTGGGAGCGTTCGTGTCACGAATTAAGCCAGAAGTGTGGTTGTTGGATGCGACCGACAGCTGACAACCAACAACCGGCCACTTCCTCAATGCAGTTTGGCGCTGATGAGCTTGATGAACTCTTCGCGCGTGCGGTGGTCGGTGAGGAAGATGCCGGTGAACGCGGAGGTGGTGGTCACCGAGTTCTGCTTCTGGATGCCGCGCATCTGCATGCAAAGGTGCGCACATTCCAGCACCACGGCCACGCCTTGTGGGCGCAACGTATCGTGGAAGCAGTCCCGGATCTGGTCGGTGAGGCGTTCCTGCACCTGCAACCGTCGGGCGAAGGCGTCCACCACGCGCGGGATCTTGCTCAGCCCGGTGATGCGCCCGTCCGGCACATAGGCGATGTGGGCCTTGCCGAAGAAGGGCAGCATATGGTGCTCGCATAGGCTGTAGACCTCGATGTCCTTCACCACCACCATCTGGCTGTACTTCTCATGGAACATGGCGCTCTTGAGAATGGCCGCTGGATCCAGGTCGTAGCCGTGCGTGAGGTATTGCAGCGCCTTGGCCACGCGCTCCGGGGTCTTCTGTAGGCCTTCGCGCCGCGGGTCCTCGCCGATCGCCTTTAGAATGTCACCATAGTGCCCACCGATGCGTTGCACCCTTCTCGCGTCATAAAGATCGATGCGCTCGTAGCCTTCGCCTTGCGGTTCATGTTCCCCTTGCGGCACGGAAGATCGGGGAGTTCGTGCTCCTTTCTTTCCCGGCAAGGCCCTGCCCACGGTCTTACGCGCCATGATATTCCACGTAGTTGTTCTCTGTTTCCTGCACTTTCACGCAGTGCAATGAACACCCCAGGCCGGCGATCGGTTCCGCGAGTTGTTCCCAAATGGCGATGGCCAGATTCTCCGTGCTGCTGTACCGCCCCTTCATGAAGGGCACGTCCAGATCGAGATTGCGGTGGTCCAGGTGCCCGATCACATGCGTATGGATGAGCCGGCTCAACGCGCTGAGGTCGGTGACGAACCCGGTCTCCGCCGAGGGTTCCCCCTTCACCGTGACCCAGAGCTCATAGTTGTGACCATGCCAGTTGGGATTGGCGCATTTCCCGAAGACCTGCTGGTTGCGCTCGGGGGTCCAATCCGGGCGGCTCAGCTTGTGCGCGGCACTGAAGCGCTCGCGGCGGGTGATAAGGACAGTGGGCATCGGGCTTGGTAAGGGCATCAAAGGTAGGGGCGCGACCCCGGCTCGCCGGCCGGGGTGGCACACGCCCCTACCTTTGATGCCTATGATCATCGTCACCGGCGCGGCCGGGTTCATTGGGAGCGCCTTGGTGGGTGAATTGCTGCGCGAAGGGTGGCAGGACATCGTAGCGGTGGATGACTTCTCCCGGATGGAAAAGGTGCCGAACCTGGAAGGGAAGAAGCTTTCCGCCCGTGTTGACAGGAAAGAGTTCTTCTCCTGGCTGGATGCGAACGAGCGATTCGTTCAGTTCATTTTCCATCTCGGAGCGCGCACGGACACCACCGAGTTCAACGCGGCCATCTTCGACGAGTTGAACGTGCGCTTCAGCCAAGACATGTGGGAACGTTGCGTACGCTTCGGGATCCCGCTGGTCTATGCCTCTTCCGCCGCCACCTACGGTGATGGCGAACTTGGTTACAGCGATCTCGATGACACCCTGCCCGAGCGTCTGCGTCCGCTCAATCCTTATGGCGAGAGCAAGAACACCTTCGATCGCTGGGCGCTCGCCCAGGAAGAGAAGCCGTACTTCTGGGCGGGCTTGAAGTTCTTCAACGTCTACGGTCCGAACGAGTACCACAAGGGCCGCATGGCGAGCGTGATCTTCCACGCCTTCAACCAGATCAACGCCACCGGGGGCATGAAGCTCTTCCGCAGCCACCGGCCCGACTACACCGATGGCGGGCAGCTACGCGACTTCGTCTATGTGAAGGACCTCTGCGCGGTATGCCTTTTCTTGATGGAGCACCGCAAGGACAGTGGGCTCTACAACTTGGGCAGTGGCACTGCGCGCACCTTTCTCGATCTGGCGCGAAGCACCTTCAAGGCGATGGAACGACCGGAGAACATCACGTTCATCGACACACCCGCGGATATCCGCGACAAGTACCAGTATTTCACGGAGGCGCGTATGGAGAAGCTGCGCAGCATCGGCTATGAGCGCCCGTTCACTTCGTTGGAAGAGGGAGTGAAGGACTATGTGGTGAACTACTTGTCCAAAACGGCGTACCTCTGAGTTTTCACGGGGAACAGCCGCAGGGTTCTAGTGCCGGCCCTTTCAAGCGGAACTTCGGACGACCGAGAAGCGCTCTTTGATCGCCAGGGCTTTCCGCTCGATGAACTCATATGAAAGGTGGGCCAGGAGCACGGTCGAAAGGAAGATGGTAGCGTTCACAACGGCCAGGTGAAGTCCTGCGAGCCATTGCCCGAGCAGGAATACCACGAGCAGATGATAGGCATAGATGCCGTACGAGAGCCGACCGAGGTACAGCAAGGGCCGTGTACCTGGTCTTACCAAGGCGCGCGGATTGACGGCCGTATTGAGAATGAACACCCCGGCGGCGGCGGCGATCAGTTCTGTTTCAAGGTACAGGAACAACCTCAGGTGAACGAACAGGGGCAGCACCAGAACGATCAGGGCCAGCACCTGCGTGGCAGGATGAAAAAGCACTTGCATCACGCGCTGACGACCCGTGAAATGAAGATAGGCGAGAATGCCCCCCCAGGCCATGCAATCGATCCGGGTGAGCAGGAGCAGGGAGAACATCCCACCGCCGGGTCGAACGTAGTAACAGACGGAACGCACGAGCAGGTAAATGAGCACGATGGCGAGGAGCAGTCGCAGCGGCCGTGATCCCGATCGCATCACCCAAGGCCAAACGAGGTAGTACTGCTCCTCAACGCCCACGGACCAAAGCGGTGTCGCGGGCCGAATGGAAAGATCCAGTGCGTAGGCCAGGTTCGGAAGCATGAACACGAACAACGAAGTGGAAAGCAATGGTTGCGGTGGGGCGTCCACGCGGGCCAGTAGGATCAATGTGAGCGCGGCCAACAAGGAGGAATAGTAAACGGGCCATATCCTTAGGATCCGACGCATATAGAACTTGCGCACCCCGATGGTGCCGGTGGCGCGCTGCTCCGTTAGCAGCAGGTGCGTGATCAGAAAGCCGCTCAGCACGAAGAAGACCGTGACCGCATGATCGGCCATCCCCGTGTCCGATAGGCCGATATGCTTTGTTCCGAGCACATAATGGAACTGATCCACGTGGCTGAAAAGCACAACGCTCGCCGCGATGCCCCGGATCTCCGTCAGCCCCCTGAAGTGCTCAACATGTTTACCGGCGGACATCGCGTCGCCTATTCACGTTCCAGCAAGGATCCACGCCATTCCACGAGCTTCTCGCGAACGGTCATCAGACGCTCACGGATCGTATCATCCGCGCCTGGTTCGGGTCGGGACGTATTCTCGCGCAACGCCTCTTTGGCCCCGTTCAGCGTGAAGCCTTTTTCTTTCACCAGGTGATGGATCCGCTCCAGTTGAGCGATGTCCTTCATGGTGTAGAGGCGGTCGCCCTTGCCGTTGCGGCGTGGGCGCAAGGTGCCGAACTCCTTCTCCCAATAGCGGATCAATGAGGTGTTCACACCGAGGCGTTCGGCCACCTCACCGATGGAATGGTACAGCTTCTCGACGGTGCGTTCCTTGTAAGGCATGGCTTCAATCCAACGATTGCCCGGAGTTGCGTGAGATATCGAGCATGCGGGCGTATTCCTCCGGTGTAAGGTCGTTGAAGAAATAATTGGCAGGGTCCACCGGCTGCTCGCCCTTGTGTACCTCGTAGTGCAAGTGGGGTCCGGCGCTCAGCCCCGTGTTCCCCACAAGGCCGATCAGATCGCCGCGCTTCACTTTCGCGCCTGCGCGCACTTTCAATGCGCTCAAGTGGCCGTACAGCGTTTTGTAGTCGAAGCCGTGGTCCAGGATCACATGGATCCCGTACCCGTTCGTAGCATAGTCGGCGAACTCCACGCGGCCATCGCCGGTGGCGTAGATCTCGGTGCCCTGGGGCGCGGTAAAATCCAGGCCCGCGTGGAATTTGATGATCTTGTGGATGGGATGCAGCCGTTCGCCGAAACCGCTGCTCACCATGGTGAGGTCCTCATTGCTGATCGGCTGCACAGCGGGGATGCTAGCGAGCAATTCCTGCTTGCGCAGGGCCAGATCGGCCACTTCGTCCAGGCTCACGCTCTGCACGATCAATTGTTTCGCCAGCCCATCCAGGCGTTTGCGGGTGCCGATCACCACTTCACTATTGGCGAAACTGGCCAGGTCGCGATAGCGGTTCACACCCCCCGTGCCAGCACGGCGCATGCTCTCGGGTAGCGGGTCGGCTTCGAATATCACCCGGTAGATATTGTCATCGCGGCGTCGGACGTCGCGCAACACCTCGTCCACCTCGGCGAGTTGCTTGTTCAGCAGTTCGTACTGCAACAGCAACTGCTGGTTCTCGCGCCGCAGCGCTGCTTCCTTCGGGCTGTCCACGAACTGGTACACCAGGAAGATGCCCATCAGCCCCACCAAAAGACCGGGTGTAAGGGCCAGTGTCACACGCTTCACCTTCTGCCAGGCCGACAGCCGGATACGCTCGAAATTGAGCGTTTGTGGGTTGAAGCGGTACTTGTGCTCGGGCATGACGGGGCGTGAAGATAAACCACCTGAGAAAGTGAAGATCAGTTGACGTCACGCGACCCTATGGGCCACCGGGCCTCTTCTACCTTCGCGGCCGCCTGTCCAATAAGCCTGGAATAATTCACTCATGACCTCCCGCGAGATCCGCCAAGCCTTCCTCGATCACTTCGCCAAGCGCGGCCACACCATCGTGCCCAGCGCCCCCATGGTCGTGAAGGACGATCCCACGTTGATGTTCACCAACGCGGGCATGAACCAGTTCAAGGACCTTTTCCTCGGCAACCGGCCCGCGAAAGACAAGCGCATCGCCGACACGCAAAAATGCCTGCGCGTTTCGGGCAAGCACAACGACCTGGAGGAGGTGGGGATCGACACATACCACCATACGATGTTCGAGATGCTCGGCAACTGGAGCTTCGGCGACTACTTCAAGAAGGAAGCCGTGCAGTGGGCGTGGGAACTGCTGGTGGAGGAGTACAAGATCGACAAGGAGAACATCTACGTCACCTACTTCGGCGGTGATGACAAGGACAAGCTGCCCGCCGATAGCGAGACCCGCGATCTGTGGAAGCAGTTCATGCCGGAGGAGCGTATCCTTCCCTTCTCGCGCAAGGACAATTTTTGGGAGATGGGCGACACCGGTCCCTGCGGGCCGTGTACGGAGATCCATGTGGATGTACGCACCGCAGAGGAGAAGAAGCAGAAGCCCGGTCGCGATCTGGTGAACAACGATCACCCGCAGGTGATCGAGATCTGGAACAACGTGTTCATGCAATTCGAGCGCAAGTCCGATGGCTCCCTGCACACCCTGCCCGCCCAACACGTGGACACGGGCATGGGCTTCGAAAGGTTGTGCATGGTGTTGCAAGGCAAGCGCAGCAACTACGACACCGATGTGTTCCAGCCGCTGATCCGATCCATAGCCGAACAAAGCGGAAAGAAGTACGGCACCGACGAGAAGGCCGACATCGCCATGCGCGTGATCGCGGATCACTTGCGTGCCATCTCTTTTTCCATTGCGGATGGACAGCTACCGAGCAATATAGGCGCGGGCTACGTGATCCGACGCATTCTGCGGCGTGGGGTGCGCTACGGATATAGTTTCCTCGGTTTCAACGAGCCGTTCATGCACACGTTGGTCGCCACGCTGGTCGCTCAAATGGGCGATCAGTTCCCGGAACTGAAGAAACAACAGAGCATCATCGAGAACGTGATGCTGGAGGAGGAGAAGGCGTTCTTGCGCACCTTACAGCAAGGGATTGAGCGTTTCGAGGCATATGCCGGTCGCGCAAATGCCTTCATCACTTACGGTGCTGATGTTACCCCTCCGAAGAAGGAGAATTTTCGAACGGTTACAGGAGCATTTGCATTCGAGCTGTATGACACGTTCGGTTTCCCCATCGACTTGACACAGCTTTTGGCGAAGGAGGAAGAGATGTTCGTCGATATGGAAGGGTTTGCTGCACTTCTACAGAAGCAGAAAGAACGTTCCCGCGCGGCCACGACCGTGACCACTGGCGATTGGGTGGAACTGGCGAAAGGGGACACCGTGTTCGTTGGATACGATGAACTGAGTTCTTCGTCGAGGATATTGCGCTACCGCAAGGTCAGTGGCAAAGGCGGCGACCAATTCCAGATAGTGCTCGATCGCACACCATTCTATGCGGAAGGCGGTGGCCAGGTCGGTGACCAAGGCTGGCTCGTCAGCGGCGATGATAAGGTCGAGATCATCGACACGAAGCGCGAGAACCAGCTCATCGTACACTTCACCAAGTCGTTGCCCAAGGATGTGAACGCCTCGTTCACCGCACAGGTCGATGCATCACGGCGCAACCTTACCGCACGCAACCACACAGCCACGCACTTGTTGCACCATGTATTGCGCATGCACTTGGGAACCCATGTGGAACAGAAGGGATCGCTCGTAGCGCCGGATCGCTTGCGTTTCGACATCAGCCACTTCGCCAAGATCACGCCCGAGGAGCTATGCACCATCGAGCGCGAAGTGAACGCGATGATCGCGGAGGACATCGTGTTCGATGATCGGCGCAATGTGCCTATCGCGGAGGCGAAGACGATGGGTGCCATGGCGTTGTTCGGGGAGAAGTACGGGGACCATGTGCGTGTGGTGAAGTTCGGTCCGAGCGTGGAGCTCTGCGGTGGCACGCATGTGCCGCGCACGGGTGTCATCGGTCCGTTCCGCATCGTGAGCGAGGGAGCGCTGGCGGCAGGCATCCGGCGCATCGAAGCGATCACCAGCGTGGAGGCCGAGCGTATGATCAACGACAAACTCGCGGAACTGGATGCGATCAATACGTTGTTGAAGCACCCGGCCGATCTGTTCGCCACGGTCGAAAAGCTCGTCGAGCAGAACGCTTCGCTCAGCAAGGAGTTGGAGAAGGCCACCAAGGAGAAAGTGCGGAACTATGCCGCCACGCTACCCGCGAAGGCACGCAAGAACGCCCAGGGCCTCTCCGTACTGGTGGAACAACTGGACCTGGACGCCCAAAGCCTGAAGGACCTGGGGTATCAGCTCCGCGAACTCCACCCGGACCTGGCGTTCGTTTCAGGTTCCGTGATAGAGGGTAAGCCCTTGCTGGCCGTATCGCTCGGCAAGTCGTACGCCGAAGCCACGGGTCTGAAGGCGGTGGACATCATCAAGCAGATCAGCCCGGAGATCAAAGGTGGGGGGGGCGGCCAACCGGACTTCGCTACGGCCGGTGGTAAAGACCCCGGCGGTATGGCCAACGCGCTGAAAAAGGCCGGGAGCTTGTTGGCCTGAGGCCTCTATAGGTACATGGGACCCATCCGATCGCCGCGATCGATGGGAAATGACATCGTGCAGGCGGCTGTCCGCCACGTCCGTAACAAGGTCGCCGAGCCTGTTCCGCGCCTTGCGCCGCGCCCTTAGGCGAGGCTAGGCCGTGGCCCCATGGGGTGGGTGGTAGGGTCGGGACGACCATACACCGGACCCATATAGCGGCTTTCGTAGCTGAGGCCCAGGTTCAGGATGTACAGACCGTTCAGCAACACGACCAGCACATAATCGAGCATGGTGGTCTTACCGAAGCTCTGGGCCGTCTCGATCCACACCTTGATGAACATATAGATGTTCAGGCCGGGAACAAGGAAAAGCCAAAGGTGGCTGGCCGGGCGGCCCACAAGTTTCAGGAACACGATGAAGTTCCAGATGGGGACAATAGCCGCGTATCCGGGAAGTCCGGCTTTTTCGTACAGGCGCCATTGTCCTACCAGGGCGATGATGCCGAAGAAAACAAGGACATAATAGAGCGTACCTCCCATAGAGGTACTGATGCTCTCATGCAGCCGAAGCAATAGGTCGGTTATGGGTTCCATTGCGGAGGGGTTTATGTTCCGGGCGGGTTCTTCCAGTCAGGTTCACTAAGCAAGACGCCGGACCCGTTCCGGGGTTGCCTTGTGCAACGTTATTCATCGCGCTCTGGTCTATGGCCGCTCTACGAACAATAGTTCTCCACCGGCGAATAGTGATGGACCGGCTATGAACGGCGTCGTGCGGCCGGAGCGTCAGACCCGGGGTGCGGCGTAGGCCTTCACCTCGGCGTCGCCTATCTCCTTGCCGCTGAGGATGACGAGACGCTCGATCACGTTCCGCAGTTCGCGGACGTTGCCTGTCCAGGGGAGCTTTTGAAGCTCTTTCACGGCTTTGTCCGTGATGTTCTTGGGCGCGATGCCCTGTTCGGTGCATACCAGCTCGATGAAGTGCGCGGCCAGTAGGGGAATGTCCTCCGCACGTTCTGCCAAAGGCGGGACATGGATCGGGATCACGCCCAGGCGGTGGTAGAGGTCCTCGCGGAAGCGGCCCTCGGCGATCTCCTTCTTCAGGTCCTTGTTGGTGGCGGCCACTACACGGACATCCACTTTCACGTCCTTATCGCCCCCCACCGGGGTGATGCGGCTCTCCTGGAGCGCGCGAAGCACTTTGGCCTGGGCCGCCAGGCTCATGTCCCCGATCTCGTCGAGGAACAAGGTTCCACCGTCGGCCAGCTCGAATTTGCCTTTGCGGTCCTTGATGGCGCTGGTGAAGCTCCCCTTCACATGGCCGAAGAGTTCGCTCTCGATCAGTTCCCCGGGGATCGCTGCGCAGTTCACCTCTACGAAAGGGCCTTGGGCGCGCTGGCTTTTCTCATGCAGCAGCCTGGCCACACCCTCCTTACCAGCACCATTCCCTCCGGTGATCAGCACCCGGGCATCACTGGGCGCCACTTTGTCGATCATATCCTGAATGGCGGAGAGGGCCTTGCTCGTGCCCACCATACGTACCCCGCCTGTCCTCCCTTTCTGCACTTTCTGCCGCAGCACTTTGGTCTCCTGCACTAAGTCGCTGCGGTCCAGGGCATTGCGCACGCTCACAAGGATGCGGTTAATGTCGGGTGGTTTTTGGATGAAGTCGAAGGCCCCCTTCTTCAGGGCGTCCACGGCGGTATCGATGGTGCCGTGCCCGCTGATCATCACCACGGGAAGATCGGGGTCATGCGCCTGGAGCTTCTCCAGCACTTCCAATCCGTCCATCTTGGGCATCTTGATGTCGCAGAGCACGAGGTCGAACTTGCCCTTCCTGGCCTTGTCCAGGCCCGTGGCACCGTCCTCGGCCTCGTCCACACTGTGCTTTTCGTGCTCCAGGATCTCCTTCAGCGCGTAGCGGATCGCTTTCTCATCGTCGATCACGAGGATCTTGGCCATGGTAGTGCGGGTCATTGGCCCACTATCGCACTGCGCGAAAGGGCAACAGGGACGCAAAGATGCGGATCGCATGCGCTCGGCGGCTTAGAACGGGTAGGCAGCCCTTTTGCCCTGACACGTCTAGGTCTTGTAGTTTGCTCTCACAACTGCCCGATCACCCATGAGGTTCTCCGCAGCCGCCGCCAGCGTCATCTTCTTGCACTTGGCAGCTCGTGCCCAATCCCCAGGGAGCGTGGACCTCGCTTTCGGTGCGCAGGATCAGGGCAATGGCCGGGGCGATGGCCCGAACGAATTGGTGCGGGCGTGCGCGGTGCAACCGGATGGCAAGGTGTTGATCTCGGGTTTTTTCGGATGGTACGATGCCAGCGCGCGTTACTTCTTCACGCGGCTTCAAAGCGATGGCACGCTGGATCCCACGTTCACGGCTATTACCGTAGGCGGCGGCTCAGTGGACGCCATTGCTTTGCAGCCCGATGGGAAAGTGCTCTTGGGTGGGTATTTCCTCGAGATGGCCGGAAGCCCCAGGGCGCATATCGCCCGTGTGCTGAGCAACGGTGCGCTCGATGCGACATTTACTGTGGGCACCGGCTTCGATGATGCGGTCCATACCATAGTCCTCCAACCGGACGGCCGGATACTGTGCGCGGGGAGATTCACCAGCTACAATGGTTCGGTGTGTAACGGAGTAGCGCGGTTGTTCTCCAACGGCACACTGGACCCCTCTTTCGGGGTGGGCCTGGGTGCCACCGGGTTCGGGAACCCCAGCGTTGAAGCCATTGCTTTGCTCCCAAGTGGAAAGGTGATGGTGGGCGGCTTGTTCTCCGATTTCAACGGCCACGCCAGCCCGAACCTGGCAATGCTGAACAGCGATGGCAGCGTGGACGCCTCTTTCAGCGTGCAGGGCGCTGGGTTCAGTGGGCAGGTGAATTGCATCGCCGCATCGGGTACGAACCGGATCCTGGTGGGGGGATGGTTCTTGAGCTACGATATGGCGCTGGCACGTAACCTGATCAAGTTGGATCTGACCGGCTCGCAGGACAACAGCCTGAATACGGCCAGTGGCTTCGACGGGCATGTGGACCGTTTGATCGAGCAGCCGGACGGGAAGATCCTTGCGGGCGGCTGGTTCTACACCTACAACGGTGGCGCGCGCACCCATATCGCACGCCTCAGCGCGACCGGTGCCCTGGATGCAGGCTTCGCCGCGGGTCTCACCCTTCCGGATGCGACCCTATGCATGGCTTTGCGGAGTGATGGCCGTGTGATCGTTGGAGCCGATCTGCCCGCCGCCGGTCGCGACAATTTGTTCCAACTCACCGCGGCCGGCGCGTTGGACCCCACCTTCATTGGGAGCAATGGGATCAATGGCCCAATGTACCCTGGTGTGAGCGCGCTCGCCGTTCAGCCGGATGGAGGGGTGATCATCGCAGGCATCTTCACGCGGGTGGATGGCGTGGCCAGGCAGAACGTCGCGCGACTCACGAGCACGGGCAACTTCGATCCCAGCTTCGGCAGCTTCGGCAACGGCACCGGCCCCACCGGCGGGGGGGTGAGCGAGATCATCGTACAACCCGATGGTGCGGTCCTCATGGGGGGCACCTTTTTGCTTTTCAATGGAGCGAGTTCCCAACGCATCATCCGGTTGCTGGGTACTGGGCAGTACGATGGGTCCTTCATCGTCGGCAGCGGTTTCAATGGTCCGGTGGCATCGATGGTGTTGCAGACCGATGGCAAGGTGCTGGTGTTGGGCAACTTCAGCCTATACAATGGCACACCCTGCGATAACCTGGTGCGGTTGCAGGCCAACGGCGCGATCGATGGATCGTTCCAACCAGGTGATGTGCCCAACGATGCGCGGGACCTCGCCCTACAGGCGGATGGCAAGGTGCTCGTAGGTGGCATGTTCACCGCGTTCGCGGGTGCAGCGCGCAACCGGGTGGTGCGGCTTCAGGCCACGGGTGCCATCGACACCTCCTTCGATCCAGGCGTGGGACCTAACGCACAAGTGAACGATGTGCTGGTGCAGCCCGATGGCCGGGTGTTGATCGGTGGCTTGTTCTCACAGGTGTCCGGTGCATCGCGGGCAAAGGTGGCCCGCTTGATGGCGGATGGATCCCTGGATCCCTCGTTCGTCACCGTGCCCAACATAAACAACGTGAACGAGATGCTGTTGCAAGGAAATGGCAAGGTGGTGATCCGGCAGAGCGCCAGCCACAGCCGCTTGTGGCCCGACGGTACCTATGACCAGACCTTCACCTGCAGCACCAGCGGGTTGGGTCCTGCCTATTGCTCGGCGTTCCAACCCGATGAGAAACTTGTGGTCGGCGGGCTCTTTACCGGGATCAGCGGTACAGGCCGCAATCGCATCGCGCGGGTCTACACAGGCGATACACCGATCCTCGTCGCACCGAAGATGTTCCTCGGTGGCCCTTTCAACAGCGGTACGCAGCAAATGAGCGATGCGCTCCGCATCGCATCGCTCATCCCGTCCACCGAACCATACACCGCCTTAGGCTATACGCATACCGGCGGCGGCGGCGGGGAGACGGTCGCGCCAAGCGTTGTCGCGGTCACCGGAGCGAACGCGATCGTGGATTGGGTAGTGGTCGAGTTGCGCAAGAACCCCGACCCCTCCGTGGTCGTCGCGAGCCGCAGTGCACTGGTACAGAGGGATGGCGATGTGGTGGGCACCGACGGTTTTTCACCGGTATCCTTCAACCTTCCGGCGGCCAACTACTACGTGGCCGTGCGCCACCGAAACCATCTGGGCGCGATGCGTCTTACGCAGGTCGCACTTGGCCCCAACAGCACCGCGGTGGACTTCACCCTCAGCGGCACGGCTACCTACGGCACCAATGCGCGCAACACCGTGAACGGCACCATGGTGCTCTGGCCAGGTGATGCCAACTTCAACCGCATCGTGAAATACGCCGGCAGCGCGAACGATCGCGATGTGGTGCTGCAAGTGGTGGGCGGTGGCACGCCGACGAACGTGGTGAGCAATATCTACAGCGGCGCCGATATCAATTTGGATGGATCGGTGAAGTACGCGGGCTCTTCGAACGACCGTGATATCATTCTGCAAACGATCGGGGGCACGGTGCCTACAGCCACACGAACACAGCAACTGCCGTGATGAACAGCGTTGGCCGGGACGAAGAGATAGAGCAAGACAACTGTTTCAGAACCATCCGTCTGTTCATGACCACACTTAGTCTCTTGTGAACTCCTCCGCCATGAAGCACCGTATCACGCATTTCGCCCTGGCAGTATCCATCGCGTCGTCCGCTTGCGCGCAATGCATCGTTCCGAGCGTTGTGGACATCGGTGCGATCAGCTGTTCCGGTTTCGATGTCACCGTCACTTTTACGGGTGGCCCGCCCATGACGAGCTATTGGGCGGCCATTTTCGTGGATGGCATCGAATACCAGACCGGTGGTACCAGCCCCACTGGGTACACCTACCACGTTCCTTGGACGACCAGCACCGCGATCACCAGCATCAACGTGACCGCTGCGGACCTGAACGGATGCCAGGCGATCGGTGCATGGACGGGCTTTCTGCAGCGACCGCAGATGGATCTACAGTATTCCCTGACGCTGGATTGCAACACCGGCCTACGAACGCTTCGGTGGACGAACGCGAACATGGCGTGCGGAAGCGTGGGCAGCCACAGTTACACGGTGAACACCTCTACCGGCACCGTGGCCAGCGCCTTCACACAGGAGTCCGCCAGCGTGTGGCGATACAACATCGCGTTGCCAGCGGGTACGCACACCTTCGGTATCGATGCCACACCTTCCACTTATCCGGGTTACAACTGTAGCGGTTCGCTCCAGTGCTGGGCGCTGAGCACCACCGGACTGGTTCCCTTAAGTGCGCCTGCGGTCACCCCGGGCGATTGCGGAGTGAACTTCTCCCTTCAAGCCGTGCTGTCCGGGGCATACACCAGTGGGGCATTGATGAGCGATGCACTGCGCACCGCTACCCTGCTTCCGGCCAGCGAGCCCTATACGGCCCTGGGTTACAGTTACACGGGCAACCCGGCGAACCTCACCGTCACCCCCTCCATGCTCGCCACCACCGGCAACAACGCCATTGTGGATTGGGTGGTGGTGGAACTCCGCAATGCCACCACTCCTGCGGTCACGGTCCATTCGAAAGCGGCCTTGTTACAGCGCGATGGGGATGTGATGGATACCGATGGTGATCCCTACCTCAACTTCCCGGTCCCTGCCGGGAGCTACCATGTCGCGCTTCGCCACCGCAACCATCTGGGAACAATGACCGCTTCACCCCGCGTCTTGGGGGTGGATCCGAGCAGCACTTCGATCGACTTTTACGGAACTGGTTCGGGTGTTTACGGCACGAACGCGCGCGTATTGAAGAGCGGCAAATACTGCCTCTGGCCAGGTGATGCCAACTTCAATGGAACCGTTAAATACGCCGGCAGTGCCAATGATCGGGACGTGCTACTTCAAGTCGTTGGTGGCGGAACGCCGACCAACACGGTGAGCAATGTGTACCACGGCGCCGATATCAACATGGATGGATCGGTGAAATACGCCGGTAGCGCGAACGATCGCGATATCATCCTGCAAACGATCGGGGGCTCGGTGCCTACGGCGACACGAACACAGCAATTGCCATGAGATCATGGGTGGTCTTACTTCCGTTCATTTGCAGCCTTGCACTGGCGCAACCCGGTGGTTTGGATGCCGGTTTTGTGGTAGGGTCCGGCGCTAACGGAACAGTGCGTTGTGTAACGCTCCAGTCCGATGGGAAGATCCTCATCGGAGGGGATTTCACCATGTACAATGGCACAGTGCGCAACGGTATCGCTCGCTTGAACGCGGATGGGTCGTTGGACCAGAGCTTCGACCCAGGATCGGGTACATCGGGGTGGGTCGCTTCGGTCGCCATTGATGCGTCCGGGAAGATCATCGTCGTGGGCTCCTTCGCGAACTGGAACGGGGTCTTTCGATATTGTATCGCACGTCTTCACCCGAACGGTGCGTTGGATACCACCTTCGACCCGGGCTCCGGACCTGCGCAAGTCGGAACGATCACCTATCTGGAAACAGTGCATGTAAAGGCCGATGGCAAGCTCCTGGTCGGTGGTTCGTTCGTTACGTTCAACGGCCTACCTCGCAGTGGTTTGGTCCAGCTGAACGCCGATGGATCCGTCGATACAGGTTTCGACCTCGGTGATGGGTTCGCGAACCTCACCACTGGTGGCCAGGTCAGATCCATTTCCCTTCGCTATGATGGTTACATGGTGGTGGGAGGCAACTTTTCATACTACGACAATGACTTGCGCAACAATGTCGCACGGTTGTCACCGAACGCTCAACTCGACTCGTACTTCGGGTCCGGAGCGGGAGCGAACGGAACGGTGACAACCACACTACTGCAACCCGATGGAAAGACCATCTTCGGCGGATACTTCTCAAGCTTTCAGGGAGCTCCTTGTGGTAGGCTCGCCCGTGTGGACCTGCTCGGGGACGTTGACGCTGCTTTCAGCGTCGGATCAGGATCCAATAGTGCGATCACGACGATGGCCCTTCAGACGGACGAGAAGATCATTGTGGGCGGGTATTTCACGAGTTTCAACGGAGCGTCTTGCGGTCGCCTCGCACGATTGAACGCGGACGGCGGTTTGGATGGTTCTTTCGGGCCCGGGTCGGGTGCGAACAATGCTGTTCGTGCCGTTGCGATACAACCGGATGGGAAGATCGTGATCGCTGGAGAGTTCACGAGCTACGATGGGGTCACGCAAAACCGCATCACGCGGGTGAATGGAGGAGAACCATTGCCGAATATTCATGTAAGGGCAATGCTGGGCGCCGCCTTCTTACCGGGTCCGATACAAATGACCGATGCGCTGCGGACGCAAGCGCTGCTCCCAATGATGGAGCCCTACAGCGGGTTGGGTTACGTGCATGTTGGCCAAGGCGGCACAAGCACCACCGCAAGCGTGTTGGCCAACTCGGGTCCCGATGCCATTGTGGATTGGGTCGTTCTTGAGATGCGAGCTTCATGGAATTCAACTGTGCGCATCGCGAGTCGGACCGCCTTGTTGCAATGCGATGGCGACATCGTGGATACGGACGGGCAATCCCCTGTATCCTTCGACTGCCCGGCGGGTAGCTACTTCGTCGCCATGCGCCATCGGAACCACTTGGGTGTGATGACCGCATCGCCGATCGCGCTCTCATCCTCACCAACTACGATCGACTTCACGAACGCTGGCACTCCGACGTACGGGATCAACGCACAGAAGAACGTGAACGGCACCATGGTGCTCTGGCCAGGTGATGCCAACTTCAACGGAACCGTGAAGTACGCGGGGAGTGCCAATGATCGGGACGTGGTACTTCAAGTCGTTGGCGGCGGAACGCCGACCAACACGGTGACCAATGTCTACCATGGCGCCGATATCAACTTGGACGGATCAGTGAAGTACGCTGGCAGCGCGAACGATCGCGACATCATTCTGCAAACGATCGGCGGCTCGGTGCCCACGGCAACGCGAACACAGCAATTGCCATGAAGACCATCGTGCTGCTCGCATCCCTGCTGCCCCTGCAGCTCCTTGGACAGTGCATAATGACGACCACGGCCCACACCCAAGGTGGTTGCCTGGGATCGAACACGGTGGTCATGTCGTTCAGCGTGTTCATGAACGGGGGGACCCCGCCATATACAGTACACTACGGTCCGTTCCTGCAAAGCACCGGTACGACGAGTTCATCCAGTTTCGGGACGCTTATCTCCTTACAGCAGCAATGTGGGGTCATGTGGCCGCATTCCACACCCTACCCATACGAGGTGGAGGATGCGGTGGGCTGTGTTTCGAGCGGCTTGGCCAGCCAGGGTGTTCCGGCGGCGGTGTTCGAACTCTCCGGCTTGACCTGGGAAACGGTGGTGGAAACCGACAATACGGTCACGGTTCGGTTCGGGAACCCTCCTCAAGGAGTCTGTCCGACCTATATGCCGACCTTAGGTTCGCCATGGTTCGACCAGTTGTTCTACAGCTTGAGCAGGAACGGTGTTCCTTATCAGACAGGGGTCATGTCGAGCGTGTTC
The DNA here is from genome assembly GCA_017987895.1 of Flavobacteriales bacterium. Lineage (GTDB taxonomy): Bacteria > Bacteroidota > Bacteroidia > Flavobacteriales_F > PHOS-HE28 > PHOS-HE28. The sequence continues at coordinate 52,172 of JAGNSU010000007.1, read as the reverse complement.
AGTGCGTCGAAGCTGGTCTTCGGGCATTTGCCAGCGGGCAACTACCTATGGCAGTTCACTGCCGGCAGCGCCTCGAACAACGCTCCTTGGTGGTGTTCGCCCGATCAGCATCCTTATTCCATGCAGGTGCCCAGCGGCACGGATGTCGGCGTGAACGTGGACATCGCCACTGCCCTTGCCGGGGCCTTTCAAGGAGCGCTGATGTCGGATGCCTTGCGGACGACCGGTGCATTTCCCTTGGTGGAACCCTATTCGTCCCTCGGCTACACTTACGTTGGAACGGCTACGGGGCTTGGTATGGATCCAGCGCTGCTCGCTGTCACCGGCGCGAGCGCCATCGTGGATTGGATCGCGGTGGAGCTGCGCAGCGTCACGGCGCCGCATCCGGTGATCGCATCGCGGCCAGCGTTGCTAACGCGCGATGGCGAAGTGATGGACCTGGACGGGGATCCCTATGTGGGTTTCCCTGGAGTTGCCGCTGGCAACTACCGTGTGGCACTGCGCCATCGCAACCATCTGGGCGTGATGACCGGCAGTGCCTTCGCCCTAGGGTTCGTTCCTGTGCGGGTGAACTTTCGAAGCATGGCAACCACTTTCGGAACGAACGCCCAGACCCTCATTTCATCGACGCGCTGTCTTTGGCCAGGTGATGTGACCTTCGATGGCACGGTGAAATATGCAGGCGGCGCGAACGACCGCGATCCCATCCTTACGCTCATCGGTGGCACTACGCCGACCAACTCAGTGAACAACGTGTACATCAGTGCGGACGTCAACCTGGACGGCATTGTGAAGTACGCCGGCAGCGCGAACGACCGCGACGTCATCCTGCAGACCGTAGGTGGCACAGTACCCACGGCAACACGCACACAGCAGTTACCATGAGAGCGTTACTGTTTCCGTTCGGTCTTGCTCCTTTCTTCTTGCTGGCCCAATGCGGCATGACCGTCACCCCACCCTTCGAATCACCCGGATGTGATGGCTTCAACGGATCAGTGTGGATGTCAGCCACCATCAACGGGGGCACTCCCCCGTATACCCTTTCCTATAATGGGCTCCCGGGCGTCCCTTGGACAAGTAGTTCGGCGTCCATCAACAAGGTCGTCTGGTCCAATTGCCCGTCGGTGATGGCTTGTGCGAACCCCCCGCACAACGGTATCATCCAGGTGACCGATGCGCTGGGATGCACGGCCAGCAATTCGGGTACAGTGGGTGGGTTCGCCGTCGGCCCGTTCTGGCCGGGGGTCAGAAGCGTCAGCAATGACTGTATCATCGGCACGTACACCGTCACGTTCACCCCGACCGGCGGTGAGATGTCGCTCGCATGGTGGGCAATGAGCGGCGATACGCAAGCCACCTACACGCTCGGCAGGAACGGCGGAGCGTACGCATCTGGCCAGCTGAACACGGTGCTCCTCACGAATCCCTACCGGTTGGACTTTTCAGCACTGCCCTCCGGTTCGTACAACCTGAGCATCACACTTCCCAGCAGCACTTCGAGCACGCGTTGGTGCCCGACCACCTACCAGACGACTTTCTTCCTTCCCAATGCCGGCGATTGCGGATCGAACTTCCGCATGAAGGCAGCGCTATGCGGTGCCTTGCCGAGCGGGACGATCATGAACGATGGGTTGCGGAGCCAGAATTTGGTACCCACCACGGAACCGTACTCCGCACTGGGATACGTCTACGCGGGAAGCACCGCCAGTGCCACCATTCCTGCTTCGCTTCTGACAGTTACCGGCAATGACGCCGTGGTGGACTGGGTGATCGTGGAACTGCGCGCGACCGCATCGCCACATGTGGTCTTGTATTCACGGCCGGCCCTCATTCAACGGGATGGTGACCTGATCGATCTGGATGGAGACGACTACTTGAACGTGCCGATAGCCCCTGGCTACTATCGGGTGGCCTTGCGCCATCGCAACCATCTTGCGGTCATGACCGGCACGGACTATTCCCTGCAATTTACCGACCTGGTCACGGTGAACCTTCGAATAGCGAACGCACTGTATGGGACATCACCGATCTCCATAGTAGGGAGTACCAGATGCTTGTGGCCTGGCGACGTGACCTTCGATGGTACGGTGAAGTACGCAGGCGGCTCGAACGACCGCGATCCGATCCTCACATTGATCGGTGGCACTACGCCGACCAATACGGTGGCCAATGTGTACAATGGAGCCGACCTCAACCTCGACGGCACCGTGAAGTACGCTGGCAGCGCGAACGATCGCGATATCATCCTGCAAACGATCGGGGGCTCGGTGCCCACCGCAACGCGAACACAGCAATTGCCATGAAGAGCGTCTCTCTGTCCGTCGGGCTTCTGTGTGTGGCCGCCCTCCAGGCGCAACCTGGATCCGTTGATATGACCTTCAACCCCACGGACCCAGGTTTCGGGAACGGGGATGGAGCGGACAGCCAAGTGAGCAGCATGGCCCTGCAGAGCGACGGGAAGATCCTGATCGGGGGAGCGTTCTTCCGGTACAACGGATGGCAGTCGCGGCATATCGCCAGGGTCAATAGCGGTGGATCGGTGGATAACACCTTCACGGCAGGCTTAACCACCAACGGTGATGTGCTCGCCATGGAAGTACAGCCCGACGGTCGTATCCTGATGGGAGGGTGGTTCACCATATACAATGGAGCTGCAAGGACGCGAATGGCGAGAGCGCTCGCGGATGGAAGCAATGATCCCAGTTTCGATCCGGGGTCGGGGGCCAATGCCACCGTCACGGACGTTCTTCTGCAACCGGATGGGAAGATCCTCATATCGGGTTATCTGACCCAATACAACGGCGCTCCCGTCGGCTATATCGCCAGGCTGAACAACGACGGCACATTGGACGCCGGCTTCAATACCGTTGTTGGTGCCAACGGCCTGGTGGCGGCTATGGTGCGGCAGCCCGACGGGAAGATCGTGATCACAGGCGATTTCACTCAATATAACGGCATCGCCCGCAACCGCATCGCGCGCTTGAACACCGACGGCACATTGGACGCCGCGTTCAACCCAGGCACGGGAACTTCCGCGGCGATCACTGCGTTGGCCTTACAAGATGATGGGAAGGTGCTGATCGCGGGGAACTTCACGAGCTATAACGGCACCACGCGCAACCGGATCGCCCGCATCAACAACGATGGCACATTGGACCCCACCTTTTTGCCGGGAAGCGGTCCTACCTACGGCGTGTACACCATCCTTGTCCGGCCGGATGGAAAGATCCTCATCGGCGGTTTTTTCACGACGTACAATGGCACCGCGCGCAAGAACCTGGCACGATTGAACAGCGACGGAAGCCTCGACCCCTCCCTGCAAATAGGTTCAGGCAGCGATCAGGAGATCTATGCCATAGCCACGTTGACGGATGGCAATTTGCTGATCGCCGGGAATTTTGACACCTACAACGCACTACCGCGGTACAGCCTTGCCCGGCTGTTCCCCGATGGTGCGTACGACATCACGTTCAACGCGGGAACAGGTGCTGGGGGCGAGCCCGGCCCGTTTGTGGAACACGTACGGGTAAGGTCCAACGGACAGATCCTGGTGGGGGGGCGTTTCCGGCTGTTCAATGGCGCCCTCCGCAGCAGGCTGGCACAGCTGAACAACGACGGCACGCTCGATACATCGTTCGATCCCGGATCCGGGCCGAACGATGTGGTGAACTGCAGCGCCGACCAGCCCGATGGGAAGGTCCTCATCGGTGGCGGTTTCATTACGGTGGCAGGCGTATCCAAGGTCTGCGTGGCCCGGCTCAACGCGGATGGAACGCTCGACCCCTCCTTTTCGCCGGGTATCGGCGGTGCTGGCGCCCGTGAAATGGTCCTGCTTCCGGATGGAAAGATCCTGGTGGTCGGGTACTTCAGCACTACGAACGGCGCGTTGGTCAACGGCATCGCCCGTTTGCTCCCGGATGGGTCCCTGGATGGGTCGTTCGCCATCGGCACGGGTGCGGATGCAAGTATTGAAGCATTGGCGTTACAACCCGATGGGAAGATCTTGATCGGCGGTGCCTTTACCAGCTTCAACGGGACAGGGCGGAACCGCATCGCACGGCTGAACGCGGACGGTTCACTGGATGTCACCTTCGACCCAGGCACCGGTGCGAACGACATGGTGAAGGAACTTGCCCTTCAAGCCGATGGGAAGGTGATCATCGCCGGTTTGTTCACCCATGTGAACGGCACGTCCAAGGACCGCGTGGCGCGGTTGAATTCCACCGGAACACTTGAGGCCGGATACAATACAGGTTCCGGCCCCAGCCAGGATATTTTGGACATAGCGCTGTTACCGGACGGCAAGCTTCTGATCGTGGGTATCTTCTATCAGGTGGGTTTAGCGGGTTCGCCGCGTATCGCACGGTTGAACGCAACGGGTGGGTACGACGCCACCTTCAATGTTGGATCGGGTGCGAACGAGCAGGTCAAGTGTCTCGCGGTGCAGCATGATGGTGGCATCATCGTGGGCGGCTGGTTCACTGCGGTGAACGGGACCGGTAGGAACCGGATCGCGAGGATCCGGAACGATGCGACCGTTACTACGACCCTATTCATGTCCGCGATCCTGAACGGGCCATACGCTGTCGGAACGCCCCCAATGAAGGACGATCTGCGTGCCGCTTCTCTGGTCCCTGCCACGGAGCCTTTCACGGCGCTGGGTTATCAGCATCGCGGTGGCGGCGGTGGCGAAACGGCGCAAGCCGGTGCTCTGAACATCACAGGACAAGGTGCGATCGTGGATTGGGTGATCGCCGAGGTGCGCACCACGGCCAATGAGGTCTGGATGTCCAAGAGCGCCTTGCTCCGGCGTGATGGCGGTGTTGTGGGCATGAGCGGCACCTCTTCCATTTCGTTCACCAAGCCGCCGGGAGCGTATTACATCGCGATCCGCCATCGCAACCACCTGGGTATCATGACGGCAGCGCCGATCACGCTTTCATCCTCGCCAACGTCGATCAACTTCACGAACCCTGCCACCCCGACATACGGCACCAACGCACAGAAGAACGTGAACGGTACCATGACGCTCTGGCCCGGCGATACGAACTTCAATGGCACGGTGAAGTATGCTGGCAGCGCGAACGATCGCGATCCCATCCTCACGCTCATCGGTGGCACCACCCCGACGAGCACCGTGAGCAACCTGTACAACGGAGCGGACCTCAATATGGATGGCACCGTGAAATATGCTGGCAGCGCGAACGACCGCGATATCATCCTACAAACTATCGGTGGCTCGGTGCCCACGGCGACTCGGGTGGCACAGCTGCCATGAGCTGAGCCAACGGCTTTTACCTTGGTCAGGTGATGAACGGACGTCGCCTCGGGGTTTTCGTATGGTCGTGGCTGCTCGCCTTCATGCCACGTGCGCAGCATGTCATCGAGCTGGGTACGGGCACGTTCGCGGTGCTGGGGCTGCATGAACCGATCGACAGCGTGGTGCTCGCGTTCGATCCGCTCGCGCCGATCGGGACGGTGTATAAGGGCGTTCCAGAGCAACCGGTCCCTGCCTATCTCAGCGGGCCTACGGACCGCATATTGCACAACTTCCTGAGCGGTGGTGAACCAGCGGAGGGTGGTCCAGGACTGGTGATCAAAGTGAATATGCTGCACCTCAGCGAGCATACCGTCAAAGGGACGGGCCGGGCCTCCTGTGCCTTGCACCTGGAAGTGCTGCGGCGTGAAGGACCGGCCACGTGGGTGCGCGTTTACGCCCATGGCACCAATGCGCTCTGGCGCGGTGTGGGTGTTACCGGTGCGCACGACCGGACGCTGGCGAGCGCGTTTACCGAATGCCTGGCCGGCTACGTGGCCGCTCGTGATGCAGAGCGCCTGGAGAGCGTGGTGATGGGCCCGACCGGTTTGCAAGTTGTTCCGGAAGGATCCGCGTTGCTCGCTGCGCTGGCGGCGATCCCACGGCGCGGTCTGTACCACACCTACATGGACGCATTGCGCAACAGCCCCGATTCGATCACGCCCTTCGTGCTGGAAAGGCGTGATCCGGTGGAAATGCCCCGTTCCATGCGCATGAAGGGGGACACCGCCAGCGAACTGCGCAAGGCGCTTTGGGGTTGCAGTGATGGTGTACGACGGTATGTGAACGTGGATGGGCAGTTCCTGGAGCTTTCAAGGGATGCTGCCGCGCTACGGACACGTGTGCGGTTCTCGGAGGTGGATCCGGAAATGGCCGTCATGGGGGCTGTGATGTTCGGTGCGCTGGGTGGTGCGTTCGGTGCTGCGGCCTCGCTCCGGGAACGCAGCGTGCCGGTGCGCGTGGAACTGCTTACCGGCCGTCTCGTAGGCGATCCGGAGCGTTGGTCCGAGGTTCCGGTCCCCACCGACGATGTGCGACGCGCGGAAGTGTTTTTCGTGCATAGCAGGAATGGAAGGCAGGAGGCACCCATCCGTCTGCAAGTCCCCGGTCGGGAGGGTTCCGTTCATATGGCGAAGGGACAGTACCACACCATGCTCTTGGAGCCGCGCCACGAAGACCTCATCGTTAAAGCCCAAGTCGGCAACATGGCCCCGGTGGATGTGCCAGTGAACGCGAACGAACTGGCCCACCAGGTCTTCTTACTGAAGGCTGACAAGCGTGGTGCCATCAAGGTCTCACGCTTGAACTGGGAAATGTCGCAGGCGATATTGAACAACTTGCACGACGAGGACCGAGTGCCGTAGCATGATCACTTCAGGATCACGGTCGCGCGCAACGATCGCGACCCGGATCGTACATGCACGATCGCGGCTCCGCGCGGGAGCAGGCCGGCAGCGCAGGAGAGCAGGTTGCCTTGCCGGGTGAACATCATCGCGTGGATGCGGCCGAGCGCATCGGTGATGCTCACCTCCACTTTGTCCACCGGATCGAACGGCAAGGAGATGTGGAACATGTCGTCGGTGGGGTTGGGGAAAACCTGTATCTCGGCCGCCTCGATCGGTTCGATGGCAGTGGGCCCGTTCGGTGCCACCAAGAGCACTCCTTTCATCCCCATGAACCCGTGCGGCTCGCACACGAAATAGTAAGTGCCCGCAGTATCGATGGCGAAGGTGCTGTCCACGCCGATAACCGTGTGGAAACCGCCGTTGCCGATGGGTTGGTTCGCGAGCCACGAGGCCTGATCGACCTGCATGATGTTATGCGGGCCTTGGGTCTGGAACTTCACGCTGTCGCCAGCAAGCATCACCACTGTATCGGGTAGGAAGAAAAAATCCAGAGCGCGTAGTAGGTGGGCGGTCTGGGCGGCGGAGGCGAGCGTGATGAGCAGGGCCAGGGCGAGCAGGTGGCAACGCATGCGCCGAAGGTAGGAGAGGGTACTTGGGTCGGGCCGTTTGGTGCTTGGCGTCAAGGCGGCTAGGTTTGGCCGCTCTTTATCCTCCGCTCATGCTTCGCACCTTCCTTCCGCTGCTCGCCTTTGCTCCGTTCACGGCGTTCGCGCAGCCCCAGTTGAACAATCCCAGCTTCGAGAATTGGCAGAACCTGGGCACCGGTACCGAAGAACCTACCGAATGGAGTTCGATCAAAACCTCCGACGGGGGGTCGCTGATCAACAGCGTTGCTCCCCAAGTCTGTTTCCGGAGCACCGACTTCCATACCGGTACGTATTCGGTGAACGTTCGTTCCCAACAAGCGCCGGGCGTAGTGGCCAACGGGACCCTGACCTGTGGAAGGGTGCATGCCACCTTCACGCCTTCGGATGGCAGCGTGTTCACTGATGCGGGCAACACCGACTGGAACCATGCGCTCACCAGCAAACCGGACAGCCTCGTGGGTTGGTTCAAGGCGACGCCCCAGGGCAACGATAACGGCAAGGTGGAAGCCATTCTGCACACCGGTGCGGGCAGTCTTCCCGCGAACGGCACCACGCCGAATTGGAACGCCCGTGCGCGCTGGATCGCTCCCGAGGCCACGGTGAGCAGCTGGACGCGCTTCTCGGTGCCCTTCACTTATTTCAATGCCACCACGCCGGCCTACATACTCATGGTGCTCACCAGCGGCGACAGTCTCGTCACCGTGCTGAACAGCCAGTCGTGGTACGATGACATCGCCCTCATCTACAACGTGACCGCCAGCCCGAGCATCCCCTCGGCCACGGTGAACGGCACGGATCCGGTGGTCTTCAATGTGAACTACGCGACGGGTGGGCTGCCGACCAGCAGCACCTTGTTCACCGTTCAGCTGAGCGGACCCAATGGCAGTTTCACGAACGCGACCACCTTGGGCTTCATCGCAAGTACTTCGGCCACCGGCACCATTGCCTGCACCTTGCCGGGCAACACCACACCGGGTGCAGGGTACAAGATCCGCGTGAGCACTCCATCCGCGTTCTATTCGCCGGTCGCGGTCCCGTTCAGCATCAACAGCAACGCGGTCGTGCGCGTCGCGATGAAGGCTTTCCTCGACGGACCGTACGTGAGCGGCACCCAATTGATGAACGATGGCCTGCGGAACTTGGGCATTATCCCACCGACAGAACCATATACGGGACTATCCTATCCCCATGTGGGCGGTGGTGGGGAGACGGTCGCTCCCGCAGTGCTGGCCGTTACGGGTAACAACGCCATAGTGGATTGGGTGGTGGTGGAGTTGCGCGACAAGAACAACAGCGCCAACGTGGTGCGAACACGGAGCGCCTTGATCCAGCGCGACGGCGATGTGGTGGATGTGGACGGTGTGAGCAATGTGCCGTTCACCATGGGCGCGGACAACTACTTCGTGTCGATCCGGCACCGCAATCATCTCAGTTGTATGACACTTCTCTCGGTTCCGATCTCGGCCACTTCGGGGCTCATCGATCTCACACTGGCCAGCACCAACACCTTCGGCACCAACGCGCGCAAGGTGAACGGTGCCCGCACCACGCTCTGGCCGGGCAATGCGAAGCGCGACCTCCTGGTGAAGTACGCGGGGTCCAACAACGATCGCGATCCGATCCTCACAGCGATCGGGGGCAGTGTACCCACCGCGACCGCGAGCGGCTATCGCCTCGAGGACCTCAATTTGGACGGGACGACCAAGTACGCGGGTGGCGCCAATGATCGTGACCTGATCCTACAGACCATCGGAGGGTCGGTGCCTACCGCCACGAAGACGGACCAATTGCCGTAGCTCAACGGCGGTTACGGACGACCGCGCACTACCAACTGACAACTGGACCGGACCTCAGTGGTTCAGCGGTCGCTTCTTGATCATACCGCCGCGCGTGTCTTTCACGGAGCTCATCACCACGAAGGCGTTCGGATCGATCTTCTCCATTTCGGTGAGGAGCTTGCTGATCTCGAGACGTGTGATCACGCAGTAGATGATCTCGGTATCGAAGCTGTGTCCGGTCTTTCCGAAACCACGCTTGCCCGAGTACACGGTGAGCCCTCGCCCCATCACGTTGCTGATCATCGCGCGCACCTCCTCATAGTGCGGTGTGATGATGGTGATGCCGGTGTACTCTTCGATACCCTCTACCACGAAGTCGACCGTTTTGCTCGCGGCGAGATAAGTGATCATGGCGTAGAGCGCTGTTTCCACGCTTAGCAACCAGGCGGCCACAGCGAAGATCACGATGTTGATGAGCATGATCACGTCACCCATGGTGATTCCCAATCGTCGGCTCACCGAAAGTGCGAGCACTTCGGTGCCATCGATCACACTGCCTCCGCGTACGCATAGACCTATACCTGCTCCCAGGAAAAAACCACCGAACGCAGCGACCAGGAGCTTATCATGCGTTACCACGGGGAAATGCACCGACGCGGTGACCAGCGCCAGCCCGCCGATGGCGGCCATGGTCTTCAGCGCGAACTCGCGGCCCAGTGTGCGGTAGGCCATGTACATGAAAGGCACGTTCACCAAAAGGAGCAGCAAGGGGAACGGGAGCGGGGACAGGGTCGCGAAGAGCAAGGCGATGCCCGTGGCGCCGCCATCGATAAAGGCATTGGGTAGCAGGAAAGCCTCCAATCCGAACGCAGCGCTCGCCACGCCGAGGGTCATGAAGATGGCATCCTTCACGGTGCGACGCAATCCCACGCGGAAGGCGTGCAGCCGCCGCGCTTTGCGATAGCTCGAGCCTCCAGCCACCTGCACGGAAGCGGGCACGGGCAACTGGCGGAGCAGCGTGCGGCTGGTGGAACTCTTCACGCCGCTCAAGATAACCCGCTCACACGGATGGCCTGAACATGCGCATCGCTGACCCCTCTTTCAACGCATATCGGCTCCATGAGAGCTCGCGGATATCACCCGCGGTGAGCACGCGCTCGATGGCGATCATGCCGTAGGCGATGCTGTCCACGCGATGCTCGGGAAGTCCAGGCACCGCAAGGCGTTGTGCGCGGTCCATGAGGAACAGCTTTTCCTTCAGTGCGTCGAACGCGAGAGCTTCGAAGGCGAAAGTGGTGGCGTCCGATGCGAGCGCCAGACCTTCCTCATCGGCCACCATGCGCGCGAGACTATCGAAGCTGCCCGCACTTCCGACCAATACATGCGGCTCGTGGCGGTCGATCACGTTCCATAGCGGTTCAAGGCGATCGTCAAGATGTGCGGCCACGCGTAGCTCTTCGTCCAATGAGGGCGGATCGCTGAGGGGAACGCGTTCGCGCAAACGTGTAACGCCCAGCTCGAAGCTCCGCTTCCACATGAGCGCTTTCTCCGTTGCGAGGATGAACTCGATGCTGCCGCCGCCGATGTCCATCACCAGCACGGGCCGGTTCCCGAAGGGCAGTGCCTGCCGTGCGCCTTCCAGGATCAGTTCGGCCTCTTCGTCGCCGCTGATCACGCGGATGTGAAGCCCCGATCGATCATGGGCCGCACGAATGAACGCCTCGGCGTTGCGCGCGTTCCGCAACGCGGAAGTACCGATCCCTTCGATCCGCTCCGCGCCCAGGGAACGCGCCCTTGCCATGTGCTTCGCGATCGCGTCCAAGCCTCGCGCGAACGCATCTTCCGCGATCAGCCCTTTCTCGATGCCGCCTTTGCCGAGGAACACGGGGATCTCTTCACTATGCACAACATGCAAGCCTTCGCCGCCGTCGCGCTCTGCCACGAGCAGGTTGAAAGTATTGGTGCCGAGATCAAGAACGGCGACGCGCATTCAGGAAAGGGGAAAGGCAAAAGGTTGAAGGAGAAAGGGTAAAGAAGTACAGTAAAGCGAGGTGCTCAGGCTTCTGTCTTTCACCTTCTGCCTTCAACCTTTTCCCTTCTTTTCTTCGCGTTCATCCCCGGTAAAATAGCCAACGTCCCATCTCGCGCCAGCTCACCTTCTTGCCGTACATCAGGATGCCGGTGCGGTAGATGCGCCCGGCGAGCCAGGTGGTGAAGATGAACGTGCCGACGAGCAGGACCATGCTCAGCACCAACTGCCAGGGCGATTCAAGTACGCTGCCCATGGCCACGCGCACCATCATCACCACGGGGCTCGTGAACGGAATGATCGAGCCCCAGAACACCAACGGACTGTTGGGATTGGTGATGGCCATCTGCGCGATGAAGATGGCGATGATCATCGGCAGGGTGACGGGGAACATGAACTGCTGGGTATCGGTCTCGCTGTCCACCGCACTGCCTACGGCGGCGAACATGGAACTGTACAAGAGATAACCGCCCAGGAAGTAGAACACGAACATCGACAGCAGCAGGGGGACGTTGATCCGCTTCATCACCTCGCGCACGATATCCTCATCCATCCCTGTTGCGGGGACCTGTTCCTGGAGCTGTGCCCGCATCTCCTCGGTCATCTGACCTTGGGCAAGGACCTCCTTCGGGTCGAAGCGGTCCTTCATGAGCACGGCGGTGCCGATGGTGATGAGGGTGGCGGTAAGGGCGATCCAGATCATGAACTGGGCGAGGCCCACCAGCGCGATGCCGATGATCTTGCCCATCATCAACTGGAAGGGTTTCACACTGCTGATCAATACTTCCACGATGCGGTTGGTCTTTTCTTCCATCACCCCGCGCATCACCTGCACAGCATAAAGGAACACGAAGAAGAACATGATGTAGCCGAAGCCGAAGCCCACGCCCGCGAGGATCTGCTCGTACGATTCCTCGCCGCCTTTGTCGATGTCGAACAGTTGCACCTTCAGCGCGGTCTTGATGCGCGCATAGGTGTCCGGGTCCACATTGTTCACGCGCAGCTTCTCCCGCTCGATGGTGCGTTCCAGTTCGGCCTGGATGGTGCGCTGCACGTTGAGGCTGGGAAGGTCCTTATAGAAAAGTTGGATCGCGTTCGTCTCCAGGATCGCCTCGTTCACATCGACCATCACCGTATAGGGGCTGGCCTTGAACGCGGAGTCCGTGAGGGTCGAATCGGTGTAGAAGAAAGTGAGCTTCTCGCTGTCCTTGAGCTTGCCTGAAACGATACCCGGGCCGTCGACGACGAGCACCAATTGATCGTCGCTTTCCTGCAAGCCCAAGTACACGAGCAACACCATGGTGCCTGCGATGAGCAGCGGGCCCAGGATGGTCATGATCAGAAAGCTGGGCTTCCGCACGCGCGTGATGAACTCACGCCAGATGATCAATCCGATCTTATTCATGGGTTGGAGGCGGTCTCAAAAATACCCTTCGGGCTGCACTCGGGTCTTTCGCACCCATGCTTCGTTGCACAACGCTCACATAGCCACCGACTATGTTCGGGTTTCGCGCCTCGCCTGGGCGCGAAATACCTCTCGTTCGCTTCCGAAAGCATTTTTTGAGACAGCCTCTAGTCGGTCATATCGACTTTCACGTTCGCGGGATCGTTGTCGCCCACGGCGCGGATGAAGACATCGTGCATGCTGGGGATCTCCTCGTGCACACCACGCACCTCCACAGCGGTGAGCACTTGCTTGAGCACCTGGTTCAGGGTGCCGTCCTTGGCGATCCTTACCCGGGCACTGCTCATGTCCTCGCCGTTCCGCACATCGAGCAATTCGCCGGTGAAGCTCAGCGCGTTGGCGAAAGCCACCTCCGGTCCTTTGTACTCGATGCGATACGTGTTGGTGGCGTACTGGCGGCGGATATCGCGCACACGGCCATCGAGCACCTTTCGGCTGCGATCGATCAGGGCGATGTGGTCGCAGAGCTCTTCCACGCTGCCCATGTTGTGGGTGCTCAGCATCACGGTGGTGCCTTCCGCACGCATGCGCAGGATCTCCTGCCGCACCAGTTCGGCGTTGATCGGGTCGAAGCCGCTGAACGGTTCATCGAGGATGAGCAAGCGCGGACGATGCAGCACCGTGGTGACGAACTGCACCTTCTGCGCCATGCCTTTGCTCAGTTCCTCCACCTTCTTGTTCCACCAGGCCATCATCTCCCAGCGCTCGAACCATTCCTTGAGCTGCTTGATGGCGTCGCTCTTGCGCATGCCTTTCAACCGGGCGAGGTAAACCGCCTGCTCGCCCACCTTCATCTTCTTGTACAGGCCACGCTCTTCGGGCAGGTAGCCCAGTTGCGCCACGTCGGCATCGGTCATGGGGTGGCCATCGAGCAGCACGCGGCCTTCGTCCGGTCCGGTGATGCGCGTGATCACGCGGATCAACGAGGTCTTGCCCGCGCCATTGGGACCGAGCAGCCCGAAGACCAGTCCGGTCGGCACCTCCATGCTCACATCGTCCAAGGCGGTGTGCGCGCCGTAGCGCTTCACGATATGTTCACATCTCAACATCGGCGGAAGACGGTTCGTCGGTCGGATGGCGAAGGTATCCGGACCATGCGTTCATGCGGCACCGCCTGTGTGGCGTGCCTACCGTTGCACAAATCGATACATCTAGCGCGGCTGGGGCCGCAGACTGCTCAAGACAACGAGCGAAAGGATCAAGGCAGCGCCTCCTATCGCGGCGAAGAGGACCGGGGGGGATGTTCCGGCGCCCTGTCCCACATGGCGGAGCGCGATCCCGGCCAGCGCCCAGGCCACCACCAAGCCGAAGGATCGATCGCGGAAACTCCGCAGGAACCAGAGCCCAAGTCCCAGGGCTACCCCGATCATCACCAGCGTGAGCGTGACCTGGACCGGTATCGGCGGGTCACTGCCCATGCGAACCAGGAGCGCGGTAATGTTCGCTACGGTGGCGATGCAGATCCAGCCCAAGTAAACGCTTACCGGTATCCGCACCATCCAAGCGCGTGCAGCGCGTGTGTGCGCGTACAGCAAGGCGAGCGATGTGAGCAGCACCCCCATGATCACCACCGAGAGGAGCACCAGCTCATAGTGCCAAGCCAGTATCCAAGCGCCGTTCGCGAAACAGGAAACCACGAAAGGCGCGGTGGTACATTGTTCTATCCCGGGATCTGTGCGCGCGGTCCACGGTGCGAGGACAAAGAGGATCAGAAGCAGGTAGATAAGGCCCCAAACAGAGAAGGTGATCCCGGCGGGCACGAACAGGTTCGGGTAGACCGAGGAGAGCTCGGCCGTGGTGCGACCATTGAGCGGTAGGGCGATCGCCATGCCGTTCAACAGCATCATGAACAGAAGACCGAGCAGTTGCCACCAGCGACCCATGCCCAAGCAACACGTACCGGTGGAAAGATGTTCGCGCTGCAGCGCGCTCGCTGCTAGGCGTAGAGCTCCCGCCGCCCGATCATGCGCTGCTTCTCAGGATCCCAGGCCTTCAGGCGCAGGCACTTCCATACGTCCCATGGCCAAAGGCTGGTGGTCTTGGCGTGCTGCAACTCGGGAATGGCGGCATACACTTCCGGCAGGCGGTAGAAGGGGATGCGCGGATTGAGGTGGTGGATGTGGTGGTAGCCGATGTTGGCGAGGAACCAGCGCATCACCGGGCTCATCTTCATGTGGCTGCTGCTCTCCAGCGCGGCGCCGGCATAGGTCCAACCGTCCTTCTCGCTGAAGGAAACGTCCGGGAAGTTGTGCTGCGCATAGAAGAGGTACGATCCCAAGGAGAGCACGATGATGAAAGGGATGAGGAAGCCGAACAGGAAGCCGGTCCAACCGGTGAACACGGCGAGCAACACGCCGAAGGCCACATGCAGTACCAGGGCCACGATGCTATCCCAATGGCGGCCCGTGTTGTTCACCAAGCTGCGGATGCACATGCCGTAAAGGAACATGAAGATGTAGCCCAAGGCGATGGTGAACGGATGTCGCACAAAGAGGTAGACGCGCTGTTCCAATTTGGTGCTGCTGAGGAACTTCTCCTTGGTCACCACGGGGAAAGAACCGATGCTGCTGGTGTAGAGCTTGCTGTTGTGGGCGTGGTGGTAGTTGTGGCTACGCTCCCATATGCTCACCGGGGCCAGCATGAACAGACCGAAGGCCACGAAGAAGGACTTGGCAAGCAGGCTCTTCTGCAGGATGGCGTGGTGGAGATAATCGTGGTAGATCACGAAAATGCGGCCGAGGGTGAGGGCCACCAGCACACTGCCCAGGAATTTGGCCCAAAGCGGGGCCGCCGTGAAAATGATGAGGTAGCCGGTGCCGAGCACCACCAAGCTGGTGAACACATGCCACCAGCTCTTCCAGCGCACTTCGTGGGCGAAGGGCCGGGTAGCCAGGATCAGGTCTTTTCCGTCGAGCATGGGGTGCGAAAGTAAGGCCTGAAAGATCAACGACCGGGGGTTCGCGCCGGACTAGTGGAACAGCTCGCCCCCCGCTTTGTTCAATGGGTCTTGGGGCGCTTGTGCTTCCAGCGCCGGTGGGTCCACAACCACAGGTGCGGTCGGCGGTGGATATCCTGTTCCAGTCGGCGGGTATGGGCCAGGGTGACCTCTCCTTCCGCCGTAGCGCGCGGTTCGGGCACCAGATCCTCGAAACGCATGACGTATTGCCCGCGACGGGGGCGATCGATGCCCACGTAAACCACCGGATAGCCGAATTTGCGCGCGATCTTTTCGGTGCCGAGGAACACGGGGGTTTCCTGATGCAGGAAGGTGGTCCAGTAGGCCCGTTCAGGAGGAGGGGTTTGGTCCGCGATGAAGGCGGTGGCGGTGAGCTGGTGCCGATCACGGACCATGCCTTTGGTGGTCTCCTCCATCGCATAAAGCTTGTTGCCCAGCCGGGTGCGCATGTGGTACATCAGTCGATCGAAGTGGACGTTCCGCAAAGGGTGGTAGATCACGAACAACTGGTGGAGGCCGATCTGGCTGAACCGCGCGCCGCCCAACTCCCAGTTGCCCCAATGGCCCATCACCAGGAGGATGCTCTGCTTTCGTTCCGCGTATTTATGCAGCACCTCTTCGCCTTCTGTGCGCACCATTCCTTTCACTCTGGCGGAGCTGATCGTGAGCGTTTTCAGCGTTTCCACCACCAGGTCGCAAAAGAAGCGGTAGAAGTCGTGCTCGATGCGCGTGAGGTCGGCAGAGGTCATTTCCGGAAAGCTGTTCTTCAAATTCGTTCGGACCACACCACGCCGATACCGCAACACATGGTAGAGAAGGACGAACACGCCATCGCTCAACAAGTACAAAAAGGGCATGGGTAACCAGGCGATCGCGTATAAGAAAGGCAGAGCCAGGTAGTAGGCGAGAGCGCTCACGGGGCGAAGATCGCCCTAACACGTTCCAGAGGATCGGTCACGGTGGCATTATCGCTGCCCAACGACAAATGGGCGATGACGTGCTCTCAGGGCACGAAGATCCGGCCGGTGATCCGGTGGCCTCCAGCGTTCACCTCCACCAGCAGCGTGCCCCGCACACCGTCCAGGGGCAGGCTCCATCGCGCACCGTTCGAGGCGGCGAGGTCTTGCGCCAGCAAACGGCCCACGGGATCGAAAACGCGCACACGCACCGGTGCGATGAGCCCATCGTTCAACACATGGAGCATGCCCGAAGCATCGGCCCAGATCCGCGGTGCATCGTCTCCGGTCCCTTCGGGCAGCATGGTGGGTAATTCGTTGCATCGCAAGCTGCCGGCCTCCAGGAAAACCGCTGAGTCGAAGTTGTCGTCGTCCAGATCGGCGATGATGAGCTTCAATATGTTTCACCGGGCACCACCACGGCGCGCGCCGTGAGCACCGTGGTGTAGGCATCGAACTGTGTACCGAGGCCGAGGTCGTTGTTGATGTAGTAGGAGGTATCCTGAGGCCAGCCGGCGTTGAGAAAGCACAGACCTGCGTTCCCGTTGATGCCCGGGAGACCACTGTTCACTGTGTTCACAGTAACAGGCAGGCCGCTGGGCAGCAGCGCTATGTTGATGGCGTTCCCCAAGAAGGGCCCGCTGATGCCGGGACCATCCAGGAAGAAAGCGATGCGATCATCCTTCACCGAGCAGACCCACTCGTCGTACTCTTCCGAGCCGAAGACGTAACGCAGCGAGAGCGTATCCCCGAGCGGCACAAGGTTGATGTCCAGTCGGGATACGTCGAGCGTTGGTCCGTAGGGCACGCTCAGGTTGGCCAGGTCCTGGTCGAAAGGACCAGGGAAGGTGCCGAAGGAGGCGTTCGGCACATTGTTCGGACCCATGACCACGAAGTGCGCACCGTTCACGAGCACAAGGCCACTGTCCAGGCCCATGCTCGCCGTAGGGTCATGGAACGTGGCGAAAAGCACGGGGTCGTTCTGGATACCCGCAGCGGTGACGATGACATTGGGCCCCGCCAGATGCGAGAGCACCGACTGGAGCGGGTCGATGACCTGATAACTAATCACCTGTGAACGGAGGATCAGAGCGGTGAAAAGGAAGGCAGCGAAAACGAGCGAGCGGAGCATGGCGGGCGATTACGCGGAGGAGACGGTGCCGTGGTGCGGAACGTTGTACATGCAGCGATGGCCAATCCGTCGCCTGCTGATCACCTGCCCTGATCCTCGCTCAAATAGGGCCAGCTCTGTGCAGGGCTGAGCTCGTAGAACTGCAGATCACCAACGCCGTCATGCCACTGCAAGGAAACGGTGCGCCGCTGCGCCTTTCTGCCGAGGCGAGGGCGGATCAGCACTGGGTCGAGCACGGCGCGAGGTATACGGCGGCGTTCGTTAAGCGACCGCCCTGATCGACAGGCGCTGCTCCTCGGGGACATGCAACCAAGGTAAGATCAATTCGCGACCGTCCAACACGTCGTTGGCCGATCGTGGGGTCGAAGCCCTTGCGCTCCGGAACTTCCCTCGTTCCGTAAGTTCAACAACCGAACAGCGCTCCGGCACCGAAGAAGATCGCCAGCCATACCAGGCCTTTCGCCAGGAAGAAGATGAAGCCCAGCCAGCCGATGCGGCGCAGCCAGCTCACGCGCGCGCCGGATGTGCCGGCGCTCCCCGGAGCCTGTTCATGCACTGCGCTCATGCCTTGTGGCAGTGCTGCACTTTGGCGATCAGGCCACGCCAGCTTTCCAGTTCGGGAATGCCCGGCTTGCGTTTACCGAAGACCTGCACGATCTGCACGCCATGGGCGTCGTAGCATTCCAGGGCGGTCACGGTGCCATCGGCGGTGGGTTTGCGCACGATCCACGCGGAGGCAATGGCCTGTTCCCGCACATGCAGGTTGAACTCCGGATCGAGCACATTGAGCCATCCACGGGCGTCCACGATGTTCTTCACGGGGCCGGTATGGATCTGCAGCATGCCTTTGTTGCCCACGAACACCATGATCGGCACCTGTTGCGCAGCGGCTTCGTTCAATACCTCGCGAAGCGATCCAGATGCTACGGGCACAGCGAAGTCTCCTTCCGGTGCGAGGCGCAACGCTTGCGTGCGCGAGAGTCGGTGGCGGCCCACGAGCATGTGGAAGTCATGCGTGTCCTTCAGCTCCAACCATCCCGTCCGGAACGAAGCGACATCGATCGCGCCATCGGGCATTTCCGCGGGCGGGGCCTTGCGCGGCTGCACGCTTTGTGTGGGGCTCTGGTCCGCATCGCGGAAGCGCTCGACGAGGCGATCGTTCGCGCCGCGATCGCTCTTCTCGGTGAGATAGATCTTGTGGATGGCCTCGCCATCGTG
Organism: Flavobacteriales bacterium; assembly: GCA_017987895.1. Classification (GTDB taxonomy): domain Bacteria; phylum Bacteroidota; class Bacteroidia; order Flavobacteriales_F; family PHOS-HE28; genus PHOS-HE28. The sequence goes on along the minus strand of JAGNSU010000007.1, from coordinate 33,328 downwards.
CGCGAAGAACTGCAAGCTGTGTCGGTCACCGCCCGGCCCCGGCTCGTTCACCGCGAACGCGCTGGCCCACGCGCCCCAGAAAATGCGCAGGTCGATGTCCGCACCGACGAAGAGCCCCACCGGACCTTTGTCCAGCGATGCGTTCAAGTACGTGCCTTTTCGCTCGTGTACCACGTCATCATTGCGCGTCAACGCCATCACATGACCTAGCGTGATCACCTCGGCCAGCAGGGCGGCGAATTCAGGGCGCAGTCGTACAACACCATCCCCGATGCCGAGAGCGAGCAACTGCACTTCGCTCACGCCGAGTTCCTGCGCGGCGTTTCGTATGCGTAGATCGGGACGATGGCTGCGCAGTTCGCTCCAGCGTTCGTGTAGTTCGGTAGGGGTGGTGGTGAGCATGAGGTTGTATGATGGGGGCGAAGCAGCGCATGCCCATGCGTTCGTGAAATACCCGGATCGTGGTATCCGAGGTGTGGGTGTATCGCCTCGAAACGAGGAAAGCCCCGTGGGACGGGGCTTTCGATCGAACTATTCGATCTTGGGTCAGAGCTTTTTTATCTGTCCCTCGGCCACCCATTTATCACCGAAGAGCGAATTGTCGTACTTGATGTGGTACTTGTTCTCACCCACTTCCATGATCGTCGCTGGTTCGGGAACCATGCCGTACTCCACTTCCACCTTGTCGCCTACCCTGAACTTTGTGAGCGCCGAAGGCGCGGCTTCCGTCGCTCCGCCCTTGATGCGGTCGGGTCCTACCCATTCGTTGAAGGTTTCGCTCCAGCCATCATAGGCGACGAAGAACTGACCGTCCTTCACTTCGAGCACTTTGCCCGGATACCAGGAACCTGTGGATTCGATCTGGACCTTATCACCCGCTTTCTGGGCTTGGGTCGTCAGGGAAAGGAGGCTGAGCAATGTGGGGAGAAGGAGGCGCATGGTGATGGGACTTGTTCAAGCGGAAAGTTAAGTGCCCTCACTTTCAAGCACCATGCCACGGCGATGGCCAGGGTACCTTTGGGCAATGGCGGGAACACCTTCACGGCTGAGAGCGATCCTGGGTATGAAATGCCCGTATTGTCGTGAAGGCCGTTTCTACCGCTCCCACCCGTACGACTTGATGCAAGCCGGAGATACGTTGGATGAATGCCCGGCGTGCCGTCGCAGCTATACCGTGGAGTACGGCTTCTACATGGGCGCGATGTACCTATCATACGGGCTCACGGTGCTCAGCGGCATCCTCGCGTATGTGATCGCACGGTTCGTGTTCGGGGTGGAAGCTCTCTTGTTGCAAGTGATCGCAGTGGGCTTCGTGGTGCTTGTGGGCGCGCCGCTTTTGTATGCTTACAGCAAGGTGCTCTATGGCAACATCTTCCTGCCGTACAAGGGTCCTTCGGATCCGGACTATCGGCCGGTGCATCGGCCCGACCGTTGGAAGTGATCAGAGGGCGTCTCGAGATCGCTTTTGGACGCGAGCGAGAGGTATTTCGCGGCCAGTCAAGGCGCGAAACCCGAGCATAGCCGGAGCTTTGTAAGGGTTGAGCAACGACGCGTGGCCGTGAAAGACCCGAGCGCAGCCCGAAGGGTGATCTCGAGCCGCCCTCTAGGGTGCGACCGGCACGTAGGGCTTCATGTAGCCTTCGTGCGCCATCTTGCCGCCGATCTCCATGAACTTCTCCTTCTCGGGCCAGGCCCAGGTGTTCAGTCCGTCCACATAGCGGTTGAACATGCAGAACGCTGCAGCGATCAGCACGGTATCGTGGATCTCTACGTCGGTCGCGCCTTCGGCCTTGGCTTGAGCGACATCGCCTTCGGTGACGTGTTTGCCGCCGCGTTGCACTTGATGTGCGATGTGCAGCAAGGCACGCATCTTCGGTGAAAGCGGTTCGTTCGGCAGCCCCGCCTTGATCTCGTCGATGAAGTCCGGACCCCGGCCCAGGTGCGCGCACGCGGCGGCAGCATGGCTAGTGTGGCAGAAGTGGCAATCGTTCCAATAGCTCACGCTGGCGGCGATGATCTCGCGTTCACCGGAGGTGAGCGATGAAGGTCCGCGCATGAGGATCTCCACCAACTCGCGCAGCGGGTGCGCGGTTTCAGGGCGATAGATCAGCAGGCCACTGATGCCAGGGCTATGGCCGGGAGGTAGGTCGATATGGGGCATGGCATGTGATTAGGGAGCGAAGATGCGTGTTCGCGCTCGCGGCATCGGCGCTATCGTGCTAAAGATGGCGTGATCCGTGGCGGAACGCGAACGAAGATGTGCGAGCTTATTCGGTCAGCATCAAGTTCGCTGTGCGGAGCATCGCTCCATCACTCATGTACAAGGTGTACAAGCCGGGTGGTCGTCCGGATAGATCGATGGTTCTCTGGGAACTAGAGGATGCGCTGCGTTCGCTCATCACTACTCTTCCCGTGATGTCCGTGATCGTGATATCGAGAACGCACGCGCTGCATGTGGTCAGATTGAAAATGCCACTGGACGGATTCGGGTAAGTGAGCAATGCGGCCGTCTCGGCGTGCGGGACGGCAGTGGAGAAGTCCATGTTCAGCCGGGCGATGCGGTTGCGGCCGATGCCATCGAAAGAAGTGAAGCTGCCGCCTGCGAGCAACTGGCCATCTGGCTGCAGGGCCATGGCATGCACCTGGTAGTAGGAAGGATAGACCGCGTAGTGCGTGAAGCCCGTTCCCGGATCGAACGTGGGGTCCGGGCTGCCGTCCGTGTTCATGCGCACGATCCCGTTGCTCGGAGTTCCGTTCCATGCTTCGAACCAGCCGGCGGCGATGATCTTGCCATCCGGTAGCAGCAGCAGATCCTGCACACCGGGCATGGTGGTGGAGCTATAGAGGCCTGGAGAATCGATGAAGGTGGCATCCACACTTCCATCCGCTTCCAAGCGTAGCACGTTCCCATATTCCTCGGCCACGAGCACTTTGCCGTCGGGCTGCAAGGCCAAAGCGCTCACCCCATAGCTGAGCTGGAGCAGGTTGCCAGCATCGAAGGAAGGATCCAAGGAGCCATCGGTGTTCAGCCGGGCGATGTTGATGCGTGGCGATCCCAGCACCAAAGGGAACTTCCCCGCCATGATCACCCGGCCGTCCGGTTGCAGCGCCAGTGCGGCCAGGTTGTCCCAGATGGCATTCAGGCCCACCGGCGCGAAGGTGCTATCCAGGGTTCCGTCCACATGAAGACGTGCTACGCGACCGTTGCTGGTTTTTCCGCCGATCAAGAATTTTCCGTCCGGCTGCTGTATGATCGTGTGCACGCGTGATCCCGTGTTCAAACCCGCATTGAAGCTGGGGTCGAGGCTGCCATCGGGGTTCAACTTGCACAGCGCAGGCCGCACCACGGAATCGATCGAATGGAAATCGCCACCCACCAGGATGCCTCCGTCGGACAGTGGCAGCACGGCGTTGACCGTGGCAGGTTCAGTGGTCTGCGAGTGGAACCCAGCGCCGATATCGAACATCGCATCCAAGCTGCCATCGATCTGCAGTTTGACAAGAGAGCGTTGAAGTGTATTGTGCGTTCCGGTGAAGTCACCACCGGCCAGGATCGCGCCGTCGGGTAACACCGCGATGGCATGCACCGTCCCGTTCATACCCGTGCCTTGGGCATAAGCGGGATCCACGGTACCGTTCGTATCGAACCGCACGAGGGTCTTCCTCGGCCGTTGGTCCGCCTGATCGAAGAGCCCCACCGCGATGATCGCACCATCGTTCTGTAAAGCAAGCTTGTGGATGTAACCAAGGCATCCCGATCCAGGATCGAAGCTGGGGTCCAGGCTGCCATCGGTGTTGAGCCGTGCGATAGCACTCCGGTCGACACCGTCCGCCGTAAGGAATCTTCCACTGACCAGCATGCGACCATCGGGCTGTAGGGCTACATCCATCACCCCGGGTGCCACTACGCCATCGAACCCACTGCCGGTATTGAAGGAAACATCCATGCTGCCATCGCTCTCCAGCCGAACGATGCGACCCACCGCCACGCCGTTGAACACGGTCATGTTCCCCGTGAGGATCAACTTGCCGTCCGGCTGCACGATCACGTCGGCGATCTGCCCGGTAAGTGAGTTCACGGGGTCGAAGCCCATGTCCAGGCTGCCATCGTCGTTCAGCCGCGCAAGGCCGTTCCGTGGAACGCCGTTCACCGAAGTGAAAATGCCGGCAACGAGGATCTTTCCGTCGGCCTGCAATGCAAGGCTCCAGCCGTTGGCAGGTCCTTCTGTCACTGTGAACGTCGGATCGAGCGAACCATCCGGTAACAGGCGTACAAGGTTCTCTACCGGTGTGCCACCATAGGCGGAGAGCGATCCCAGCACGAGGGCACGGCCATCCGGCTGGATCACGATATCCTCAATGCTCGAGCTGAAGCCCCCGCCGGAGACGAACGATGCATCCACGCTGCCATTGGAGTTCAACTGCGTGATGTTACCCACGGGGGCACCGTCGAACTGCGTGAACTGTCCAGCGATCAGGATACGGCCATCGGGCCGAAGGCGCACGCATTTCAGGGACGTGAACATTTGTCCAAGTCCATCTCCCGGATCGAACGCGGGATCCACGGTCCCATCGGTGTTCAAACGGGAAATGCCATGGTGGGTCGCCCCATGCACGGTTTCGAACGCGCCCACGATCACCGCCTTTCCGTCCGGCTGTAACACCACGTCGAACGGCGCATCGCTTGGCCCATCCCCAAAGCCATGGCCCAGATCGCTCGGGTTGAAGCTCAGATCGAGGCTTCCTGCTTGCGGATGGGCCGTGGTCGCGCAGACCAGCACGGACCAGAGAAGGGCTTGTCGCTTCATGTTCGTCAGGATCTATGTTCGATTCGACGGATCGCCTGATCCGTTCGACGAAACTAGGTGGATCCCCGATTGCTGCCAACATCGGGCATTAAATCACTCGTTCGGATGAATGAGGCCGTGATCCTTGGGATGGAACGGCGGCTCACATACCGCTCCGCACGTCAGGGCAACTGCGCATTCCGCACCGCGGTGGGCACGCTGCCTCCGATGTTCTGTAGGATGAGGTCGCGATCGTTGCTACCACCCGCGTACCGCACCTGGCTGTTCATGTTCAGGTCCTCCTGGCGGTATTGTCCGCTCAGGGTGGCGGTGGGCACGCTGCCACCGATGGCGCTCAGGATCGGATCGCGGTCGTTCGCACCACCGGCATACTTCACCTGGCCATTGGCGTTGAGATCACCCGCCCAGAGTACTAGGGCGGCGCCCACGACTTTGCGGGCGTTCGTGCCGTAGGTTGCGGTGGTCGCCAGTGTGAAGTCCACGGGCACTGCGGCATCGCTCAGTGCGATGGGGCTCAGTGTCATCACTGGCAAGTGATTGCGGTGGCGCACCGCGATATGATACGTGCCGGGTCCGGCGGGGAAGGAAAGTTCGCTTGCACCATCGAGCGCTACCACATCGCCATCGCTCTGCAAAAGCGCGGGCACGCGGTACAGCACAACAGCGGGTGTGGTCGCATCGCGCAGTTCCACCAGCACCCAATCCACCACGGCGTTGGCACCCGTAACAGCCAGCGCGCCCGCACCGATCGTCGCGCCACTACCGGTGGTGGGCAAGAGGCCGAGCGCGGAGTAAGGTTCGGTCTGAGGGAAGGAAGGCAGGGTGCGCAAGGCGGTGGTCATGGACGAAGAGACCGTGTTGAACGGACCTTCCAGGAACACCTTCGCGGCAACGCGCACTTGGTCGCCACGGCACGCACAATCCGGCCGCACGACATCGTTCGCAGTGCTCGGGTCGCTGTCATCGCACGGCTGGCCTACCGTGGCACAAGTGCTGCCGGGTGTGAAGGAGAGCCCGTACCAACTGCCGGTGCCCGCCATGGTGGCCAACAAGATCGCAGCACTTGGAGCCCCGGCGTCCACCCATTTTTCCAGTTTGCAGGGCAGGTTGTGAACGCCGTAGATCACTGGTTGCGGCGTGGTGAAATCCACGGCTATATGCACAAGCCAGCCCGGGGCATTGAACGTGTACACGTTCGTCCAACTGGCGCCGGACAAGACCCATTTCCGAATGAAGCTGAAATGCGCCGCGTAACAAACCGTGCCGTCAGGGCTCATCTCCATATCGACCACCCCGCTGGATGCGAATATCTGTTCGAGCGCCGCAGGAACTACCGGGGAGCCGCTCCCTACGCGATGCACGCCGTTCGCCGCGGTCAGCAGGCCTTGATCGGTGAACGAAAGGGAGTTGTTCGCTGTGTTCGTCGCGTTGATCACGTCGGCAGGCCCGGGACCGAGGTAGCAGATCCCGCTATTGGAACCCGCCGCCCAGTAGTGTACACCATCCGTAGCCGCGCCGAAAATGGTTCCGCTGCCGAAGTAGGTGCTTGTGGTGAAGGGCCGATCGAAATTGCCGATGGCATCGACCGTACCGATGGCGCGGGGTACCGCCGCTGCGCTCGTAGACATCAAAGCAGTGCCCGTGGGCGCTGTAGTGGTGAAGCCGGAGAAGACCAGTTTGTCTCCGGACGGTGATAAAGTGAGCGCTGCGCCCAGCACGGTGCTAAAGCGGTTCACCACGGCATTCGGGCCGGTGCTCGGCACGTTCATCACCACTCCGGGCGTGCCGTCGGTCGCGAACTCACGGATCACCAGCGGGCCGCCTTCAACGGGGATCGTTCCCGCATAAGGGAACTCCAGCACCGCCAATCGCCCCGGGGTGAATTGTGCGAACGCAGCGCTGACGATGAATGATAGGAACAGCGCAAGGGCAGGTGCGTGTGGTGAGCGCATGGCCGAAGGGGGTTGCTTCGTTTCCGGAAGTCCAGACTTCCGGAAGACGTGGGGAACGGGAGCGGGATGCCTGTGGTTGGAAACAAGAACGGCGCCATTAGGCGCCGCTCCAAGATGTTCAGGCTACGTGGATCATTCCGCCAACACGATCACCGTGTTCTTGCTCACCTCCACCACGCCGCCCTTCACCGGGAAGGTCTGTTCGCCCTTCTCCGTGCGAAGCTTTACGTCACCGGCCTTCAACACGGTGATCAGTGGGGCGTGGTTGTTCAGGAAGCCGAGGCTGCCGTCCACGCCGGGCACGGTCACGCTGGTGGCTTCGCCCTTGAAGAGCTCCTTATCTGGGGTGATGATCTCTACTCGCATCTGGTTGTCAGTTGCTGGTCGTCAGTTGTCAGTGTGTCTTACGTACAACGGACAACTAGCACCTATGCACTTAGGCCTTCGCTGCTTCCGCCATGATCTTCTTACCGGCGGTGATCACGTCCTCGATATTGCCTTTCAGGTTGAAGGCGCTCTCGGGCACTTCGTCCAAGGCACCGTCCATGATCATATTGAAGCCTTTGATCGTCTCTTCGATCGGCACCATCACGCCGGGCAGACCGGTGAACTGTTCGGCCACGAAGAAGGGCTGGCTGAGGAAGCGCTGCACTTTCCGGGCGCGGTACACGCTCAGCTTGTCGTCCTCGCTCAATTCGTCCATGCCGAGGATGGCGATGATGTCCTGGAGTTCCTTGTAGCGCTGCAGGATCTCCTTCACACGCTGGGCGCAGCGGTAATGCTCTTCGCCCACGATCTGCGGGGTGAGGATACGGCTGGTGCTATCGAGGGGATCCACCGAAGGATAGATGCCGAGCTCGGCGATCTTCCGGCTCAACACCGTGGTGGCGTCCAAGTGTGCGAACGTGGTCGCGGGAGCGGGATCGGTCAGGTCATCCGCAGGCACGTAGACGGCCTGTACCGAGGTGATCGAACCGCGCTTGGTGGAGGTGATACGCTCCTGCATGGCGCCCATCTCGGTGGCCAGCGTCGGCTGGTAACCCACGGCGCTCGGCATACGGCCGAGCAATGCGCTCACCTCGGAACCGGCTTGGGTGAAGCGGAAGATGTTGTCCACGAAGAAGAGGATGTCGCGGCCGCCGCTCTGTTCATCGCCATCGCGGAAATACTCGGCGAGGGTCAGACCGCTCAGGGCCACGCGGGCGCGGGCTCCAGGAGGCTCGTTCATCTGGCCGAACACGAAGGTGGCCTGCGAGGTCGCCAGCGCGGCATAGTCCACCTTGTTCAGGTCCCAGCCGCCTTTCTCCATGCTGTGGCCGAATTCCTCGCCGTATTTGATGATGCCGCTCTCGATCATTTCGCGCAGCAGATCGTTCCCTTCGCGGGTGCGCTCACCCACGCCGGCGAAGACGCTATAACCGCTGTAGCCTTTGGCGATGTTGTTGATCAGCTCCTGGATCAACACCGTCTTGCCTACACCGGCGCCGCCGAACAATCCGATCTTACCGCCTTTGGCGTAAGGCTCGATCAGGTCGATCACCTTGATGCCGGTGAAGAGGATCTCGGTGCTCGTGGTGAGGTCCTCGAAGCGGGGGCTCTCGCGGTGGATCGGTGCGCGCTTGCCACCCTCGATCGCTTTCATGCCGTCGATCGGCTGACCGGTCACATTGAACAGACGGCCCTTGATGGCATCGCCCACGGGCATGCTTATGGGTTGGCCCATGCCTTCCACCACCACGCCGCGCGCGAGACCGTCCGTGCTGTCCATGCTGATGGCGCGCACGCTATCCTCGCCGATCAGCTGCTGGGTCTCCAGCACCAGAATGGTACCGTCGGCCCGTGTGATCTGCAGGGCGTCGTAGATATTGGGCAGGCTGCTGGCGCCTTCAAAACGCACGTCGACCACGGGACCGATGACCTGGACGACCTTTCCGATGTGCTTGGACATGAGGGGGTTGAGCGATAGAGGAGGGGCTGCCTCCGATTTGCGGCCGCGAAGGTAGCGGATGGTGCCGAAGGGGCAAAGGGGTGTGGAGAAGTCTCGGAGAAAGGCGCAGGAGCAGGCGCAAGACGATCGTTGGTCCTGCTGTTGCTCCTGCCCCTGCACCTTGGGTTCCGATAGCGACCTTCGCCCTCTCCCAATGCAAGTCCACACCGATCTAGAAGCGTTCCGTGGCGTGGAACGCCCGGTGCTCACTACGGGTACCTTCGATGGGGTCCATCTGGGCCATCGGGTGATCCTTGACCGCCTGAACCAGGTAGCGGGGCGTGAGGAGGGGAATTCGGTGCTCTTCACCTTCCACCCGCACCCCCGCATGGTGCTCTTCCCGAACGACAACGACCTGAAGCTGCTGAACACCCAGCAGGAGAAGGTGGCCTTGCTCGAAGCCGCCGGGGTCGACCATCTGCTGGTGATCCCGTTCAGCCGGGCCTTCTCCCGGTTGAAGGCGTTGGAATATGTGCGCGACGTGCTGGTGGAAGGGATCGGCGTGCATGCGCTGGTGATCGGTCACGACCATCGCTTCGGCCGCAATCGCGAGGGCGACATTCATCTTCTGCGCCAATTGGGCGATGTCTACGACTTCATGGTCGAGGAGATCCCGGCGCGCGAAGTGGACCATGTGCAGGTGAGCAGCACCAAGGTGCGCCAGGCGCTGGAAGTGGGCGATGTACGTACGGCGAAGGCCTACCTCGGCTACGCCTACGAACTGAGCGGTGTGGTGGTGAAGGGCGACCAACGTGGTCGCACCATCGGGTTCCCCACCGCGAACATCGGGTTGGCGGAAAGTTCGAAGTTGGTTCCCGCGAACGGTGTTTACGCCATCACGGCACAGTTGAACAACGAGACCTTGAAGGGCATGCTGAACATCGGTGTGCGTCCCACGGTCGAAGCGCATGGCGACCGCACTGTGGAAGCGAACCTTTTTGGATTTGATCGCGAGATCTACGGCGAGACCTTGCGCGTGCGTTTCGTGGAACGGTTGCGCGATGAGATACGCTTCAGCGGTCTGGACGCGTTGAAAGCGCAGTTGAACATCGACCGCGAACAAGCCCGGGCGGCGTTGGCCTCCATCGCTGCGTCATGAGATCGTTCCACCAGTCACCGACCATGCGCATCGTTCCACTGCTCTTCTTGCTTCTGATCTGCAACAGCACGCGGGCGCAACTGCTCGATGCCATCGCACTGGATACGGTGCGCACCTACCGCAGTTTGGAACGCGCGCTGGAGGACCCGATGCGGGTATACAAGTTGGACCTGAGCAAACAGAAACTCAAGGAATTACCCGAGGAACTGCGCCGCCTGCCGAATCTGAATTCTCTCGATCTGGGCCACAACAAACTGAAGACCTTGCCGGAATGGATCAGTGAGTTCGCCCACCTCCAGGAATTCTCCGCGAACAACAATCGGATGGTGAACTTCCCCGAGGCCATCTGCGCACTGCGCCATCTGAAGCGTTTGGACATGAGCCGCAATGCTTTGATCAGTTTGCCCGCCTGCCTTGGCCGTTTGGAGCAACTCACATCGCTCGATCTCTGGAGCAACGATCTCGCCACCTTCCCCGATGAGCTCGAGCGAATGGAAGCCTTGCGTTACGTCGATCTGCGTGTGATCCAGTTCAGTCCGAAGGAGATGGAGCACATCGCGGACCTCTGGCCGCGCGCCAAGATCCAGTTCTCCGCGCCGTGCAACTGCGGGATGTGATCGCGGTAGGAAGACCACCGCCACGGCGCCACGAGCGCAAAGAACGCTTCTCCGAGCAAACACGCTACGTCGTTGCGGACTTGGGCCTCTTCAACCTTCTTCAAGCGTTGCGCCCTCGTTGCGTTCGTTGCGCCGTGGCGGTGAACAAGGCGGTCAAAAGGAGTTCTCCCTAACGTTGCGCCTCCGTTGCGTTCGTCGCGCCGTGGCGGTGAATAGGAAATGCGCAAGGAGTTCTCCCTAACGTTGCGCCTCCGTTGCGCTCCTTGCGTCGTGGCGGTGTTGCACCCCCACGCATGTCACCCACCACCGCCCTCATCCTGGAATGGAGCGCGGTCGCGCTGAACATTCTCTTCACCATCCTCATCGCGCTGGAGAAGCGCCTCGGGTGGCTGTTCGGTCTGGTGGCGGCATTGATCGGCGTGTTGTTGTATGTCGTTCAAGATGCCTGGCTCATGGCCTCGCTCAACGCGTTCTATGCGGGCATGGGCGCTTATGGCTGGTGGACCTGGGGCGGTGCGGGAGGATCGGCGCGCATCATCAGTTACGGTTGGCGGATGCATGCGATGCTGATCGCGATCGGTGCCGCAGGAACGGGGCTGCTGGCCTGGGCGATGGAGCACTGGCAGGTGCCCGGAGAATACCACGGTATGGAGGCCTTCATCACCGCCTTCGCGATGCTGGCCACCTGGCTGATGAGCGCCAAAGCGATCCAGAACTGGTTCTACTGGACCGTGGGTGATCTGCTAGCCGTGTGGTACAACCACTTGATCGGTTACGATGGGTACGCGTTCTTGAACGTGGTGTACATCGTGCTCGCGGTCGCGGGGTTCATCCGTTGGCGACATCAATTCAAGGCGCAGGGGCAGGAGCAGGCGCAATGATCATCCTGCTCCTGCGCCTGCCCCTGCCACCGGAACTCAATCCGCCCCGTGCCCTTCCACCGGCGGCGGCAGATCACCATGCGCGCGCTTCAGCGGCAGCTCGTAGAAGGTGATGGTGAGCAGGAGGAAGAAGAGGAGGTACATGCTGTCCTCCAAAGGAATGGTGCCCACGCGGATGCCGAGGTTCTCCGCATTGTTATACCACACTACGGGTTCTTCCAGCAGCGTACCGGTGAGGATCCCGTTCACCAGCACGAAGGGCACAAGCACCACCGCATAGCCCAGCAGAAAGCGGCCGAGGTAAGGGCTTCTTAGCACGAAGACGTGCAAGGAGAGCAGGCCTGCGGCGCAGAGGAAGGTGATCGCGGTATAGATGCGCCCGATGTGCCAAGTGCCCACTACCACCAGTACCGCGATCAGCAGCATGCAGAAGGGGCGTGCGATGCGGCCGAGCACATTACGCCGCACGAAGTAGCGCATCACTTCATAGATGAACGTACACGAATAGGGCACCACCAGGAAGAAGAGCACTTCCTCCAACGGCAGCCGCGCGATGTGCGGACCCGTGAGATAGCGCGGCGTGAAGCCCCACACCCCGTTCGCCGTGAAGATGGCGTCCCAGATCAAAAAGACCACGGCCATTACACCGATGCCGGTGAAGAGGCCGCGCCATTTCCGCCAGTAAAGTATCCTGGGCTCGAAGCTGCGGATCAGCGGGAAGCTCAGTGTGAACAGATCGAGCGCGAGGTAGGTGAAGCGTTCCATGCCGCGCGCCGCGCTCACCATGATGATGCCTGCGAAGAAGCAGAGCTGTGCGCCCAACACCACCGGCGCGAGAGCATTGTCGCGCTTCACCGGCAGGGTGAAGAACAAGGCGAAGTAGAGGGCGCTCACCGCGCCCCAAGCGATGTAGTTGCGCAGCGGGACCACATCATCCTCCCACGACCAGAAACCGAGGTGCATGGCCACGGGTTCGATCAACATGTCCACGCCCACCATGATCAATGCCGCCACCAGCACGCTTTGGGGAACGGGTAGGTGCAACCGCGCCACCAGCGGGCCTACGCTCATCACCAGGATCAGCCAGTTCACGCCGATCAGCATGGGTGTGTCGAACAACTTCATCCCGAGCACATCGCCGTACCAGTACGAGCCGAAAATGACACCCGTGTGTACGCCGAGCATTTCCACGAGGTAACTGCTCACGAACACAAGCAGTGCGAACGCCCAGGTGCGCGCGTCGGGCCGTGCTTGCACGAGAAGGAGACCTGCGGTCACGAGCAAGTTGTAGGGAGTGAGGTGTACGAGGTCCTCGGTCCATGGCCCCGCCAGTCCCACCAGGCCCACGGTGTAGAGGATCACGAGGATCGCCGTGGGAACGAAGAGCGGCGGCAGGGACTTCATCGTGCGTCCGGCAGGGTTTCCGTCGCGAGTTTTGCGCTGAGCAGCGCGAGCGGAATGCCACCACCTGGATGAACGGTGACCCCGCAGAACCGCAGGCCACGAACTTTCGGATGCTGGTTCGGATGGCGGCGGAACGCGGCCCACTTGCTATTGCTGCTCGTACCGTAGATCGATCCCAAATGGCTCTGTGTGCGCTCCTGGATCCGCGCGGGGTCCAGCACGTCCTCCACTACGATCAGGGGTTCGATGTCCACACCGAGGATCCGCTGGAGCTTGCCAAGGATCGCGGCACGTGTGCGGCGCACCATCGCGTCCACATCCTGCCCGGCGAGATAGGGCGCGTTGATCATCGCGAACCAGTTCTCACAGCCGGGTGGCGCATCGGGTGTGTCCTCCTTGCTCGTAATGTTCACGTAGACCGTGGGATCGTCCGTTACGTCCAGCTTGTCGAAGAGCTGTGCGAACTCAGTACGGTAGTCGTTGCTGAAGAAGATGTTGTGCAGGCCGAGTTCCGGGAACGATCGCTTGATGCCCCAATAGAACACGATCGCGGAGGTGGAGCGTTCCTGCTTCAGGGTGCGCTCCGGCGCGCGCAGGTCGGGCAACAACCTACGGTAGGCAGGTTCGATGTCCATGTTGCATACCACCACGTCGGCCCCATGATCCGCGCCGTTCACACGCACACCGGTCACCCTCCGCTTGGTGGGGTCGAGCAGGATGCGTTCCACCGGCGCGTTGAAGTGGAAGCGCACGCCGACCTTCTCGGCCAGCGCGTGCAGCGAGCTGACGATGGTGCGCATGCCGCCAATGGGGTAGAAGGGTCCGCGCTCATGTTCCAGCCCGGCGATCATGCGCATGATGCCTGGCGTGGTGTAAGGGTTGCTGCCGTTGTAGGTGGCGAAGCGATCGAAGAACTGCACGGCCTTCGGGTCTTTGAACTGGCGCTTGTCCACTTCGTGCAGCGTGTCCATCAGTTCGGGAACGCGGGCGTTGAACAACGCACGGCCGACACCACCTTTCCAGAGGGTCTTCACATGGTGGAGTGAATGTTCCATGAAAGTGCGGCCTGTGGTGTCCAACAAGCGATGCGCCCTGCGCACATGGTCCAGGGTCCGTTGCGGTGGGACCTGCAGCACGCGCTCCAATTCCTCCGCCAACCGCTGCGGATCGCTCCAGCCTTGCACCCGGGTGCCATCGCCCCAGAAGTAGCGAAAGGTCTTTTCGAGCTTGCGGTATTGGAAGTGTCCGGCCATGGGCACACCTGCCAGTTCGAAGAGTTCCTCTACGCGATGTGGCATCGCGAACACCGATGGGCCCATGTCGAAGCGATAGTCCCCTAACCAGCACTCGGCCAGCTTGCCGCCGTAGGTGGGGGCCGCCTCGAACGCATCGACCCGATATCCCTTCAAGGCCAGCCGCACAGCGGCACCCAGCCCACCTACCCCGGTGCCGATCACCACGGCACGATCCTTCTTCGCCATGGCCGCAAAGGAACGAACGGGCCTCCGCGTTATCCGCGAAAGGCCCGTTCGTTCGATCGACCGCTAAGTTCAGCGCTTGGTGAAGGGCACCGCGCGCATGGGCGTATCGGCGTCCATTTCCAACACATACGCACCCGGCGCGAGGTCGCTGATCGCCAACGTCTGCCTTGTGCCGGACACGATCTGCCAGCCGCGCACCACGCGACCACTGCCATCGGTGATGCGCACGCGTGCCTGGGTGATGGTCGCGGGCAGTTCGACGTTCAACACCTCTTGCGCGGGCACGGGATAGATGTGCGCGCTTGGTGCGCTCGCCTCCACAAGACCGGTGGAAAGGTCAGTGGACGCGATATAGGAATAGGTCGCGCTGAACGCTCCACCCATCACCAGGTCGTTGCCCAGAACACACACGTCATGCACGGGTGCGTCCAGCACGGCGAGAGGTTCCACCATGTCCGGACCACTATAGCGGGCCACATGCGATCCGTTCGTCATCCAGGAGTAGACGTAGAAGTCGCCGCCGAGGTAGACCGAACCATCATGATAGGTCAACGCGTCGATGTGCGTGGGGCCGGGGCCCGCGGGCATGTACTGGTCGTGCGTGGGCAGAAGCAGGTCCCACGCCGAGCTGTTGGGCGCGAGGCTGGCCAGGCCGAACTTGATCACGATGTTCGCGTAGAGATCACCCCCTGCGTAGAGCGTGCCGTTCACATCGAGCAACGTATGCACGGGTGCATCGAGCCCGATAGCGAGGTTGGTCCAATCGGCGGTGTCGATGGTGGCGCAATGCATGAGGACCGGTTCGAAGGGATGCTCGATGGTCGTGAACGCACCGGCGGCGACCAGCTTGCCATCATGTGTTGCCAGCGCGCTCACGGTGCCATCGAAGTAGCTGCCGACTTGCTCCCAGTATCCGTTCACGAGGCGCTTTACCGCATCATCCGTTCCCGCGAAACCGGAGGCTTCACCGGCGGCATGCAGCACACCGTTGTGCACATGCAGCGCATGCGTGCGTGGTGACATGCCCGGGAAGACGTTCGCATAGCTCCAGGTAGTGCCATCCCACATCGCCAGGTCCGATAGCTGGTTCTGGAAACTGCCACCCAGGTAGATGGTACCGTTGAACTCGATCGCGCATTCCGTTTCGCCGATCACGCCACTTCCGAGCGGAGCGTAGTATGCTCCATCCCATAGGGCCACGTTCTGTACCGCGCCACCACCTGCAGTGGTGAAGGTCCCGGCGAGAAGCAAATTCCCATTGCCGAGTTCCAGCAAGGTGGTGACCGTCCCGTCGGTACCCGTGCCGAGCGTGTTCCAGGGAATGCTCGGCGAATAGCCCGGTTGGATCCATGCGAGTTCGTCCTCCGTGAAGCCATGTTCCTTTGCCCATTCGTCCACATCGGTGCGGTGCATGTCATGCACATACGCGAGTTCCATTTCCGCGTCGATCCGCTCCGCGAGATCGCGATGTCCGCTCTGGATCATCAACTGCCCGACAGCGCAGGCGGTGTTGTGCGGATCGATGAACACCGGATTACGATAGGGCAGCACATAGTTCTGCGGGAAGAGGCCGCGATCGGCATAGGCGTTCAGGTCCTCCAGCAGGTCCATGCGCTGGGCGAGCTGATCGGCGCTGAGGCCTTCGGGGGTGCGTGCGTTCAATTGTTCCCGCACCAAGTGCAGGTGCATGGCGATGCGCTCGGCTTCGGAGTTGAAATGGACGATGCGTTCTCCGTCCATCAGCACGGGGCGCTGCACGTTCCACTGCGCGTTCACCTCGCGCAGGTGGTCGATCAGTGGAGCCTCCGCACGGGGGCTCATTTGGGCATGCGCCGGGATCAGCAGAGCGGCGGCAGCGATCAGGGTAAGCGAGTGTTTCATGAGGATGTCCGTTGTGGCGAATAGATGAGCGACGTGTGGATGGCGCTGCCTGAGCCGGGATGGAAAGTTACATTCAGGCCGTGCGGCGCATCGTGATCACCGGCCCGGAAAGCAGCGGGAAGACCACCCTGTGCCGCCTGTTGGCCATGCATTTCGGTGTTGCCTGGGTGGCCGAACAGGCGCGCGGCTACCTGGACGCCCTTGGCCGAACCTATGTGGAAGCGGACCTTCTCACCATCGCGCGAGCACAGATCGCGGCCGAAGAGGCTGTGCTGCGTGATACCCCCTCCGTGCTGTTGTGCGACACGGATCTGATCACGATCCGCATATGGGGCGAGGAGAGGTTCGGTCGCAGCGATCCGTGGATCGTCGAGCGAACGGAACAACGTCCCTATGATCATTGGTTGCTCTGTGCGCCCGATATCCCTTGGGAGCCGGATACACAGCGCGAGAACCGGCATGACCGCGACCGGTTGTTCGGCGTGTATGAGCGAACGTTGCGCACGTTGGACAAACCGTACACCATCATAGCCGGTGATCGCGACCGCCGCGTGCGTAAAGCGATCGCGGCCATCGCTGCCCTCACCGACCGGCCGGTCGGTTGATCGGCCGTTCTTCCTAACTACCTTCGTCCCGTCCTACAGGGGTGCCCCGGCGAGAGCCAGGGCTGAGATCATACCCTTCGAACCTGCGCAGGTCATGCTGCGAAGGGAACGCTCCCGGATCCCGGGGCACTCCGTGTACGACGCTTTACACGGAGATGAACATGAGCAAGTACGCAGCAGGTGTGTGTGTGATGGTCCTCACGCTTTCCGTGCAGGCGCAAGTACAATTCACCGGCACGGTGACCACTCCGGACAGCGGAGCCTTGGAAGGTGCGGCGGTGGTGGTGGGTGACGATCAGCGGTTCGGCGCAGTGACGGATCGCGATGGACACTTTCGCGTGAACGGACTGCGGCCCGGCCCGCAGCGCGTGCGCGTGTCGAGCATGGGCTACCTGGAGGTGGATACGATCATCCACCTCGACGAAGGCACATCGGACCTGCTGTTGGAATTGAAGCCGCAAGCGGTGTTGATGCGACCTGCGGAGGTCAACGCGCTACGTGCGGGTGAGCGCACACCGTTCGCGAAGAGCGTATTGACCAAAGAGGAGATCGCGCGGATGAACACCGGGGTGGACCTTCCGTACTTGCTCGAAGCGCAGCCGAGCACGGTGGCCACAAGTGATGCGGGCACGGGCATTGGTTACACCTATATGCGCATCCGTGGGAGCGATGCGACGCGCACGAACGTCACGGTGAACGGCGTGCCTTTCAACGATGCGGAAAGCCAGGGCGCCTTTCTGGTTAATATGCCCGACCTCGCCACCAGCGCCGAGGACATCGAAGTCCAACGCGGTGTGGGCACCAGTACCAATGGTCCTGCGGCGTTCGGTGCGAGCGTGAACGTGCGCACCACGGCTGTGCGCCGCGAGCCGTGGGGGCTGGTGAGCTTGAGCGGTGGATCCTTCAACACGCGGCGTTATTCGGTCAGTGCGGGCACCGGTCTGCTCGCCCATCGCTTCAGTTTGGATGTGCGTCTCTCTTCGATCACCAGTGACGGTTACATCGATCGCGCCAGCGCGGATCTGAAAAGCTACTTCCTGCAAGGGGCATGGATGGGACGTACACGATCGTTGCGTTTCATCACTTTCCGAGGTAAAGAGGTGACGTATCAGGCCTGGGGTGGTGTGCCACGCGAAGTGATCGACACCGCACGCGCCTACAATGGGTACACCTATAAGAACGAGGTGGACAACTACGACCAGACGCACTACCAACTTTTGTTGGACCAACGCATCGGTGATCGTGCCGCCGTGCACCTCACGTTGTTCCACGTGCCCGGAGCGGGTTACTATGAACAGTTCCGCACGGACGACGACCTCGCCACCTATGGCATCGCCACGGCCGTGATCGACGGCGATACCATCACCTCGACCGATCTCGTGCGCAGGCGTTGGCTGGACAATACGTTGACCGGAGCGAACCTCGGTGTGCATGCGGATCTCGGGCGGCACCGATTGGTTATCGGTGGTAGTTACGCGCTATACGAAGGCGAGCACTTCGGAGAGGTGATCTGGGCGCGGTATGCGGGGAACACGGACATCGGTCATCGCTACTATGACAACGAGGCGCGGAAGACGGATGTGAACCTCTTCGGCAAGCTCACCCTCGCGCTGGGCGATCGCTTCGATGTGTACGGCGACCTGCAGATGCGCCGGGTCGACCATAGGTTCCTCGGGTATGACAACGATCTGGAGAACATCACGCAACAGGTGCGCCACACTTTCTTCAATCCCAAGGCCGGTGCGTTGTGGCGTGCGCATGAGGGTGGCAAGGTCTACGCCTCCATCGCGGTGGGCAACCGTGAGCCGAACCGGGACGATCTGGTGGAGACCACACCGGGCAGCCGTCCGCGCAGCGAACGCTTGTTCGACTATGAGTTGGGCTACGAGCGACGCAGTGGGCGCTTCAGCGGAGGGCTGAACCTCTACTACATGGACTACACGGACCAACTCGTGCTCACCGGTGAACTGAACGATGTGGGCGCCGCGTTGCGCACCAATGTGCCAAGCAGCTATCGGGCTGGTGCCGAACTATCCCTGGCCGCGCGGATCCTGCCCTGGCTGACAGCACGCGGCAACGCGACCCTGAGCCGCAATAAGGTGCGCGCCTTCACCGAGTTCGTGGATGACTGGGACCTGGGCGGGCAACAAGCACAGGAGCATGTGGACACGGACCTCGCGTTCTCGCCTTCCATGATCGCGAGCGGTGAAGCCGCGTTCCGTGTATGGCACCGACCGGACAAGGGCTCCGCGGAAGTGACCTGGATCTGTCGCTATGTCGGCGATCAGTACCTGGATAACACCTCCAGCACGGATCGCCTGCTCGACGCCTATGTAGTGAACGATATCCGCGCCAATGTGACGGTGCTTGGGCTGAAGGGACTGCAAGGGATCGATCTGCACATCACGGTGCGCAACCTCTTCAGCGAGTTGTACGAAAGCAACGGCTGGGTGTACAGCTATTTGTACGAAGGCCGCAGGCAGGAAATGGTGGGCCTGTTCCCGCAGGCTCCTTTGAACGTTCTGGCCGCGGTGGGCTTCAGGTTCTGAACACGCCCCGGACCGGAACGTCACATCTTCGTGGCCTCCATCCGGTGTTGGAGCAACGAAGGGAACTTCCGCACGTCTTCGCTACCGGGAACAAGAGAAAATGAGACAGGGCCGGTACAGCTACCACTTCGATCCAGTAACGGCGTGCAACATGTGCGGCTCCCCGGCGGCCGGGCATAAGATCCTCGGCAGGCGGCTCAACCATTCCCAAGGCCGTGATCCGCGCAAAGTGGTGGGCATCTCGACCACGGTCCGAAGATGCTCCACCTGCGATCTGGTCTACAGCGATCCGCAACCCATCCCCTTCGATCTCCAGGACCACTACGGGGTACCCCCGGAGGAGTATTGGAAAGAAACGTACTTCACGTTGGATGAGAACTACTTCGTGGAGGAGCTCGACAGGGCGAAGGCGCTACTGCCGGGCCGTGCGGGGATACGGGCTTTGGATGTAGGAGCGGGGATCGGCAAGGGTATGCTGGCCATGGCCAAAGCGGGGTTCGATACCTATGGTTTCGAGCACTCCAAGCCGTTCCACGAACGAGCGATCAACAGAATGGGTTTGGACCCGGAACGGTTGAAGCTCGGCATGATCGAGGCCATCGAATATCCGGAGGGGCACTTCGACCTCATCTCCTTCGCCGTGGTGTTGGAGCACATGTACGATCCCTCGGCCGCGATCCTTCGTGCCATGCGCTGGTTGAAGCCGGGCGGTGTGATGCGCATCGAGGTGCCGTCCTCGAACTGGCTGGTGAACCGCTTGGTGAACATCTACTACCGGCTGCGTGGGACGGATCTGGTGGCCAACCTGAGCCCAATGCACGAACCCTATCATCTGTTCGAGTTCGCGCCGCTCACTTTTCGGTCCTTCGCGGCGAAGCACGGGTACCAGATCGCGCATCAGAATTTCTATGTCGATAAGACCTTCCTTCCCAAGGTGCTTGATCCCCTGCTGGTCCCGTACATGAAGTGGACCGACCAAGGCATGCTGCTGTGCGTGTGGTTGCGCAAGCCTTGACCGGGCGGTTTCACCCATGCACCGCCTCGCTCATCGCGAAGATCAGCTCGGGGTCCTGCTCGAAGGCGGTGCCCATCACCAACACATCCGCACCGGCCTCGCACAGTTCGCGCGCGGTGGCCCCGTCGCGGATACCGCCACCGATGATGATCGGTGCCTGAACGGAAGCGCGCACGGCCGCGATCATCTCCGGGCTCACAGTGCGTAAGGCGCCGCTCCCCGTATCCATGTAGATGGTGCGCAGCCCCAGCAATTCACCGGCGATCGCGGTGGCAGCAGCGATGCCGGGCTTGTCGTGCGGTATCGGGATCGTCTGGCTCACGTAGCTCACAGTGGAAGGCTTGCCGCCATCCACCAACATATAGCCGGTGGGTATCGCCTCCAGACCAAGGGCGCGCACGGTGGGCCCAGCGGTGACGTGGTGGCCAATGAGCAGTTCGGGGTTGCGACCGCTGATCAGGGAGAGGAAGAGCACCGCATCGGCATGCGCGCTCAGTTGGGCGGGGCTTCCGGGGAAGAGTACTACGGGGCGGTCGCTCCATTGCTTCACCAAGCGCACGCAGCGGTCGAACGCTGCGGACGTGAGCAAACTGCCGCCCACGAAGATCAGGTCGGCCTTGGCCATGCAGGCGTTCTGTACCGTGCGCTCCAGCAGGGCCTCGTCCTGCCCGAAGTCAGGGTCGATCAGCACGGCCAGGAGCTTGCGCCCCGAACTCTTTGCCGCTTCGATCTGTTGGAGCACTGCGCCCATGATGCGAACATAACCAAACCCTTTCGCCGCTGGGCCGTCCAGCGGTAGACCACACCGCTGAAAGCCTTTACATTTGCCGCCCGATGAACACGACCACCATGCCGCAGACCAAAGAGAAGCTCACGTACAAGGTGAAGGACATGACCCTCGCCGAGTGGGGCCGCAAAGAGATCGAACTGGCCGAGGCCGAGATGCCTGGCTTGATGGCGCTGCGTGCGCAACATGGCAAGCAGAAGCCGCTGAAAGGCGCCCGCATCGCCGGTTGTCTGCACATGACCATCCAGACCGCCGTGCTGATCGAGACTTTGAAAGAGCTCGGTGCGGAGGTGAGCTGGAGCAGCTGTAACATCTTCAGCACCCAGGACCACGCCGCGGCGGCCATCGCCAAAGCGGGCATCCCGGTGTACGCGTGGAAGGGCATGAACAACGAGGAGTTCGACTGGTGTATCGAGCAGACGATCTTCGCCTTCGAAGGTGGCCAGCCCCTCAACATGATCCTGGACGATGGCGGTGACCTAACCAACATGGTCTTCGACAAATTCCCCGAGCTGATCAAAGGCATCAAGGGACTGAGCGAGGAAACCACCACCGGCGTGCTGCGACTGAAGGACCGCGAGCGGAACGGCACCCTGCCGATGCCCGCGATCAACGTGAACGACAGCGTGACCAAGAGCAAGTTCGACAACAAGTACGGTTGCAAGGAGAGCGCAGTGGACGCCATCCGCCGTGCCACCGACATCATGATGGCCGGAAAGGTCGCCATCGTATGCGGTTACGGCGATGTGGGCAAGGGTACTGCCGCATCACTGCGCGGAGCGGGTGCGCGTGTGATCGTTACCGAGATCGATCCCATCTGTGCGCTGCAAGCGGCGATGGACGGTTTTGAGGTGAAGAAGCTGGTGCCCAATGTGCATCGTGCGGATATCATCATCACCACCACGGGCAACTTCAACATCGTTACGGAGGCCGCCTTCCGCAAAATGAAGGACAAGGCCATCGTGTGCAACATCGGTCACTTCGACAATGAGATCGATATGGCCTGGTTGAACAAGAGCTACGGGAACACCAAAGTGGAGATCAAGCCCCAGGTGGACAAGTACACCATCGATGGCAAGGACATCATCATCCTGGCCGAGGGCCGTTTGGTGAACTTGGGCTGCGCGACCGGTCACCCCAGCTTCGTGATGAGCAACAGCTTCACGAACCAGACGCTCGCCCAATTGGAACTGTGGCAGAACCACGGCAACTACGAGAACAAGGTGTACGTGCTGCCCAAGCACCTCGATGAGATGGTGGCCATGCTGCACCTCGCCAAGATCGGTGTGGAGCTGGAAGAACTCACCGACGCCCAAGCCAAGTACATCGGCGTGCCGAAGAACGGTCCGTTCAAGAACGACGCGTACCGCTACTGAGCACGCGCCCGCCGGCCACGCGCCGCAAGCCACAAGCTTCAAGCCCCAGGCTCGATCGAGCTGGGGCTTGTTCTTTTCGGTAAAAGCTTGTGGCTTGAGGCTTGCAGCTTGTGGCGCGGGTCAATTGAAGATCCGCAGCGTGGTACCGTTGAAGTTGGTATTGTAACGCTTCAATCCCAAAGCGGCGGGCCCTTCCGTCACACTTCCGTCGAGCAGAAGGAAGGCGCTGCCGCAACAGGTCGTGTCGCGCGCGATCACCTCGCTATCGTCCACATGCACCTTGCACAACTCGGTGGGTTGGTAGGTGCAGTGTCTATCCATCGCCACGAACTCGTCCATGGTCTTCCGGTACACGATGATACCCAAAGAACCCCCGGTGAGATAAAGCCAGCCGCCCGGGACCGCGATATCGATGTACGCCGGGTTGTTCACGTTGATCTGGAAGTCCACCGTGGTGAGGGGTACCCCGCCTTGCTCTTCCTTTCGGCAGGCGAGCAAGAAGAACACGGCCAGGACCAGGAGAAGGACCTTCGGCGCTGGGGAACGGGGTAGCATGCTGTTGAATGGAACGCGGCCCTGCGAAGGTAGGTATGCACAGTACCGTTGACGGCCGTATCCTTGCATGATGCGCTCGTTCCGGTTCCTGTTCGCCCTCGCCTTGCTTCTGGCGCCGCCCTTGGCGGTGCATGCCCAAGAGGGCGGCATCGGGCAGAAAGAACAAGAGCGCATCCAGGCGCGCAAGGAGAAGGAGGAGAAGAAGAAGCTGGCCAAGCAGCGCAGGAACGATCACAAGCGCCACATGGCCATACAGGACAAAGCGACCCGGAAGCGCCTACGGCAGAACACAAAGCGCGCGGACAAACATGGGAGCGGGCGCCATCGGGACCCGTTCCTGAAAAGGCTGTTCACAAAATAAGGGCGGCCAGACCTGTATACATCCACTTTTCCTTGGCCGCCACGATCGCCGCGTGCCGGGTCCGCCAGGATATCTTTCCCCCACTTCAACGCACGATGACCACCACATCAAGCCACGAAACGATGTACCCGGCAGGCTGGTTATGCGGAAACCCGCGCCCAGAGCGGATTTCCGACGGTTTGACGGATCCCGGACTTTTCTATCTTTACGCCCCCTCGTTGCGCTGTTGTTCTGAACGTAAAACCTACTCGTTGATGGTGAGAAGGATATTCTCCACGATCGCCCTTGGTCTTCTGGGAGCGACCGTCACATTCGCCCAAGTGGGCGCCGGCACCTTGCAAGGCACGGTGGTCGACAAGAAGTCCTCCGAGCCACTGCCCTTCGTCAACGTTGCCGTGGAGAACCGGGGTACCGTGGTCGCTTCCGGCACCACGGATTTCGACGGCAAGTACATGATCAAGCCGATCGATCCAGGTTCGTACGATGTGATCGTGACGTATGTGGGCTATCAGCCGTTGAAGCAGACAGGCGTCGTCATCAATAGCAACAAAACCACCTTCCTCGACCTCAGCCTCAATCAGGGCATAGAGTTGAAGGAGTTCGAGGTGGTACAGTACCAGGTCCCTCTCATCCAGAAGGATGGCGGTGCCTCCGGCGGTACCATCACCCGGGAGGATATCGCGCGAATGCCGGGTCGCTCGGCAGCATCCATCGCTACCACCGTGGCGGGTACCAGTGAAACCGGTACGGGCGGAGGCATCAGCATCCGCGGCGCCCGATCGGAGAACACCTATTACTACATCGACGGGATCAAAGTGCCTGCGGGATCGGGCACTGGCCTGCCCAAGGCGGCCATTGAAGAAGTGCAGGTGATCACCGGAGGTGTCCCCGCGAACTACGGCGATGTCACAGGGGGGGTCATCAACATCACCACCCGGGGCCCCAGCCGCAGCTTCTTCGGCGGTGTGGAGTACCTCACGAGCGGCTTCAAGGTCGGGGAGGATATCACCGATATCGTGGGCTTGGACAAGTACGCCTACAACCAGGTGGAAGCCAGCCTGAGCGGCCCGATCTTCTCCAAGAAGGATAGCCTGGGCAACAAGACAAAACCTTTGCTCGGTTTCTTCCTGAGCGGGCAGTACACCAATGTGGTGGACAACGAGCCCTCGTATCTCGGGGACGTGCGCGTCAAAAAGGAAGTACGCGATGAACTGCTGGCCTCTCCGCTGCAGCTACGTGACGTAGGGGATGGGCAGGTGGCCGCGTACAGTTCCGAATATCTCCGGGGGGACGACTTGGAGGAGTTGAAGACCCGCCAGAACGCGGGCCGCGTATCCTATTTGGCCTCCGGCAAGATCGATATCGCCACCACACAGAACGTCACCCTCTCTCTGGGAGGCACGGTGGACTATGTCGACCGGCAGAACTTCAACCGGAACAACAGCCTGCTCAACGCGAGCAACAACTTCCGTTACAAGGACTTCACTTGGCGGGGGTTCCTCCGGTTCACCCAGCGTTTCGGGAACAAGAGCGGACAGGAGGGAGAGGAGAACGCGCAGTTGATCAAGAACGCTTACTACAGCCTGCAGTTCGACTATTCACGTTGGACCCAGAAAGTGGAGGACCAAGTGCATGGCGACGACCTGTTCAAATACGGCCACGTGGGCAAATTCACCAATTACCGCGCTCCGACCTACGAGTTGCAGGATATCGATACCACGAGCAATACGCAGTTCGCCTTCGTGCACACGGGTTTCCGGGATACGCTGGTGACCTTTG
Source organism: Flavobacteriales bacterium (assembly GCA_017987895.1). Lineage (GTDB taxonomy): Bacteria > Bacteroidota > Bacteroidia > Flavobacteriales_F > PHOS-HE28 > PHOS-HE28. Next base: position 8,191 of record JAGNSU010000007.1, on the reverse strand, counting down.
AGCCGAGCGAGTCGAACGAGGACCTGGCCGCGATCACCTCCCAGTATTACCAGTTGTTCCCTTACCAACCCTTCAACGTGGGTAATCTCTTCGGCCAGGAAACCGAGCAAGGCCCCTACGAGAACCTCAATGCGATCACCCAAGGCAATGCGTTGCTGAACGGGGAGCGTCCGGATCGGCTGTACGACCTCTGGAACAACATCGGCTACATCGATGACCCGGACGGAGGCGAGTACCGTCGCCGCCAAACGGATCAGTTCCGTCTCACCGCGATCGGTTCGGCGGACATCGGCCAGCATGCCCTCTCTGTGGGGGTCGAATACGAACAACTCACCGATCGCCGATACAGCCTGGCCCCGGTCGGTCTTTGGAACCGCGCCTTCGAGCTGGCGAACACACATATCAGCCAGTTGGACAACGCGTCATTGAGCAATGCGACCTTGACGTATCCTTTCGGGACGATCCCCTTCTACACCTTCGAAAGGTTGCTCGGCCCCGACCAGACCTACTTCAGCAGCCAGTTGCGCGAGGCGTTGGGCTTGGACCAGAACGGGTTGGATTTCATCGACATCCACTCCTTGGACCCTTCCGTGTTCTCCCTGGACATGTTCAGCGCCACCGAGCTCATCAACGACGGCAGCCAGCTCGCGACCTTCGCCGGTTACGATCATTTGGGTGAGAAGATCACCGGCCGCCCGGCGTTCGCTGATTTCTTCGACAAAAAGGATGACAACGGCAACTACACGCGTGTGCAGGCCCCGTTCGCGCCGATCTACATGGCGGGCTACTTGATGGACAAATTCGCGTTCGACGATATCATCTTCAACGTTGGGGTGCGGGTGGATCGGTTCGATGCGAACCAGAACACGCTCAAGGACAAATACCTGTGGCGGCCGGCGCATACCGCGGGTGGCGACATCCCGGACAGCGATATCGCCGAGGATCTTGCCGAGAACCGTCCGGAGAACATCGGGGATGATTACGTGCTCTATGTGGACCGGCTGAACGACCCGACCCGTGTGGTGGGTTACCGCGATGGCGACACGTGGTACAATGCGCAGGGCGAGGAGATCGCCGATCCCCGGGTGCTGCGCGGGGGCGAGGGTATCGCTCCCTATTTGATCAGCTATGAGTCCGATCCCGAAGGCGACCTACAGGGCAGCAAATTGAAGAAGTCAGCGTTCGAGGACTACACTCCTTCGGTGAACATCATGCCGCGTGTGGCCTTCAGCTTCCCCATCTCGGACGAGGCCCTGTTCTTCGCGCACTATGATATTCTCACCCAACGCCCCACCAGCGCGGTGCGGTTGCTCGTATCGGACGTGGCGTTCATCGAGAACACGAGTTCCACGCTGATCTTGAACAATCCTTCGCTGAAACCGAGCAAGACCATCGACTACGAGCTTGGTTTCCAACAAGTGCTCAGCAAGTCGAGCTCATTGAAGATCGCGGGTTTCTACCGCGAACTGCGCGACATGATCCAGGTCCGCAACGTGCAAGAGGCCTGGCCCGTGAGCTACCGCTCCTACGACAACATCGACTTCGGGACCGTGAAGGGGCTTTCCGCCACTTACGATCTGCGTCGCACGGGCAACATCTGGATGCGCGCCAGCTACACCCTGCAATTCGCCGATGGCACGGGCAGCGACCCCAACAGCACCCTCAGTCTCATCAACAGCAATCAAAGCAATTTGCGGGTACTCACGCCATTGAACTTCGACCAACGCCATAAGATCCAGATCACCGCGGATTTCCGTTATGGCGCGGGCAAGGACTACAACGGTCCGGTGGTGTTCGGTGTCAACCTGCTGCAAAGCATGGGACTGAACATGGTGACCATCTTGGGTAGCGGAACGCCTTATAGCAACTCGAGCCAGATCGTGCAGGAGGCGGCCATCGACAGCAAAGAGGGTAGCTACCGACTGGATGGTTCGTTGAACGGAGCACGTCTCCCCTGGCAGTTCACCGCGGACGCACAGCTGGATCGCGATATCGCGCTGAATTTCGGCAAGAAGGAAGGTGACAAGGCAAAGACCGCACAGATGAACATCTACCTGCTGGTCACCAACGTGTTCAACACCCGCAACGTGACCGATGTCTACCGAGCCACCGGCTCCCCCGACGACGACGGCTTCCTCGCCGCAGCGCAGTACCAGAACAGTATCAACGGCAGGACCGATGTGGACAGCTATCGCGATCTGTACGGTAGCAAGGTTGTCGATCCAGGCAACCTGGGCGCACCCCGTACCATCCGATTGGGCTTACGGCTTTCCTTCTGAAATAATTTGATCCGGCCATGAAAGGTCACGAACTGATGCCGACCACCAGAACTTTCGCCGCCGTAGCGCTCGTGCTCCTCGCTTGGGGCCATCTCACCGCCCGGGAACCCTCCTGGCGCGCGGGCCAGCCGCATGGATCCTCCGGGAACGGCCAGGCAAAGGCCGCAGGCTGCTCGCCCTCCACGGCGCGGGACGAATTGGACTTCAACAACGTGCGCGCCCTGATCGAGACCGGCGGCAATATGTGGCAGAACCGCAGCGGGGCTGGTGGTCCCGCTTACGAAGTGCCGCGCACGGAGGACCGGAGCGGTCCCGATGCGCTGTTCGCCGGTTCGCTCTGGATGGGTGGCTTCTCGCCGGACAACCAGTTGAAATTGGCCGGTGTACGCTTCCGCCAGGTGGGGAACGACTATTGGCCGGGCCCTTTGACCAAGGACGGTTCCGCCTCCATCGAATCGGACGTATGTCTGGCCTACGACCGCACCTGGAAGACCCTGCGTCAGGATGCCGAACTGCACCGCGCCTACCATCGGTGCCGACTGGATCCGGAGTGCGATGAGAGCACGGAGTTCCCTAATTATTCCGCGCCCGTCATCTACAGCGAATGGCCCGCTCACGGGGATGTCTCCTTGAACCAGGATTACAACCTGGCCCCCTACTTCGATTTCGATGCGAACGATGAGTACGATCCGGACGCGGGCGATTATCCCAAATACGATCTGGACGGTAACATCGATTGCAAGACCAAGAAGCGGGAGGATGAAGTGCCGCTCTTCGGTGACCAGAACATCTGGTGGGTCTTCAATGACAAGGGCAATGCCCACACCGAGACCGGAGGCCTCCCCATCGGTATGGAGATCCGCGCGCAAGCCTTCGCGTTCAGTACGAACGACGCGGTGAACAACATGACGTTCTACAACTATGTGCTCATCAATCAAGGCACACAGACGTTGCAGAACACCTTCTTCGGTCAGTGGGTGGACGTGGATCTGGGTTGCGCCGATGATGATTTCGTGGGTTGCGACGTGCAACGTGGGCTGGGCTATGCCTACAATGGTGACAACAACGACGAAAGCTGCAACGGCCATCCGGGCTATGGCGTGCAACCTCCCGCGGTCGGGGTGGACTTCTTCGAGGGCCCGTTCCAGGATTACGATGCGATCGACAACCCCGGCCCCACACTGGATGAGCCTTTCGTGGATTGCGCGACGGCACGCCTGGGTTTGGGCATTCCCTACAAGGGGATCGGCATCGGCTATGGTGATACGGTAGTGGACAACGAGCGCTACGGCATGCGCGCCTTTCTCTACCACAACAATAACGGGACGGTGACCGGGGACCCGGACAACGCGATCAACTATTACGGTTACCTCACCAGCGTTTGGACGGATGGCACGCCGATGTCCTACAGTGGCACTGGTTACAGCACCAGCAATGACATCACACTGGCACAGTACATGTTCCCTGGCGATAGCGACCCACAGGGTTGGGGAACCGACTGCGAACCCCAGTTGCCATGGACGGAAGAGAATTCCGGGAACGCCCCGTTCGATCGGCGCTTCGTGCAGAGCGCAGGCCCGTTCACGCTCGAACCGGGTGCCTACAACAACATCACCGTAGGCGTGGTATGGGCCCGCGCCACGGGTGGCGGCCCCTTCGAGAGCGTGCAGGAAGTACGCCGGGCGGATGACCTGGCACAGGCGCTGTTCGATAACTGCTTCCAGATCCTCAATGGCCCCGATGCACCCGAGCTCAGCATCGTGGAACTGGACCGCGAACTGATCATCACCCTCGAGAACCTGGAGGTCGGTAACAACTACCTGGAGCGCTATGAAGAGGACGATCCCATCATTCCCGAGGATGCGACCGATCGCACGTTCAATTTCCAGGGATACCAGGTCTATCAGCTCAAGAACGGCGAGGTGAGCCCTGCCGATCTACGTGATCCCAACCTGGCGCGGCTGGTGTTCCAGTGCGATGTGGACGATGACATCGCGGAGCTCATCAACTACATCGAAGACCCGAACATCGGCCTTCCTGTACCCACGCTCATGGTGAGCGGAGCGGATGAAGGGATCTCGCACTCCTTCCGGGTCACCAATGATGCGTTCGCCCAAGGCGATCCGCGCCTGGTGAACTTCAAGACCTACTACTACATGGCGATCGCCTATGGCTACAATAGCTGGGCGACCTTCAATCCGGATCCCCAGGCGCTCACCGGTCAGGCCACCCCGTATTTGTCGGGAAGGAAATCCGCAGCGGGCCCGATCCGGCCGTTCAGTGGGATACCGCACAAGAACTCTCCGGAGAACGGAGGGACGATCCTGAACGCGGGTTATGGGGATGAGTTCACCTTGACGCGGATCGAGGGGATCGGGAACGGGGACCGGGAGATCGCATTGAGCAGCAGCACGGTGGACCTGATCATGCAAGGTGCTCCGTGGCGTAGCGATGAACTTCGTTACCAGACCAATTTGGGCCCGGTATCCATCAAAGTGATCGATCCACTGGCGGTGCCCGCAGGGAACTTCGAGCTGTGGTTCACCGATACGGCCACGGACGGGAACCTGAACGACGCGAGCTGGAAACTGGTCTATGTGGATGCGCAGGACACGGTATTGAGCGATACGACGATCGCGATCCGCAACGAGCAGTTGATCCCCGAGTGGGGCTTGTCAGTGACGATCGCGCAATACTTCAATGAGGGTACGTTCACCGATTTCCTGGGCGCCTCTATCACCTATTCGGATCCTTCGCAACAGTGGTTGAACGGAGTACCGGACGGGGAAGGCGAGGATGCGCTGAACTGGATCCGAGCGGGCAACTCCTCGGATGAGGGGACGCTCTTTCCGGATTACCCCGATGTGGACAACGATGAGCAGTACGAAGGCGTGCTGGTACAAAGCACCCCGTCCCTGGGGATGGCAGGGGGCACGTGGACGGCGTTCAAATTGGTGGGTGACACCTCGTTCCAGCCCGGTGCGAAGAGCCTGGCCAACGCCAGGAACATCTCGTCCCTGCGGGACATCAGCAGTTGCCTGGTGGTGTTCACCTCCGACAAGAACAAGTGGACACGCTGTCCGGTACTGGAGATGGAGGACAATCCGGGGGTGGCCGAGTACGTGACGGACGGGAAGATGGACATGCGCTCGGATGCGAGCGTGGACAAGAACGGTATCCCGTTGAACGCGCCGGGATGCAACAACGATGAGGCGGGCCTGAACAATCACCTCACGGGCATGGGTTGGTTCCCGGGCTACGCGATCGACATGGGCAGCGGCGAGCGGCTGAACATGGCGTTCGGGGAGGCGAGCTTCTGGGGCGGTGCGAAGGGACGGGACATGATCTGGAACCCGAGCGATTCGTTGGTCTCTGGTCTCGGGTCGCCGATCCTGGGTGGCCAGCACAACATCTACGTGTTCGGCAACCGTTGGCGGGAGAAGACGAACCCCACGTTCATGCCGCCGTACGACGAAGGGAAGTTCCTGCACGCTCGCCTGACGGTGGGTACGAACGCGGAGATCACACGGGCGTTCCGGGCGTGCAACTGGGTGGGTACCGCGGTGCTGAACCCCGGCTACCAACTGAAGACCCCGGAACAAGGACTGATCCCCACCGAGACGCGGATCCTGCTGAACGTGGCCAACCCGTACAAGCCGTACCGACAACCCACGCCGGATTACCTGCCGGTGATCGATCCGCAACGCAACGATGGGTTGCCGCTGTACAGCTTCAATACGGGCGAACGGGCGGTGATCGTCGAGGACCAGGCGACGGCCGAGACGGCCTGCGACCTGATCAGCGTGGTGCCCAACCCGTACTATGGCTTCAGTGGGTACGAGGTGAGCCGATTGGACAACCGGGTGAAATTCGTGAACCTGCCGCAGGTATGCACCATCAGCATCTACAATGTGAGCGGTACACTGATCCGGCGGTTCAAGAAGGACAACGGGTTAACGTTCCTGGACTGGGACCTGCGCAACGCGACGAACGTGCCGATCGCCAGCGGGGTGTACCTCTGCCATGTGGAAGTGCCGGGGGTATGTGAGCGCGTGGTGAAGTTCTTCGGCGTTATGCGCCCCATCGATCTACAGAACTTCTGAGCCGGGTCCGATCATCGAACGAAGAGAAGAGAACGACATGACGATGACGATGCAACAACGGATGGTCGGCCTCTCCCTGGGGGTGCTGATCCTTGGTACGGTTCCCGTGCAGGCCGGTAACCCCGACCGGGCGGGTTCGGCGGGTGCCGCCCAATTGCTCATCAACCCATGGGCGCGTAGTGCTGGTTGGGGCCTGGCGAACTCCGCTGCGCTCCGTGGGGTCGAAAGCATGTTCGGCAACGTGGCCGGGCTGGCGCATACACGGAAGACCGAAGTCGTTTTCACCACCAGCCGGTGGTTGGAAGGCAGTGGGGTGAAGGTCAACAGCATCGGTCTGGGCCAGAAGGTCGGCGAGAACGGAGCGCTCGGGATCACGGTGATGACCATGGCGTTCGGGGATATCCCCGTTACCACCGTGGACCAACCCGATGGCGGCCTGGGCACGTTCCGCACCACCCAGTCCAACTTCGCCCTGGCGTATGCGAAGGCCTTCTCCAACAGCATTTACGGAGGGTTGCTGGTGCGTGTGGTCTCCGAGGCCATTGCCGATGCACGTACATCGGGGGTGTGTTTCGATGCGGGCATCAACTATGTGACCGGGGAGCGGGACCAAGTGCGTTTCGGGATCGCGCTCAAGAACGTAGGTCCAGCCATGCGCTATGCGGGGGATGGTATGGCCGTGCAAGGTCTGTTGGTGACCGGTAGCGATCAGATCACCTTGGAGCAACGTTCCCAGAAATTCGAGCTTCCGTCCATGCTCACGATCGGTGGCGCCTACGATTTCAAGCTTGGCGAAAAGCACGGTCTGACCGCTGCCCTGACCTTCAATTCGAACTCCTTCACACGCGACCAGTTCGTAGGCGGCCTGGAATATGGCTTCCGGCGCATCCTGCATCTCCGTGTAGGGTACATGTACGAAGAGGACATCACCAACCGCGAAGAAGCCGCTACTGTGTTCACGGGCCTATCCGGTGGTTTGAGCTTGGACATGCCTTTCGGAAAGGAAAAGCTCAGCACGATCGGACTGGACTATGCCTACCGCGCCACCAATCCCTGGAGCGGAGTGCACCAGATCGGGGTCCGTATCAGCTTGTAAGCGCACCGTCCTATATTTGGTGGAAGAGGCCTCAAGGGGCCTCTTCCATTCTATCCTGATACCACCCGGCCATGACCGCACCGGCCTACTACACCGAAGAAGGACTGAAGAAGCTCCAGGACGAGTTGCACCGCATGCGCACCGTGGAGCGTCCGCACCTGAGCCAGCAGATCGCTGATGCGCGCGACAAGGGCGACCTGAGCGAGAACGCTGAGTACCACGCCGCGAAGGAGGAGCAGGGCTTGCTGGAGGCGCGCATCGCCAAACTCGAGGAGGTCGTTGCCAGTGCCCGCGTCATCGACGCGAGCCAGGTGGACACGAGCAGGGTCTTCATCCACACTACAGTGCGGGTGAAGCATACCGGCACGGGTACCGAAAAGAGTTTCACCCTCGTGGCCGAGACCGAATCGGATATCAAGACCGGTAAGATCAGCGTGGGTTCGCCCATTGGCAAAGGACTCCTGGGCAAGTCAGTGGGCGAGGTGGCGGAGATCGTGACCCCAGCGGGAAGCACCCGGTTCGAGATCGTGGAGATCAGCCGCTGATGGCCAGCCTCTTCACTCGGATCGTACGTGGCGAGATCCCTTGTCACAAGGTGGCTGAGGACGACCGCTTCCTCGCGTTCCTGGACATCAACCCGCTGCGCGAGGGCCATACCCTTGTGGTCCCGAAAACGGAAGTGGACAAGTTTTTCGATCTGCCCGAAGACCTGC
>JAGNSU010000040.1:10737-25715 GCA_017987895.1 Flavobacteriales bacterium | reverse complement strand
GTTCGATGTCGATGATCTTGTGGATGTCCTCGCGCTTCAGCGAATTGAACATCACGATGTCGTCGATGCGGTTGAGGAACTCCGGAGCGAAGGCCTTGCGCAGCGCCTTTTCGACAATGCCCCGGTTCGTCTCCTCCTGGCCAGTGCTCTTGGCCGAGGTACCGAACCCTACGCCTTTGCCGTAGTCTTGCAGGTCACGGGCCCCGATGTTCGAGGTCATGATGATGATGGAGTTCTTGAAGTCGATGTGCCTACCGAGGCTATCGGTCATCTTCCCATCATCCAGCGCTTGCAGGAGCAGGTTGAACACATCGGGGTGTGCCTTCTCGATCTCATCGAGCAGAATGATGGAGTAGGGTCGGCGGCGCACTTTCTCCGTCAGCTGACCACCTTCTTCGTAACCCACATAACCAGGAGGCGCACCGATCAAGCGGCTCACGGAGAACTTCTCCATGTACTCGCTCATGTCGATGCGGATCAGCGCGTCCTCGGTGTCGAAGAGGTACCGCGCGAGTTCCTTCGCGAGCTGTGTTTTGCCCACGCCAGTGGGGCCAAGGAAGATGAACGAGCCGATGGGGCGGTTGGGGTCCTTCAGTCCCGCGCGATTGCGCTGGATGGCCTTGACCACTTTGCCCACGGCGTCTTCCTGCCCGATCACCTTGCCCTGCATTTCCTCCTTCATGCGACGCAGCTTGCCGCTTTCCTTTTCGGCGATGCGTGTCACCGGAATGCCGCTCATCATGGCTACTACTTCAGCCACGTTCTCTTCGGCTACGGTAGTGCGGTGGGTGCGGCTCTCATCCTCCCACTGCTTCTTGGCACGCTCCAGCTCTTCTTGTAGCTGCCGCTCTTTGTCGCGCAGCTTGGCGGCCTCCTCGTAACGCTGGCTGCGCACCACCTTGTTCTTCTCCTCCTTCACCTCCTCGATGCGGCCTTCCACATCCAGGATGTTCTTCGGCACCACGATATTGCTGATGTGTACGCGGCTGCCGGCCTCGTCCAAAGCGTCGATCGCCTTGTCCGGCAGGTGCCGGTCGGTGATATAGCGATTGGTCAGCTTCACACAGGCCTCAATGGCCTCCGGCGTGTAGCTCACGTTGTGGTGGTCCTCGTACTTTTCCTTGATGTTGTTGAGGATCTGGATGGTCTCATCGACCGTGGTGGGTTCCACGAGCACCTTCTGGAAGCGGCGTTCCAAGGCGCCATCCTTCTCGATGTATTGGCGGTACTCATCCAAGGTGGTAGCGCCTATGCATTGGATCTCACCGCGTGCCAGTGCGGGCTTGAACATGTTGCTCGCGTCCAAACTACCGCTGGCACCGCCGGCGCCCACGATGGTATGGATCTCGTCGATGAAGAGGATCACATCCGGACTGTTCTCCAGTTCGTTCATCACCGCCTTCATGCGCTCCTCGAACTGGCCGCGGTACTTCGTGCCGGCCACGAGGCTGGCGATGTCCAATGCCACTATGCGCTTACCGAAGAGCACGCGGCTCACCTTGCGCTGGATGATGCGCAGGGCCAATCCTTCGGCTATCGCGCTCTTGCCCACACCGGGTTCTCCTATCAATACCGGGTTGTTCTTCTTCCGGCGGCTCAGCACCTGACTGACCCGCTCGATCTCTTTCTCGCGCCCTACGATCGGATCGAGCTTGCCGTCCTCGGCCAACTTGGTGAGATCACGGCCGAAGTTGTCCAGCACGGGGGTCTTGCTCTTACTATCGCCTTGCTTCCGCTGACCGGCCGCGCCACCAAAATTGCCACTGTCGTCATCGTCGTCGTCCGCGCTCTGGGGACCTTGCGCCTTCGGGCCGCTTTTGCGAGGCACTTCCGAGGAGGGCCCACCTCCGGCCAGAATCGTATCGACCTCGTTCTTCACGCTGTCATAGTCCACGTTGAACTTGTGCAGTGTGCGGGTAGCCAGGTTGTCCTCGTCCTTCAGAATGCTGAGTAGCAAGTGTTCGGTGTCGATGTGGGGGCTCTTGAAGAGCTTGGCTTCCAAGAAGGTGATCTTCAGCATCTTTTCGGCCTGCTTGATCAGCGTGATCTTGTCCTTGTCCGGCGGGCGCATGGCGCTGGCGGGCTCCATACCGCCCTCGACCACTTTGCGCAGCTCGTCCAGGTCCACCTCCAAGTGGTGGAGGATCTTCACCGCATTGCCTTCCCCTTCGCGGATCAGGCCCAGCAGGATGTGTTCGATACCGATATAGTTGTGCCCCAGGCGAAGAGCCTCCTCGCGGCTGAAGGTGATGACGTCCCTCACGCGGGGGGAGAATTTGGCGTCCATGCGTTCGTGCGGTGCTACGTGGTCGGGAGTTTCCTGGGGAAGCCGAAAGATAGCTGCTCGGCCAGCGGGGGCAAGCTATTGAACGACTTGCGCGGGGTCCTGTTCGGCCATCGTCCATTTATTCACAGGGAAGTGTGCGGCCTGTGGAAAAACAACGGGGGGCTGAACGGGGTGTGACATGTACTTTCGGGCTCCCTTTTCGGGGGGGCCTGATCGCAAGGACCGGGCCAGCGTGACGAACTGACAGACATGGCAGAAGGAGAGAAGATCATCCCGATCAACATCGAGAACGAAATGCGCACCGCCTACATCGATTATTCGATGTCGGTGATCGTGAGCCGGGCCCTACCCGACGTGCGCGACGGATTGAAGCCGGTGCATCGCCGCGTGCTCTACGGCATGCAGGACCTGGGGGTGTTGAGCAACCGCGCCCACAAGAAGAGCGCGAGGATCGTCGGTGAGGTGCTCGGTAAGTATCACCCGCACGGCGATAGCAGCGTTTACGACGCAATGGTGCGCATGGCCCAGGAATGGAGCCTGCGCTACCCGTTGGTGGACGGCCAGGGCAACTTCGGAAGCATCGATGGCGATAGCCCTGCGGCGATGCGTTACACCGAGGCCCGTTTCAAGAAGATCGCCGAAGAAGTGCTCGCCGATCTGGACAAGGAGACGGTGGACATGCGGCCCAACTTCGACGATACCCTGGAAGAGCCCAGCGTGATGCCGACGAAGATCCCGAACCTGCTCGTGAACGGGGCTTCGGGTATCGCGGTGGGCATGGCCACGAACATGCCGCCGCACAACCTCAGCGAGGTGTGCGATGGCATCGCGGCCTACATCGAGAACAAGGACATCGACGTGGCGGGTTTGATGGAGCACATCAAAGGCCCGGACTTCCCCACCGGCGGCGTGATCTATGGCATTGAGGGCATCCGCGAAGCCTACGAAACAGGCCGGGGCAAAGTGGTGCTGCGTGCCAAGTGCCATATCGAGGAGGATGAGAAGAGCGGCAAGGAAGTGGTGATCTGCACGGAGATCCCATTCCAGACCAACAAAGCCGTTCAACTCGTGAAAGGCGTTGCCGATCTGGTGAACGATAAGAAGATCGAGGGCATCAGCGATGTCAACGATTACAGCGACCGCACCGGCATCCGCATCGCCTACGATGTGAAGCGGGAAGCCATGGGAACGGTCGTGCTGAACCAGTTGTACAAATTCAGCGCATTGCAGACCAGCTTCAGCGTGAACAGCATCGCATTGGTGGGTGGTCGGCCCATGATGTTGGGCCTGAAGGCGATGATCGGGCACTTCGTGGACCACCGTCTGGACGTGATCGTGCGCCGCACCAAGTTCGACCTACGGAAAGCGGAGGAACGCGCGCACATTCTCGAGGGTCTGCTGATCGCATTGGACCACTTGGACGCGGTGATCGCATTGATCCGCGCGAGCCAGACGCCCGACGAGGCCAAAGACGGCCTCATGAAGGAGTTCGGGCTCAGCGAGATCCAGGCGAAAGCGATCCTGGACATGCGCCTACAACGCCTGACCGGCCTGGAGCGCGACAAGATCCGGGAGGAGCACGCCGAGTTGATGAAGTTGATCGATCGTCTGAAGGCGATCCTCGCCGATGAGGGCATCCGCCTCCAGATCGTGAAGGACGAGACCCTGGAGATCAAGGAGAAGTATGGCGACAAGCGCCGCACCCAGATCCTGGCCGGTGGCAGCGACCTGAACATGGAGGACCTGATCGCCGACGAGGCGGTGGTGGTCACCATTAGCCACCTGGGTTATATCAAGCGTACAGCCCTGAACGAGTTCCGCACACAGGGCAGGGGTGGGATCGGCAGCCGTGGCTCCACCACGCGCGATGAGGATTTCCTGGAGCACCTCTTCGTGGCCACCAACCACAACTACCTGCTCATCTTCACCCAAAAGGGGCGTTGCTTCTGGATGCGCGTGTACGACATTCCGGAAGGCACCCGCCAGAGCAAAGGCCGCGCGATCCAGAACCTGATCCAGATCGAAGGCGATGATAAGGTGCTCGCCTATATCAATGTGAAGGACCTCAAGACCGAGGAGTACCTGAACAGCCACTTCGTGGTACTCTGCACCAAAAAGGGGGTGATCAAGAAGACCACGCTGGAGGCCTATAGTCGGCCGCGCGCCAACGGCATCATCGCAGTGGGTATCCGGGACGGCGACGAGTTGCTCGAAGCCCGACTCACCAACGGCAACTGCCACATCCTTATGGCGGCCCGGGGCGGAAAATGCGTCCACTTCGAAGAGAACCGGGTGCGGCCCATGGGTCGTGGGGCGAGCGGCGTGCGTGGCATGTTGCTCGAAGGCAAGGACGAAGTGGTGGGCATGATCACCATCGACAAGGCCGAAACCGCCACGCGCCAAGTGCTGGTGGTGAGCGACAACGGCTATGGCAAGCGCAGCCCGGTGGATGACTACCGCATCACTAACCGCGGTGGCAAGGGGGTGAAGACGCTCCAGGTCACCGATAAGACCGGCAAGCTCATCGCGATCAAAGACGTGACCGAAGAGGATCATCTCATGATCATCAATCGAAGCGGCATCACCATCCGTACCCGGGTGGGCGAGCTACGCGTGTTGGGACGTGCCACGCAGGGAGTACGTCTCATCGAACTCCGGGACAAGGACCGCATCGCGGCCGTGGCCAAGGTGGACAGTGAACTGCACGAAGAGGAGGAGGCCCAGGACGGTAGCGGTGCAACAAGCAATGATCCCCCTGGCACCGAAGTTGATACCCCGGGCCCGCAAGAATGAAACCGATGACGGAACGGAACCGAACCATGAAGACGTTTTTCTCGCTCCTGTTCGCTTCGTGCGTATTGGGCATCAGCGCCCAGAACGCCAACGTGGTGAACGCATACAACTACCTGCAGGATGGGGATCTGGCCAAAGCGGCCGAGTTCATCGAGCCGGCGATCACCAACGAGACCACCGCCGGCAAGGACAAGACCTGGCGGTACCGCGGCGATATCTACCGGCTGATCGCCATGGGTAAGGATGAGACCTTGAAGGCACAGTTCCCGGAAGCACTGCAACGCGCGGTGGACAGCTACATCAAGGCGAACGAACTGGATACCAAGGGCAGCTATAAGACAGAGATCGTTCAGAACCTCGGTGCCCTGCAAGCAGCTTCTTTGAACAAAGGCAACGATGCCTTCGGTGCCAAAGAATACGACAAAGCGATCCTCCTCTATGGGAATTCGGAACGCATCGCGAAGACCTTCGGACAAGTGGATACAAATGCCATGTTCAACAGCGCACTGGCCTATGAGACCAAAGGGGACGCGGCGATGGCCATCAAGCGCTACCAGGAATGCCTGGCGTTAGGCTATGACAAACCGGAGATCTACCGGTACATGGCCAGTTTGCAAAAGAAGAGCGGTGATCTGGATGGCGCGATCGCGACCACCCGCACAGGCCGGACCAAGCATGTGGGCAACAAGGACCTGATCTTGGACGAGATGAGCTACCTCTTGGAAACCGGCCGGGGCGAAGAAGCCGAGAAGAGCGTGAACGAAGCCATCGCTGCCGATCCGGAGAACCCGATCCTGTACTCCATCCTGGGGAGCATGTACGACGCGAAGGCCAACCCAAAAGAAGGCACCCTACCAGGTGAGGCTGACGTTATCAAATGGACCGACCTAGCGGAAGAGAACTATAAGAAGAGCCTGGAGCGCGATCCCAAATTCTTCGATGCGTACTTCAATATCGGGGTGCTGTACAATAACCGCGCAGCAACCTGCTACAGCAAAGCGAACGACATCAAGGACAACGATGCCTACAACAAGGCGAAGACCGCTTGCGACGATGTGTACCTCAAGGCGGTTCCATACTTCGAGAAGGCCCACGAGCTCAAGCCCGAGGATGTCCAAACGATCCAACAGCTGATGAAGCTGTATGCCAAGACCAACGATCAGGTCAAGTACGAGGCCATGAAGGCCAAATTGGGCCAATAGGTCGTTGGAGTGTTAAGGGAGAAGAGCCTCGGATGGAGCCGGGGCTCTTCGCTTTGCGAGCGCCGGGTGAACCACGGCTCACCGCTTCAACCAAAGGACATCCTCCCGGAAGGTGGAGTGCGTCATCACATCCACCGGCGTGGTGCGTCCATCCCGTGAAGCGTGGAACGAGCCGAAGCCAGCGGTCCTCATCAGGGAGTCGATCCGTTGGGTCAGATCCCGCGTACGGTCCACCAAGGTCGTCTCCACCATAACACATCCGATACGGCCTTCACGGAGCAGTCGTTCGGCGCCTTTCAGCGCGGGTAGCTCCGAACCTTCGATATCGAGCTTCAAAAAATCGATCCGCTCAATATCCTGCTCGGCACAGAACGCGTCCAATGTGGTGACCTGGACCGGATAGGGGATCTTGTCGGTCGGGTCGTATGTTCCTTCCAAGCAGGCGAAGCCCCGCAACATGACCCGAGGCGTATCATAAAAGGTGTGCTCCCCGGTATGATCAGTAAGGGCCTGGTCCCAGAGCTTCCAAGTAGCGAACCCGGGCAGGTCGTTCATCCGACGCATCTGGGCATTTGCCGTGCGTGAAGGTTCGAAGGAATGCACGATGCCTTCGGCACCCACCAGCCCGATGCACTGGGCAGCGAAGTACCCCATGTTCGCCCCGGGATCGAAAACGACCATACCCGGCTTCAAATAGCGACGCAGAAAATTGAAGATATTCTCCTCATAGAGCCCGTAGTACATCATCCGATGCTGCCGGACGCGATGATCGAGCTCGATCCGCACACCGTTGATGCGGATGACCTCGGTAGTGTCGGGAGCCGCCCAAAGACCGACCTGATCGGCAAGCCTATGCCTACCGCGAAGAGGGATCCGGGTGAGCGTGCGGAGAAGTGAGCGAACGGTGGTTTTGAGCACGTAGGGGACGGTCGGCCGCGAAGGTAGATCGCCACTGCCAGCGAGTTGGACCAGGGCGGAGACGAGCGGTATGGGCAGGATATCAGCCGAATATAACTTAACATAATATAAATTATGCGCCAATCGGATCGAACGGAAGCGGAACAGCGGGAACGATACCCAAGCCCGGTCCTTCCTTCCATTTGAAGCCGTTCTCCCCCCATTCGAATCCAGTGAACGGGTCGTTGGCGAGCAACCACGGTCCATCCAGGTCACAGAGGTCCGCCATCCCGGACAGCCGCGCCATGGCGCCACAACCGAGCGAACTCTCGCTCATGGACCCCAGCATCACCCGCATGCCGATCTCCCGGGCCCTGTGGATAACCTGCAACGCTCGATCCAGCCCGCCGCATTTCATCAATTTGACATTGACGCCGCCGAATATTCCGACCGCCCGATCCAGATCCCTAAGGGTCTGTACGCTTTCATCCGCGTACACGGTCACCGGCGTGCGTCTTGCCAGGTCCGCGGTCAAGTCTGGGCGATCCACTGAGAACGGCTGTTCCATTCCGGACACCCGGTCCGCACCACCAGCCTGCTGGATCAAGGTCAGGGCGTCAGCGACACTGGATAAACCTTGATTGGCATCCAGGAAGATCCTTCGTTCAGTAAGACAGATAACCTCATGAAGAACAGACAGATCATGACTTCCACCTAGTTTTACTTTCAAAACCGGCATCGCTGGGAGCTCATCGAGTTTCGCCGCCACCTCATGCGGCTCGCACAAACCGATGGTTGCCATTGACTTAGGCTTGGACAGTTGTAAAATTCCTAAAAGGCCTTCAACAGGTGTGGCCGAGCGCCTGGAAACGAGGTCTATGAACGCCATGGAGATCGCGGATCTGGCGGCCGGGGCCGCACCGAAGGCCAGATCCGCATCCAACCACGCGAAAAATGAGATCAGGTCGTTCGACCTAACCTCTTTTTTTTCAAAGGATCGAAGTCGAGCAAGGACAGAAGCTTGCGTTTCCTTAACGTATGGTGGAAGTGTGGCTTCGCCATAACCGACATGGGGACCACTGGTCACGCGGACAAAGACGGAGTCCGTGCCTGTTCTTACCCCGTGCGAGGTACCGAACGGATGCTTGAACCGAAGGTGGAACGGGGCCAGGGCGATCGAGAACGGCATTCGGAGCGGCTCCGCGAAGGTTAGGCTGGGTGGTTTTGTTACCACATCGGCACAGGATGACTTCCCAACACACTTTAGGACAAAGCCCCGATCCAGCCATTGTGGCGGATCGGGGCTCACTTGGATCGTGACCGCCTACTTGACCAGGTACACCACCTTGGTGAGCCACTTGCTGGTATCGGGCTCAGCGCTGGGATCGGTCACATATTCCTCAACTACGTTCGTGTTCATTTCCACCCCATCGGCTTTCAATTTCTTGTCCATGGCCTCATGGGCCTTGCCTGTGCCTTCGTAGCTACCGTAGTAGTCGATCGTGTAGGCCTTGCTTGCGGGCGTTTCGTACCAGGTCATGCCCTTGAGCTTGTCCTTGGAATCGGCCGGCACCGGAACACCGGCGAGCAGGTCCGCGGTCTGGTCCTTTTCGTTCCATTCGAAAAATACCCCGCTCGGGGTGCCGGGTTCCACACCAGCGGCCTTGGCCGCACCGAAAGCAGCACCGAAGTTCTTGCCGAAGAAAGCTTCCAGATCGCTCCACTTCACGGTCTTGCGCGTGCCGTAGTAAGCCATCGCCGGCCGGTCCGCAATGCTGATCTCGAACCCATCCACCATTTTGGCCTGTTCGGTTGCTAGGGCAGCGGCTTCCGTTTCGGTCAAGTTCTTCAGGTTGTTCAGGCCTTTCTCGAACATCGGCCCGACCATCTCGTCCATGTTCATGAACACGCCCATCACGCGTCCCATGAAGTCGTTCTGACCCTGGATGCCCCAGGTCACTTTTGCGCTGTCGCCCATCTCCTCAATGTCGAAAGTACCTGCGTTCGTGGCGGCCCATGGCGATATGAAGCGGAGCTCGGTACGGACACTCTTGTTGGGCACCAATTCCTTCAATTCCTGCTCTCCCTCGCTCTCATCGCTCTTCCAATGGCTGATGGCACCCACTTGGCCATCGGGGCTACCCGACATCTCCGCGGTCATGTTATGCTCCATCTCCTTCCAAGGCCCCCATTTATCCATGGCGGCGAGGGAACTGATGTTGGCATACACTGCGGACGCGGGGGCCTTTACCACGGCGGAACGTTCCACCCGAAAGTCTTTCGGGCCCATCAAGCCCAGTAGGACGACCAAGGCCGCCAGTGCGAGTAGGATGATCAGTATCGTCTTGAGTGCTCTCATGGTCCGGTGAATTTCCCGAAAGATGCATCACAGCATCCGATCGGCGAAGCCCGTTGACGCAGGCCGTGGCACGGTCTTTACCTTGGCAGGGAACCTGAACTCCCTTTTACGACCACCCTCCCTATGATCCGAAGCACGCCAGCACTCCTTGTCGCCATTTCCCTGTTCGTCGCATGCGGTAGCGCATCCCCGGCTGGTAGCAAAGTGAAGCAGCCGTTCAGTGGAAGTACCTATGAGAGCAACAACCGCTTCTTCAGGGGCACTGGCCAAGGGGTGAGCACGAAGCAGAACATTGCCCGGGGCAAGGCCGATCTCGACGCCAAGAACCAACTGGCCGGACAGGTGGGCACCAACATGCGGGCGGTAACGGACCAGTACCTGGGCCAAACCGAGAACGCTGGCGCAGCCGATGTGGCGGACAAGTTCCAGAGCCTGGTGCGCGAAGTGATGGACACGGAACTCGCCGACCTGCGCAAGGTGGGCGAAGAAACCTACCACAACGCCGGAACCGGGGACTATACGGTTTACGTGGCGTATGAGATCAAGAAGAACGCCATGCTACGGTTCATGAAGAAAAAGGCGCGGACCGATGCCAAGGTGGACGAATTGACATTGAAGGCCATGGACGAGATCCTGGACAAGGAGATCGAGAAGGCCGACGCCGCCGACAAGGATTGAGGCAGGCTCTGACGTTCTGACCGCACGCTGGGTTGGAACCAGATCTGCTCATCCCAGGCCGCACCAAACGAACAAAACCATGGGAGGAGCTTATTTGATCGGTATCGTCATCATGCTCATCAGCTGGCTGGTGGGACAACAGTTACGCAGCCGTTTCGAGAAGTACAGCCGCACACCCTTGAGCAATGGCATGAGCGGCAAGGAGATCGCCGAGCGCATGCTCCACGACCATGGTATCACTACGGTCCGGGTGGTGAGCGTGGCCGGGCAACTCACCGACCACTATGACCCTGCGAACCGCACGGTGAACCTGAGCGAAGGTGTTTACCAGGCCCGCAATGCCGCCGCCGCTGCGGTGGCCGCCCACGAATGCGGCCATGCGGTGCAACATGCTACTGCCTACCAATGGCTCACAATGCGCAGCAAGCTCGTGCCAGTGGTCAGCGTCTCATCCCGCTTCGTGCAGTGGGTGTTGCTGGGCGGCATCTTGTTGATCAATACGTTCCCCCAACTTTTGGTGGCCGGTATCGTCATGTTCGCTTTGATCACACTGTTCAGCGTTATCACGCTGCCTGTGGAATACGATGCGAGCAACCGCGCGCTGGCCTGGCTGGAGCGGAGCGGACTGCTGACCTCAGGAGAACATGCCATGAGCGCCGACGCTCTGAAGTGGGCCGCCCGAACTTATCTGGTGGCCGCCATCGGTTCGATCGGGACGCTGATGTACTACGTGATGATCTTCATGAACCGAAGGAGCTGATACCTTCCTAGGGCACTACCGTCGGCGAGGTTTCACACCGAGCACTCCGAGCAATCCACGGGTCAATTCACGCACGATCGTGTTTCCGACCTGCCGGACCAGGGTGTTCTTGCTCAAACCCTCGATCACACTGGGTTCCTTGCGCGCCGTTCTTTTGTCCTTTGGCTGCGGGTCGACCTCCGGAACATCATCGGCAGACTTGAGCTTCTTCTCGAGGATCTCAAAAGCGCTCTCCCGATCCATCACCTCGTTGTACTTGCGGGCCAGATCGCTCCGGGCCATAAGGCCATCCAGTTCCAAGGGGCTCAGGACATCCATCCGTGAAGCTGGCGCGCGGAGCAACGTATGTGCGAGTGGTGTTGGAGTGCCCTTCTCGCTCAATGCGGTGACCATGGCTTCGCCAATGCCGAGCGATGTGATCAGGTCCTCCGTATCGTAGAACTCGGTGATAGGGTAGTTCTCGGCCGTGCGTTTGATGGTGGTGCGGTCCTTGGCGGTGAAAGCACGGAGGGCGTGTTGCACCTTCAATCCAAGCTGTCCCAACACACTTTCCGGCACGTCGCTCGGGTCCTGCGTGCAGAAATAGACACCTACCCCTTTCGATCGGATCAACTTGATGATGGTCTCGATCTGCTCCAACAGCGGCTTGGTCGCGGTCTTGAAGATCAAATGCGCCTCATCGATGAAGAGCACCAACTTGGGTTTCTCCGCATCGCCGACCTCGGGATAGGTGGAATGGATCTCGGCCAGCAAGCAAAGCATGAAGGTGCTGAACAAGCGCGGCCGGTCCTGGATATCCGTGAGCCGTACGATATGGACGACCCCTTTCCCATCGCGCTGCTGGAGCAGGTCGGCGACATCGAAACTGCGTTCGCCGAAGAATTCACCCGCTCCCTGCTGTTCGATCTCGATGAGCTTGCGCAGGATGATGTTCACAGTAGCCGGGCTCACCTGGCCGTATTCCTTGCGGATCGCTTCCTTGCCCTCGTCCGTTACGAATTGCAGCACACGGCGCAGGTCCTTGATGTCCAAAAGCGCCCAACCATGGTCATCGCAGTACTTGAAGACCAAAGCGAGCACGCTCTGCTGTGTGTCGTTAAGCTCCAAGATCCTGCCCAGTAGCACCGGGCCGAACTCGCTCACGGTAGCACGCAGTCGAGCGCCGGGCTGCCCGCTCAACGTGAGCAGTTCCACCGGCATGCCTTGGGGTTCGAAAGGCACTTGTAGCTTCTGGTGGCGGGCCGTGATCTTGTCGTTGCTCGTCCCAGGAGCCGCGATCCCGCTCAGGTCGCCTTTGATGTCCATCAGCAGCGTCGGTACTCCGTTCATCGACAACTGCTCGGCCAATACCTGGAGCGTCTTGGTCTTGCCGCTCCCGGTAGCACCACTGATCAGCCCATGGCGGTTCATTGTGCGCAACGGAACGCGCACCTGCGCCCCGGCGGGCACCTCGCCTTGGTACAAAGCACAGCCCAACACGATGCTATCACCTTGAAAGGTGTTCCCTTCGATGATGGTGGAGGTGAACTTCTGAAGGTCGCTCATGGTGCCTATCGTGTGGAAGGGCTTCCTAGGCGCTTGGGAAGGTCATCGCCCCTCCATCGCGCTGCAAGTTCTCAACCCTTTCCCTGTGCTGGGTGAAGGACAAATGAACGGCATCCAAGGGAGAGCCCGATCAAGATCGCGCTATTGCCCAAGGACTGTTCGCATCAGGAACAGAACAGTGGACCCGATCCCGCCACTTGCTCATCCGAGGCATCCAGTTGTTCGGTCCCGCTCACCATGCGGTCCAGGTTCCGCACATTTTCGTCCGGTCGAACCCACCAACCCCAGCACCAATGAACCTCCATACCCTCCTACCCTTGATCGCGGTCGCCGCCTTGACATCCGCGAGCGAAGCTCAAATGATGAACACCGTGCCTGCCGATCTCGTCATGCTAAGCGAGCTCCGGGAAAAGTCCTGTTCAAGTGCTACGTCGGACGGCCGTAACTACCAATTGGTCGACACCCAATTCCGTCCCGCGAAGGGACGGGACGGCTCCTACCTCCGCACCAGTTGGCAGGCCGAGGGGCGTGTTCACGTCCGCGTGGTGGATGCGAACGGCAGCTTGCGGATGACCGGCACTTACTTGGATGAGGCGCTCCAAGTCGCACATGGGACCTTCGAGTTCTATCATGCCGGCGGGCAGTTGGAAAGTACCGGAACCTTCGAAGAAGGCCGCAAAGCAGGTCTGTGGAGGCGCTATGACAAGAACGGCCAGGAACTCGCCCACCGGATCTATGGAGCTGCGGAACCCGAAGCTGTGCTCGTGAACGCAGGTTTGGACTCGAAAGCCGCTACGCTCACCAGCCACTGAGCGTACTTCACTTCCGCACGATGACCCTGGTCGTGTAGAGGTGTTCTCCCTGGATCTTGACGTAATAGAGTCCTGAGTTCAGAGCCTCCAGTCCAAGTTCCAGCCGTCCGGCCTGCACGGGCCGTGAGAGCACGATCCGCCCCGAGATGTCCACCAGTTCAAGTCCTCCGTTCTCCGGCACATCGATGAATATCGGACCTGAGCTCGGATTGGGGTACACGTTCAATGGAAAAGGAGCGGGTTCTTCGGCAATGGCGGCTTCCTGAAGACCGCAACCACCACTGTTCCCACAAACCACATCGGACAGGAAGGTGAACACCACCCCGAGGGAGGTCGCTTGGTCGCTGGTGAGATAACCCACATGCCCGTTGCCCGGATAGAGCAGGAAGCAGTGTTGCAAGCCGATATGCTCCGCGCGCCGGTGTATGTGCCCGCTCCCACTGGCGAGCAGGCCGGTAGGAATACCGAAGACCGATACCTCCTCGGTCCAGCACGGTACGATCTCGTCCGCATCTTCGTGGACACTGACCAAGGGTTGATCGCCGGGTACTATCCAACTTGTATCCCCTATCGCCCCACTGAAGCTGTAGCACGCGCGAACGTCGCTGGAATAGCCGTCCGAGCCGCTGTTGCCTTCGATACCTCCCAGTGCGGCGGAATCCGATACCAGAACCGCCGGCATCTCCGAAGGTTGGTCCAAATAGGTAGCGTGCAGCGCTGAGATCGCCCCGGCCGAAACACCGCCCGTGATGATGCGATCCACATCGATGCGGAAGGGGTTCGCATCCTCGGCCACCGTTTTGCGGAGATAGCGCACACAGCCCCGCATATCGTGCGCGCCGCGCATAACGGCCTGGGTGGTGGTGGCGATGTTGGGGAAGAAGAATCCCACGCGATAATCCGGGGCCACGGCCACATAGCCCAGCTTGGCGAACTGAACGCATACCTCGGCGACATCCGCCCGACTGCCCGCTACGAACGATCCGCCGAAGGCCACCAGCACCACGGGTCGGGCGCTCAATGTATCCCCGTATGGCTCGTACACGTCCATGTACAAGTTCTGCGGCTGGCCTCCCACGCCAATATTGTTCCCAAAGAGGACCGCACTGGTCACCGTGACACTATCGAAGAAGGCCAGGTCGGTATAGCGGCCAGAGCCACATTCCATCTGGGCATGCGCGGAAGTGAGCAGTACCAATGCACCAAGGAGTAGGGTCGATCGCATGGATAGTAGGTTGGGTCCCCAATGTAGGTGGTGGAAATGAGCCACGGCTCGAAGTTCGACGGATCAGGTAACTAGGTACATCGACCTTCCCTCCTAGATTCGGCACATGCTTGCTCGTTCCCGTTGTCCCAGTGCCTTGGCGCTCTTCCTGGGGGCGCTCCTACCCTTCCTTAACCTCGAAGCGCAGCCGAACATCGCGCGCGATCTGGTCAACCCGTTCATTGGAACCGGAGGCCACGGCCACACCTTCCCAGGGGCCTGCGTGCCTTTCGGCCTGGTGCAAGTGAGCCCGGACACACGCCCCGATGGCTACAACGATTGGGATGGTTGCGGTGGCTATCACCACAGCGACAGCCTGATCTACGGCTTCAGCCACACCCATTTGAGCGGCACGGGCGTGGCGGACCTGTGCGATGTGCT
>JAGNSU010000040.1:0-10637 GCA_017987895.1 Flavobacteriales bacterium | reverse complement strand
CGCAGGCAAGCCGAGGACGCTTGGAACCAAAAGCTGGGCAAGGTGCGGGTGAGCGGCGGTACTCTGGAGCAGAAGCGGATCTTCTACACCGCGTTGTACCACAGCATGATCGCGCCGTACATGTTCAACGATGTAGATGGCCAATACCGTGGGATGGATGGCCAGGTCCATAAAGCGGATCACCACGTCTACACCGTCTTCAGTTTGTGGGACACTTTCCGCGCCACGCACCCCCTGCTCACCATCCTGGAACCGGACCGGGTGAACGACTTCGTCAAGACCTTTTTGCTGCACTACCAGCAAGGGGGGCGGCTACCGGTGTGGGAGCTATGGGGCAACGAGACCGATTGCATGATCGGCTACCACAGCGCGAGCGTGATCACCGATGCGTACTTGAAAGGGATCCGTGGCTTCGATCCAGATCTGGCTCTAGAGGCAATGGTCGCAAGTGCCATGCGTGATGAGCCCGGGCTGAACGCATACCGTCACCGGGGCTACATCAGCAGCGAAGACCAGGCGGAAAGTGTGAGCAGAACCCTGGAATACGCCTACGATGATTGGTGCATCGCGCAAATGGCCGAAGCCTTGGGCCGCGACAGCCTTGCTGAAGTGTTCAATGCACGCGCACACAACTGGCAGAACCTCCTCGATCCCGGGACGCGCTTCTTCCGCCCAAGACGCAACGGTGGCTTCATCGAACCCTTCGACCCCTACGAGGTCAATTTCCACTACACCGAAGCGAACGCCTGGCAGTACAGCTTCTTCGTCCCGCACCACCTGGACCGGTATATGGGGATCACCGGCGGTGACGGTGCCTTGCATGCGCGACTGAACGCTCTCTTTTCAGCGGACACACGAACGACCGGGCGCGAACAAGCCGATATCACCGGATTGATCGGTCAATATGCCCACGGCAATGAGCCCAGCCACCATATGGCCTATCTCTATGCGCACAGCGATGCTCCATCGCGCATGGATCCGCTCATCGCACGTATCCGCGAGGAGCACTACCACGACGCACCGGACGGGTTGAGCGGGAACGAGGACTGCGGCCAAATGAGCAGTTGGTACGTGCTTAGCGCGCTCGGCTTCTACCCCATTGCTCCTGGTTCCCCGCAATACACTCTGGGTGTGCCCCTCTTCGACAGCGCGGAAGTGTCACTCCCGAACGGAAAGCACCTGCTGATCACGGCCGATCGACCCAACGAACATGCCCGTTTCGTGGAATTGGTGGAGTGGAACGGGCACGAACCCGAGGTTTTTCGCCAGTTGAGCCATGATCGCCTGATGCAGGGTGGGCATCTCCATTTCACCATGGGCCCTCATCCAGGCGGCGCTTCTTCAAGTGCTGCTACCGATGAGTTCGCCGACGGCCCCGATCACCCCCTTTCAGCTCCCATCATCAGCGCGCCAACACGCACCTTTCGCGACACGCTGGTCGTTCGGTTCTCCCAGGCGCTTCCCTACGGCGAAGTGCGGTATCGCATGAAAGAGGGCGGACTCAAGCAGTTCCGCGAAGCGCCAGAGAGCCTGGTGCTACGCCAGAGCGGAACGGTCCAGGCACAAGTTGTCCACAACGGAAGGACCGGCCCATTGGTGGAAGCACGCTTCGACCGGGTCGATGGCGATAGGACCGTGAGCCTTCATAGCACCTACGCACCGCAGTATGCCGCAGGTGGCGACCAGGCGCTCGTGGACGGGCTGGAGGGTGGATCTGATTTCCGAACGGGGGAATGGCAGGGCTTCCAAGGACAGGATGTGCTGGCCACGATCGATCTCGGCGGCACCGTGGAATTGGGAGGCATCTCGATCGGCATGCTCCAGGAGCCGCGTTCCTGGATCTGGTTCCCTGAATATGTGGACGTTGCCTGGAGCATCAATGGCAGGCAGTGGAGCAGTGAACAGCTCACGCATACGATCCCCCGGCAGGATGAGGCCACGCATCTGCTCCGGCTTTCCAGTACCAAGGCGATCGGGAAGCAAGCGCGCTATGTCAAGGTCATGGCGAAAAGCGCCGGACCTTGCCCGCCCGGGCATCCGGGCGCAGGTGGGGCGAGTTGGGTCTTCCTCGATGAGATCAGCATCGGCAGGAAGTGACCGGAACGAAGAAGCCCGGCTCGAAAGCCGGGCTTCCTGGAAAAGTACCGATCGCTAACGCCCCACGTGCACGGCCTGGGTCCTCACCCATTGGTCCGTGTTCAGTTGAAGGAAGTAGTTGCCGTTCTGTAGGTCGCTCAGGTCCAGCTGGAACGAGCGGCCGTTCATAGCACGCACCGCTTCAGCGTACACCTCACGCCCGCTCACATCGAGCAAACGCACCAAGGTGCTGGTCACGTCGTCGCTTCCCAATTGCACCGTGATCGTTCCGTTCGTGGGGTTCGGGTAGATGGTGAAGCCCTCCCCGGTCGTTTCATCCACACCCACCAAACCACAGCCCACATCCCACCACATGTCATAGGTCGCCTGGCCATCCAAGCAGGATGCCGTTGAATTCGACTGCACGCGCAGAGTAAGGATGTTGTCCGGATTCTGCGAATTGATCGAGAACCCGGCCAGGTTGCCGCCAAGGTTCCCATTGAACAGCACAGCGGATTGGTCATAGGGGCCGTTGTAGACCACGATCTTGTCGTCCACGAGAAGCTCTCCTTGGATAAAATCAATGCTGATCGGGGTGTTGGGATCGGTGCTTTGGTACACGAACCAAGCATCATCATCGTTCATGTAGCAGTAGTTCTGGTTCACGTTCTCGCACGCCGGGATGATGCAACTGTCCTCAAAGGCCACCAATGGCCCGCTGAATATCCGGCAGAGGTTGTTATCGCCGTTGTACAGGCCGAGGTTCACCGTGGAGTCCATGGGGATCGGTCCGAAGGTTTGGATGCCCAGGCCAAGGCCGGTCAGCGTATCGCCCGGCAGAATGAGATCCACTGTGGCGGCATCACCTGTGGAGGTCACGTTCACTTCCAAACTGTACTCGCGGTGGATGCAATCGGGCACCACGTTGAACGTTCCTGCGGGCACATCGCAGTCAAGGCAACCCACGGTCCAATTCCATTCCCACCCGATCTGGTTGTCGCAGCTCACAGAGAAATCCGACACGAGTTTCATGAACAGGTTCTGACCGGTGGTGATCACCAGTGTACCTGCCAGGTCGGTGGTCTGGGCCGGGTTGGTGTAGATAGGCATTGACTGATCGTTCGGTCCATCATATATGGTCAACTGGTCCCATGTGTTGGACTCAACGAATCCGCTGGAAAAGAGCAGTGCGAGCGGTTCAGTGCCGGTATTCTGGTACCACCAAGTCTTGGTCTCGGGCCCCGTGTAGCAATAACTATCGGTGTATTCCACACCGCCACAAGTCAAAATGATCGGGCAATTGCCCGTGGATTCAAGACCCAGGAACGACACGTTGCACAGTGGGTCCAACTCATGGTTGAGGACCACATCGACTTGATCACCCACCACGAACGGTCCGAGGATAAGTGTGCCGACACCCTGGCCTGCGAAAGTCGTGGGCACCCCCCCGTTCACGATCTGGTCCACGTTCACGATGGAACCGTCACCCGTGCTCAAAATGTTCAACTCAATGGTAAAGGAGTTCGTGGTACAATCGTCGATGATCGAATACGTCGCCGAAGCCGGGGTGCAGTTCAGGAAGAGCTGTACCGTGGTGACGATACAATTGCTCTGCGTATTGCACGCATCGTCGATGGTCCAGTGCGGGAAGATGTCACCGGCTGTGACCGCAGTGACGGTAACCGGAGAGTACCCTTGACCGATCACCGTTCCGCCCGGGACGTCTTGCCGAACAGTGATATACCCGCCTGTGCTGTGAGTGAACTGGTAGGCCGCGCCCGCGATGATGTTGGTGACTTGCGAGTATTCGGACTCGAAGCTACAGGTGGAGATCGTGGTCAAAGCTCCCAGTGCGTCCGGGATGATGATCCCTGGGTACAGGGTGAAGTTCTCGCAGTTCCCTTGCGCGAAAGCGCTGCCACCGGAGGCGAGGAGGGCGATGGCAAGGACCGGACGTGTGAAGTGTCGAAGTGCTCTCATGCGATGGTACGGTTGGGCCGGATCATTTGATGCCGAAGGTATACATTGACCCTGACCAGTTGCTTCGTTCGAACGGTTCTATCCCGGGTGGGCTGTTGAAAAGCTGACGGCCTCACGGCCAAGCCCTCACATCCGGGACCTGACCCAGGGTAACGGGTCCTCGCAGGAACACCCGTTCCGGCCGATCGGGTTCCAAAGGAAAGCCGTTCGGAGCGGAGGCGTCGGTGCCCGGTCCCCACCAAACGAACGCTTTCGGCGTGGGCGACGAGAACTCGATCAGCGTGCCAGAACGTGAGCGCTCAAGCACTCGGATCCGCACCCCGTCCCGGTCGAAACCATCGGCTTGGGGCGCTCCTATCCAGCAGGCGTTGCGCGCGATCAAGGTGCCATCGGCCCGAAGCACCCGTACCATCGTCATTCCGGCTTTGGGCAACGGGCCCGCCACCACCCAATGGACAGAGCTGTGATCGATCACCGCAGTGGTGTCGGTCCGCCTGAACAAGGTGCCGTCCGCGTGCCAAATAGAAAGCTCTACGCGGAGGGGCCCCGCACCAGTGTCCGCCAATACATCGACCCATAGGGCCCCGCCGGATCGGCGCAGATCCACCGCGATCGGTGCGTACGCATCACGGACCGCATGGAATGCCGGCTTCCAAGCCCCGGAGCGGTCCATCACGCACCAACTGGGTCCCGGCCAAACATCGTTCAATTGCCAGAAGAGCGTTCCCATGCAACGGGGTTGGGCGCTTCGGTGGGCACGGATCGCTTCGCGATAGGCCAGAGCCTGTACCAGCTGGCTCCCAAGTATCAGGTCGGACAAAGTGGACGGTTCGAACCCCAGTTCCCGTCGGATCGCTCGAAGGATCGGCCGGTCAGTGCGGTAGCTGCGTTGTCTCCGCCGTAGCGCGTCGGATCCGAGGTACAGGTCATCCGGCGGTGAAAAACGCGCCAGCAGCGCGCTGTCCGGATAACTCTGGAACCCGTATTCGCTCACGAAGCGCCCGGTATTGCCTTCGAACGAGACAAAAGTGCTGTCCGCATGCCAAACTCCCCAGTAGTGCAGATCACCTTGGCGAAGACCGGTGGCGCTTCCCCAGTTGCTGAGCGCGGAGGTCGGTGTGTAAGGGACATCGCTGTATCGCGCTATCTGTTCGCGGAGGAACACGTGGAAGAAGGCATGCTGCTGCTCGTCGGTCCGCACGGAATCCGCGCCATGGATCCCATACGTGCTGTTCCATCCCCAATTCTTCCAGGCCACATCGAGTTCGTTGTTCCCGCACCACAACGCAAGGCTCGCGTGGTGTCGGAGCCGGGTTACTTGCTGTCGAAGCTCCTCCTCCACCGTGCTTAAAAAGGCACTATCGCCGGGAACCGGGTTCGCGAACATCAAGTCCTGCCAAACCAGGATCCCTGCTGTATCACAGGCGTCATAGAACGCATCCGGTGGATAGATGCCCCCTGCCCAAACGCGCACCATGTTCATGTGTGCTCGGCGCATCGCCGATACGAGCGCCACCCAGGCACTGTCCGATGCGTTGGGGTCGATCGCATCCGGAGGAACGAGGTTGCAGCCCTTCATGAAGATGGGTTTCCCGTTCACTACGAAAGTGAAGGCACGGCCGATGCTGTCCAACCCTTGGTCAAGTTCGATCGTGCGTAGACCGATACGCTTCTTCGCCGTGTCGATCACCCGTTCGCCAAGCAACAATTCGATACTGACATCGAACAGCGGTTGTGCCCCGGAACCGTTGGGCCACCAGCGTTCGATCGGGCGGGAAGGGAGGTCCGTGGTGATCCATGCCTCCGCTCCACGGAATATGATCGGCACGGTATCGCGCTCGTTCCCTGAAGTGAGCACCAACGAAAGATCGTCGTTCATCAAGCCTTCCAGATGCACGGTAGCGCTTTGGCGAGCATTGAGCGGATCCGGCGCGGAACGAACATCGACATCCACGATCCTGGCATGGTCCCAACACCGCAGCTCCACCGGGCAGGTGATCCCACACCCAACTACCCGTGGTGAAAAGTCCCAGCCGAACTGGAAGGCCGCCTTGCGCACATAGGGGCTCACTTTCGGGGACCCGGCATCATTATCCGCCGGAAGCCGCACAGCATGCTCCTTCATTCGTACAGCACCCTCCTGCACCGTTGAACGGAACACGACCCGGAGTTCGTTGGCACCCGGACGCAGTTCGTCGCGAACATCGAACTCCCACGTGCGAAAGGCATTGTCCATGGAGCCCAGAAGCACATCGTTCAGGTATACACTGGCATACACGTCCAACCCGTGGAGGACCAGATCGATATGCTCGTGCGACAAAAGCGCGTCATCGGCTTCCAGGGGGCACGCATAGATCCAGTCCTGGTGCTCCACCCAACGCGCGCTATCCGGATCCGCGTCCCCGTATGGGTCCGCGATCAAGCCGTTGCGCAATAAGTCGTTGTGGAGAACACCCGGAACTTCCGCTGGGTACCAGCGTTGCGTTCCTACTTCTTGGAACCGCCAACCCTCATGTAGGGGGATGCGGACCACTTGCGCATGGACGAAAGTGACCGCCAATAAAGCACCGGCCGTAAAAGTCAGCCTCATCGCAAGCCCGCTTTCACCAATGCGTTCAGCACGCCTTCGATCTTCTCCACATCGCATTCCGGCGCGAATGATGCGCCACTGCTGCCCATTGCGGTGCGATGAGCGGGAACGGAGGAGGCCTTTTGCGCTGAGAAGTGGACCTCAGCTATCCCGGTCGCTTCGACAAGTTGGACCACATTGCTAGCATTGATCCCGCCGGCCATGGCGAGCTGGAGCCTTCCTTCCGCCCATCGCTGCATGGACCGAAGTCGCGCTGCTCCGTTCACAGCGAGCGTTTCGCCACCGGAGGTGAGCACGCGCGGGACCCCGAGTTCGGCGAGTTGCTCCAACAGGGCCTGCGGGTCGCGGCTTTGGTCAATGGCCCTATGGAAGGTGAACTCCTTATCTCCTACGACATCAAGGACGGCTCTAAGAGATCCACCCTCCAGATCGCCACGCCCATCCAGTGCCCCGAAAACCACCGCACAGCCCGGAACAGCGGACAGGTGCCGCATATCCGCGAGCATCACGTCCTTTTCGGGTGCGGAGTAGTTGAAGCCTCCCCCATGGCAACGGACCAGAACGCGTATCGGGATCCGCATCCGTTCGCGCAGCACCCGCACGAGCCCTGGACCCGGTGTTACCCCGCCACAGGACAGCCAGGAGCAGAGCTCCACAGTATCCACGCCAAGACGTTCGGCCGTCGTGGCCTCCTCGAAGGAGGTGGCACATACTTCGACGCGCACGTTCATGGGCCAAACCTAGGCAGCGCTCACCTCACGCAACCGATAAGGAGCCATCGGCGTATCAAGGCGCCATGCGAAGGCATTTTCCGGTCCTTGTTCTGGTCTGCGTGCTGGCGACCCCGTTGCTTTCCACCGAACTGTTCGCTTCACGCCAGGAGAAAGGTCATCAGGCCCGACTTACCGGAGTAGCGGACGCACGTCAGCGGGCGGAAGTGCTATTGGAACTTTCGAACACCTTGGAGGTGAGCCGACCTTCGGAATGCCTCGCGCACCGACGTTCGGCCCTGGGGTTCGCCGAACAGGGACAGGATGAACGGCAGCTTCATCGCGTACTGGAAGCGTTGCGGGAGAGCGAACTGGCGATGAGTTCCTATGATGCGCTCTTGGGGACCACCCTTCGGGCTCTAGAGGTGAGCCAAGCCCTGAAGGACGAGATGGGTATCGCCGATGATCTGCAATGGCTCAGCAAAGTGTACAGGCTGATCGGCCAACCGCAGCAAGCGATGGAGGCCTGCCAGCAGGCCTTGGCACTCGCTCAGATCGCTGGTGACCCAGGCCGCGTGGCGGACGCGCACCTGCGCTTGATGCATTGCCTGGGCGCGAACGAGCAGTACGCAAAGGCCTACGAACATGGCGAATTGGCCGGATCCATCTACACCGGGCTCGGCGACCGTAAAGGCCTGGCACAGAGGTGGTTGATCGGCGGCGAACTGATGCTCGCGCAGGGACGGTCCGCTGATGCCCTACCCTACTTGGTCAAAGCGCAGCGCGATCTTTCCCTGCCCGACGGCGATCCCGTGGTCATACAACTCCGCCAAGATCTGGTAGAGGCGCATATCGGCTTGGGAGATCTGCGTCTAGCGGCTGCCCATATGGACAGCCTGAGAGCGTTGATCGCCGGTCGCAAGGATCGTGAGAACCGGCTCGCGTACCACGAACTCGCCTTCCAACTCGCCGATGCGCAGCGCGATCCGGTCCGTGCGTTGAGCGAGCTGCGTCAACTCGTGGCCCTGAAGGACTCGCTGCTGAACGTGCAAACGGCGAGGCAGCTGGCCGGCATGCAGACCTTGTACCAATTGAACAACAAGGAACGCGACAACCGATCGCTCCGCGAACGCAATGCGATGAACGAAGCGGTGATCGCGGGTAGTTCACGCCGGAACAGAACGATGGCCTACCTCGTGGTCGTGCTGAGCGTTCTGGTGGTCGCCTTGAGCATCATGGGCCGATTGAACCTGCGTTCCATGGGCCGCATCCGGTTGAAGAACAAGATCATCCACAAACAGAGCCAGGAGATCCACGAAAAGAACCTGGCTTTGCAGCGCCAGAACACACGGCTCACGGAAACCCTGATAAGCGAAGAGGAGAAAGACCTCATGTTGCGTGAGATCCATCATCGTGTGAAGAACGATCTACAGATCGTGAACACCTTGCTGCGCCTGCAAACAGCGCACTTGGAGGCACCTGGGTTGCAGCAAGCCCTCGAGGATTGTCAACGACGGGTGGGGGCCATGGCGATGGTACACGATCAGCTCTATCGGAGCGCGGACCTCAAGGATGTGAGTACATTGGAGCATGTGCGAAAACTGGCCGAGAGCGTCCTTCGCAGCTTCAGCGCCGAACATCGCATCGAGGCGAGCGTAGATTCCGATGTGGGTCCGTTGCCGGTGGAAATGCTCATCCCCCTGGGACTTTTGCTGAACGAGCTCCTGACCAACTCTGTGAAACACGCGTATCCAGGACAGGTCTCCGGGAAGGTCCACATCGCGATGACCTTGGTACGTCCAGGTGTTTGTCGTCTCCGCTACGCGGACAATGGGACGGGCTTCCAGGGTGAACACTCCTTCCGTTCTGGAACCTTCGGGCACGATCTGGTGCAGGCCTTGGCCGGCCAGTTGAACGGACAGTTGCGGATCTACCGCAGCGACGGCACCACGTACGAGCTGGAATTTCCCCTGGGGGAACAAGCCCTCCGTCGCGCGTCCTGAGCCCGGGGAGCAGCGGACTATCTTCGCGCCTCATTCAAAGGCCGCACCCCTCAAAGGCCGGTCGTCCTAGCCTGCACACTCGATCATGTCCTTTGACCAATTGGGGTTGAACCCTGAACTTCTGCAAGGCATCGCTGCCATGGGCATCCACAAGCCCACACCTATACAAGAGCAGGCCATCCCGGCCGCGTTGGAAGGCCGCGATCTCATCGCCTGCGCACAGACCGGTACCGGCAAAACGGCGGCCTTCCTGCTACCGATCATGGACGTGGTGCAACGGTACCGTCCGCGGGTGGAAGGCAGCATCCGGGCCTTGGTGGTGGTGCCTACCCGGGAACTCGCCTTGCAGATCGACCAACAACTCCAGGCCATCGCGTATTACACGCCGATCACCTCCATACCGGTCTACGGCGGAAGCGATGCGGCCTCGTTCGATCAACAGAAGGCCGCGCTGGTGGGTGGCACGGAGGTGGTGATCGCCACACCGGGAAAGTTGCTCAGCCACCTCAACCTCGGCTACGTGCCGTTGAAAGGCTTGGATTTCTTGGTGCTCGATGAAGCGGACCGCATGATGGACATGGGCTTCATCGACGATATCATGCGCATCATCGGGTTCCTTCCCGAGGACAGGCAAACGCTGTTGTTCAGTGCGACCATGCCTTCGGGGATCCGCGACCTCACCAAGCGGATATTGAAAGACCCCTTCGAGATCAGCATCGCCTTGAGCAAACCCGCCGAAGGGGTTGACCAGCAAGCTTACGTGGTTACCGAGATGCAGAAAGGCCCGGTATTGGAGCACATGCTGCGGACGAGCGAGGCCACGAGCATCATCATTTTCGCCGGGCGCAAGATCGAGGTGAAGAACCTCGCGCGCCACCTCAAGAAGCGTGGGTTCGATGCGGAGGCCATGCACAGCGATCTCGAGCAAAGCGAACGCGAGGCCGTGCTCCTTTCCTTCCGCAACCGCCGACTGCGCATTCTGGTGGCCACCAACGTGGTGAGCCGGGGCATCGACATCGACGACATCGATATGGTGGTGAACTACGATGTGCCTTCCGATCCGGAGGACTACGTACACCGCGTTGGCCGTACGGCCCGCGCCGCACGAAAGGGCCAAGCGGTCACCTTCATCAACGACAAGGAGATGCGCGAGTTCGGTCAGATCGAAAAACTGATCGGCTACGCGGTGCGGAAAATGCCGCTTCCTGAAGGGTTCGGTCCCGGTCCGGAATATCGGCCTGACCTGCGTGTATCCAAAGATCGCGGGCGGTCCGGAAG
>JAGNSU010000162.1 GCA_017987895.1 Flavobacteriales bacterium | reverse complement strand
GAGGATATGCTGGCCGTATCGCGCAAGCTGAAGGATGCGGGCGTATTGGTGATCCCCCGTACCCGGCATCCCTTTGAGGACATCGACCTGGATCTGCTGATCACGCAGCTCACCCGGTTCTGGGAAAGTACCGCGGAAGAGGAGTGATCCTTCCGGCCCCTGCCAGGACCATCGGGTCAAGATCCCTTTGCTGGCAGTATCCTGCCGCCGAGACGCCAAGAACGCTGCGGGGTCCGCTGCCTGGTGGAATTGGCCCTAGCGATCCGTTGTCTGCCCGTTGCGTTCGCGGCGTCGTTGCCCCGGAGAAGAAGAATTGGGCGCTTGTCCTGCCCGTCCCTGACCGAAGATCCCGACAAGCCTTCGCATCTTCGCGATCCGCCCAGCGGAGCCCATAGCATGACGAAGATCCGATCCATCAAAAAGCTGCTGATCGCCAATCGTGGCGAGATCGCCTTGCGCGTGATGCGCTCCGCCAGGGAGATGGGCATCCGCACTGTGGCGGTGTATTCCGAAGCGGACCGCAATGCGCCTTTCGTGCGCTTCGCCGATGAGGCCATGTGCATCGGCCCGGCGCCGAGCAAGGAGAGCTACCTGGTGATCGACAAGCTGGTCGCTGTCTGCAAGGACCTGAAGGTGGATGCGGTGCATCCGGGCTATGGTTTCTTGAGCGAGAACGGTGAGTTCGCCCGGGCGCTGGAGAAAGCCGGCGTGATCTTCGTAGGCCCCACACCGCATGCCATGAAGGTGATGGGCGACAAACTCGCTGCCAAGGAAGCGGTGAAAGGCCACGGCGTTCCCCTGGTACCGGGCACGGAGGGCGCAGTGAGCGGCTTGGAAGAGGCCATCCGCGTGGCGAAGACGATCACCTTTCCCATCCTGATCAAAGCGGCTGCCGGCGGCGGCGGCAAGGGGATGCGCATTGTGGAGGAGGAAAGCGGGTTGAAAGAGGGATTGGAGCGCGCCATCAGCGAGGCGAAGAACGCCTTCGGCGATGGCAGCGTGTTCATTGAGAAGTATGTGGCCGGTCCGCGGCATATCGAAGTGCAGGTGATGGCCGATACGCACGGTAATACGTGCTACCTCTTCGAGCGCGAGTGCAGCATTCAACGCCGGCACCAGAAAGTGGTGGAGGAGGCCCCCAGCGCCGTGCTCACCCCCGCGTTGCGGAAGCGAATGGGCGAAGCGGCCGTGAACGTGGCGAAGAGCGTGGACTACGTGGGCGCGGGTACGGTGGAGTTCCTTTTGGACGAACGCGGCGATTTCTATTTCATGGAGATGAACACGCGGCTCCAGGTGGAACATCCGGTCACAGAGATGATCACCGGGCTCGATCTGGTGAAGCTGCAGATCCGCGTGGCGGAAGGGGAGATCCTGCCCTTCAAGCAGGAGGACCTGCGGATCGACGGGCATGCCATCGAGGTGCGCGTCTACGCCGAGGATCCCGCGAACAACTTCCTCCCGGATATCGGCACGCTCAGCACCTACCGGCCTCCGCAAGGACCCGGAGTGCGGGTGGACGATGGCTTTGAAGAGGGGATGACCATCCCGATCCACTACGACCCCATGATCGCCAAGTTGATCGTACACGGGGCCACGCGCGATGAGGCGATCGCGCGCATGCAGCGGGCTATCGAGGACTACGCGATAAGCGGCGTGGAGACCACCCTGCCTTTCTGCCATTATGTGATGGGCCACGAGAGCTTCCGCAGCGGCAAGTACGACACGCATTTCGTGCGGGACCATTGGAACCCCGAGGTGCTGCTGGGCCAGGATCCCACCGAGGCCTTGGCCGCCGCGCTGGTCGCGGCCAGCATGCAAGAAGAAAGGTCCGGGGAGTTGGTCCCTCAAAGGGCGGCGCAAGGAGGCCTATCCCCCTGGAAACTAAAGCGTCGCTAGGCGGGTATAAGGCCCGGATGGCCCGACCTTTGCGTAGCGCCAACGCCTGATGCCCGGGCGACGAATGTTCCAACGTAGCCTTATAGCATCCCTGTTCTTCGCTGTGGCGGCCACGGCTCTCGCACAGCCGGAAAGCCTGTACCCCTTTATCACCGTTCGTGTGGAGGAAGGCGACACGATGCCCACCATCCTCATGCCCGAGAAGCGTATCGAGGGCTACATGAGCGCAAAGGCCCGACGGCAGGCACAGCGCTATGACAAGCTGATGCGCAACGTGATCAAGGTGTACCCCTACGCGCGTGTCAGTGCCCAGCTCCTGGACCAGTATTCCTCGGAACTCGCCTCGATACAGAAGGAACGCGACCGGGATATCTACTTCAAGATCGCCGAGGCCGAGCTGCGGGCTGAGTTCGAGGGGGACATCACCGATATGACCATCAGCCAGGGCCGTGTGCTCATCAAGTTGATAGATAGGCAGACCGGCCGCACCAGCTACGATCTGGTGGCGCAGCTTCGTGGTGGCTTCGAAGCCTTGATCTGGCAGGGTGTGGCCAAGCTGTTCGGCAATGACCTGAAGGATGATTATGACGCGTTGGGCGAGGATGCGATGATCGAAGCCATTGTGCAGCGCATCGAGAACGGAGAATTGGTGGTCGCGGATCGCGGCGTACGCACCGCTAAGGCCCAGGCCCGGTTGGAAAAACGGAAGGCGAAGTTGTACAAGCGCCACGGGCTTCCGCTTCCCAGCACGTCTATGAATTGACGTTCCGCGGACGACGTTCCTCAAGATCTATTTTTCCTGCTCATTTCCTCATAGAGGGAACGGACCTTCTCCATTTCCTTTTGGCTGTCGGCCCGATCGAGCACAGTGCGGTAGGCGTTCTCCACATCGGGGCGAAGAGTTCCGCGTAGTACCGCTTCCATCGTTCCTGCCAGCGAGGCGGCCGTCCACTCCTTGAACTGCACGATGCCCGCTCCGAACAGGTCCTCATCGTACCGCAAGGGAGGAAGGATCACGGGCACCTTGCAAAGCATCGCCTCCAACGCGGAGACCGGTGAGCCGTCCGAGATGGGTGTCATGGCCACCAACGCGGCCTGCTTGTACAACTGGAACATCGTGGGTTGATCCACATGGTCCAACCACAGGATCCGCCCTTTCGAGCGATCCATACGGTGCTGCACGTCTTGCACGTAGTCTTTGTAGGATGAACCGCGATCCACGAAGACGAAAAGGTGCTCGCACAAGAGATCCGGCGGCAACAGATCGATCGCGGCCAGCGCCAACTCATGCTGGTAGATCGGGCGCATGGAACGTGGGAACAGCACGTAGCGCTGACCAGTGACTTCAGTGAGTTGATGCGTGGTGGTGTCCGCGAGGATCCGCTCCACCGGCACGCCGGTCCGCACCAGTTCGATCGCCTTCTGCGGATCACCGCTCAATTCCTTCACTGCGGTGCTTTGTCGGGTGGAGGTGCAGGTCACCTGGTCCACTTGGCGAAGGGCTTTCAAGTAGCACCATGCCACCAATCGATCCAATAGGCTCTTGCGCTGGTAGAACGCGGGAATGGTCTTCAGAACATCCGTGCCCCGCGTCGTGAGCAGAATGGGGATCGCGAGCGTTCGCCTGAAGAAGGCCCAGAGCGCGTTGGGCTCCGCGTACATCATGTGGAACACATCGATCCCGTTCGCGCGGATGAGACGCGCCAGTTCCTTCGCCGTGCTCCAGGTCTGGCCGAACCTGCGGATAGAAAAATCCTCCACTTGCGCTATGATCTGGATCCCGGTCGTCCGCTCGAACGCACGGAGCTTCTCGATCCCCATCTGCTCCGCATGATGCTTCCGCACGATGAGGTGGCAGGTATGCCCCACCGAGAGGTAGGACATCCATTTGACGTCGTGTACGGAGCCTGGATCGGCGAGAAAGAGGATGTTCATCGTTCCTCCGTTCAATTGGCTCGAGACCTAGCCCAGAGGTGGAAGACGTACAGCGCCCACAAGCGGTTCGCATGGTCCTCGCCCGCGCAATGGCGCTCGAAGAGCTTCGCGATGAAGGCATAGTCCAACGGGACCAGGTCTTGCCGCTGTGCCAGCACCACCTCACGGAAGCGATCCTTGAGCTCCTTCCGGAACCAACCGCCGATCGGAACCGCGAAGCCCATCTTGTTGCGATGGATCAGTCCTTCGGGCAGGTATTTGGTCGCGAGCATCTTCAACACCGACTTCGTTCCGAAGGGCTTGAACAACTGCACGTCGTTGAGCGAGCAGGCGAATTCGGCGAGATGCCGGTCGAGGAAGGGGGAGCGCATCTCAAGTGATGCGTACATCGTGGCGCGATCCACCTTCACGATGTAGTCGTTCACGAGGCGTGTATCCATGGATGCGCGAAGCAAGTGCTTCAGTGTGGACGAGGAGGTGGCCTCATGAGCGGCCCACACATGCGCGTGGTGGGTCTGTACTGCGGTCGTTGCTTCCTCGTTCCCTTGAAAAAGTGCTGCGAGATCCGCAGTGTTAAAGCCCATGTTGCGGTCCAATAGCATGTGCGCGGGCCCGTTCGCGGCTTTCAACAGATCGGCGAAGAACTTCAGTTGGTAGATAGGAGCGAGGCGCTTCAACACATCCACCATCGGTGCTGACCAGGCCAGGCCACGCACTTGGTCGATCTTACTGGCGAAGTAGTGGCCGTAGTACCCCGCGAAGAGCTCATCGCCGCCATCGCCGCCGCAGACCACCTTCTCCGTCGCCGAGATCTTCTTCGCGATGAGGTAGGAGGGGATCATGGATACATCAGCGAAGGGCTCGCCGTATTCGAGGATGAGCGCTTCGGCGTTCTCCATGTCCGCCGCTTTCAACAGGATCTCGTGGTGATCCGTGCTATAGCGCTCGGCTACTTGGCGTGCGAACGGCAATTCGTTGAAACGCGGATCTTCAAAACCCACTGAGTAGGTCGCGATGGGTTTGGAACTGAGCAGCGCCATCTTGGCCGTCACGAGCGAGGAATCGAGGCCACCGCTCAGTTGCGCTGCCACGTTCACATCGGCCACCAACCGTTTTGCAACAGCAGCGGTGAGGAGTTCATCCGTGCGATCCACGATCTCCACTGGATCCAGCGTACACCTGTTCTCCGCGGAGAGATGCCAATAGCGCGAGAGTTGCAACGTTCCGTTACCCGAGAAACGAAGGCAGGTCGCAGGGGGCACCTTGTGGATATCCTGCCAGATGGTGCGGGGATCCGGGGTGGTGAGCTCGCCGAAAAAGTAGCCCAAGCTGAAAAGGTCGATCCGTTTCGGGATCTCCGGAACAACATCGAAGGAACGGATGTCCGAGCTGAACCAGAGCCGAGGCCCACGCTGCGCGTAGTAGAGCGGCTTCTTCCCGAAGCGGTCCCGGGCCAGGATGAGCTCGCGTTCCTTCCGATCATAGAGCGCGAAGGCGAACATGCCGTCGATCTTCTCCAGGAGCGTGTCGATGCCCCAGACCTCCGTACCGAGCAGCAGCACTTCCGTATCGGAGTTCGTGCGGAACCGCGTGCCTTGGGCCTGCAATTCCTGCTTCAGTGCGCGGTAGTTGTAGATCTCGCCGTTGAAGACGATCACCGAACGTTGGTCCGGTCCGTACATCGGCTGGTTCCCCAACGGGGATAGATCGATGATGCTGAGGCGGCGATGCGCCATTTGTACCGCTACGCCATCGAACTGCTCGGAACATTCACCGGATGCGTCAGGACCTCGAAAACGGAGCGGATCGGCGAATCGCTGGAGAAGGTCGCCGGTGAACGCGAGGGCTCCCTGTAGGTCAATGGCTCCGGCGATCCCGCACATAGGTGAGAAGAAGGTCGTGAAGGTATTCCTTCACCATCCCGATGCGTTCGGTAGGCTGAGGCGTCTCACAGGATCAGTTCCATCACATGGTCGTCCATCACATAGCCCTGGCCGATGTCGATCACCTCATCGCGTTCGATGCGGAACCCCATGTGCTGGTAGAAGGTGATCACGGGGTTGCGCTTGTTCACGTTCAATTCCAGCGATCTTGTCCGCAGTTCACGGGCTTCGGCGATCACGCGGCCCAACAACGCTTTGCCCGCCCCAGTGCCTTGTGTGCTGGGCAGCACGTAGAGCTTGTTCAGGTGTGCGACGCCCGCCTGGCGGTAGTTCGGTGTGTAGCTGGCGAAGCCGGTTGGTCCGTCAGTTGTTTCCAAGAGCAAAAACCGCTGGTCCTTTTCCGTCATGGCTTTGCGCAATGCCTCCGCACTGTACATCAGATCGAGCATGTACGCGAGCTGCTCCTTGCCCAGGATATGGGGATAGTAGGCTACCGGCCAGGTGGTCTGTGCGATGGAACGGATCGCAGGGATATCAGCGAGCGTAGCGGTGCGAAAATTCACTTGACGAAAGCGTGGGCTACCACCAGATCCTTGCTGCCCGCCGTGTACTGGTAGAATCCTTCACCGCTCTTTAGGCCCAACTTGCCCGCGGTCACCATTTGCACCAGCAATGGGCAGGGTGTGTATTTGGGGTTACCGAAGCCTTCGTGCAGCACGCGCAGTATGGCCAGGCATGTGTCGAGACCGATGAAATCCGCCAGTTGCAAGGGGCCCATCGGGTGTGCCATGCCGAGTTTCATCACCGTGTCGATCTCGGCCACGCCGCCCACGCCTTGGAACAGCGTTTCGATCGCTTCGTTGATCATCGGCATAAGTATCCGGTTGCTCACAAAGCCAGCATAATCGTGTACCTCCACGGGCACCTTGCCGATCGCCGTGCTCAGGTCCATGATGGACTTCGTCACGGCATCACTGGTGTTGTAGCCGCGGATCACTTCCACCAACTTCATCACCGGCACGGGGTTCATGAAGTGCATGCCGATCACGTTCGCGGGCCGTGCCGTGACCGCCGCGATGCGGGTGATGCTGATGCTGCTGG
>JAGNSU010000161.1 GCA_017987895.1 Flavobacteriales bacterium | reverse complement strand
TCGCCTTGGTGATGGTATGGGCCGCCAGAAAGAACGGCGCGTGCGCCAACGCCATGCCGCAGTAGTACTTGTTCACCGAAACCCCGTTGAACAGGATCCGGTACTCGTAAAGCAGATCCGGGTTGTAATACTTGCCCCGGTCCATTTGCTCGAAGAAGCCGAACTGGAGATCGTTGTAGATGAAGACCGCCGGGAGATACGCGTAGTATCCCTTCGCGTCCGATTGAAGCACCGTACGGTAGTTCTCGCCCCCCCAATAGACGTTGGAACAGACCCACACCAGCACGATGCCAATGCCAGAGAGCGTGAGCTCCACAAGGTTCGGCTTTCGCAGAGTGATCATTCACTTGTTCCTGAGCGCCCAATGTAGCCCAGCGCTCCGGTCCGGTGCCGACGCTGGTCCAATACCTACGGAAGTGGGTGGTCGGCGTCCGGTGCGCGCCAGAGGAGGATACGCTTGTCATCCCCAGCGGTGATCAGGGCGTCGCCGGACCAGATCGCAGCGTTCACGCTATGCGTGTGCCCCCCCATGGAACGGTCCGAACGGCCCATTGCATCGAAGGTGGATGCATCCCATAGTTTGGCGGTCTTGTCCCGGCTCGCCGTAGCGCACAAATGGCCCTCCTCGCTGAACGCGATGGTGTAGATACTCCCCCGGTGGGCGGGGAACGCCAGCGATGGGGTGAACGCATCGTCCGATCTCCAGAGGCGGATGTGGCCATCCTTGCCGCCGCTGACGAGCGCTGGCTTTCCCGGGTGCCAGGCCACGCTGGTGGAACCACCCGCATGGGCGGATAGCGTGAACAGTTCATTGAACAAGTTGCTTTCAAGGATCCGGACGGTACCGTCGCCGCAGGCCACCGCTATCGATCCGCCATCCGCGCTCAGGGCGATGTCGCGCAGCTTTTCCTCGCAGAGCGGGATCTGGCGTTGCAATGCGACCCGCGCGAATGAAGGAGAAAGGGGAGAGGTTGAAGGAGAAAGAGGCAAGCCTGAAGGACCATTCGCTCGCCCCGTCATTTCTTCCTCCTTCAACCTTCGCCCTTGAACCTTTTCCCTTTCTGTCCCTACGGATCCCCAAACACTCAATGTTCCATCTCCCCCGGCACAGGCCATCCGTCCCCCGGGTAGTTCCACGATCCGGAACACACCCTTCTGATGCACTTCGAACAAGTGGATCTCCTTCCGGCTTGCCAGGTCCACCACATGAAGCCCACCGCCTTCCGTGCCGATGAACAACAGCTCCGCCTGGCGCATCAAGCCCAGTGCGAAAACGGCCTGCCCGACGTTCACCAGCACCGCCCCGTCCTGTGGCCGGTCCTCATGCCATTCCACCACGAGCCCGTCGCCGCTGCCGCTCAAGAAGCTGCCCCCGGTAAGGCCCCGTGCGAGCGCGTATATCGGCCCGCGATGACCATTGAAGCTGTGGATCGGCGTGTATCGTGCGGACATGGGTGCGGAGACCCTGCTAAGGTGCGCAGTTACGACCTGCCACGATCGATCGGCGGAACAACGCTCCGGACCGCGATCAGGCTTCGGCCTCGGCCCGGCTCTTGTTCTTGGTCTCCCCCTTCGTACGGTAGCCGAAGAGCCGATTGTCCTTGATCATATTGTCCACGTAGGGTGGCACAAGATCCTCCCAGCCGTCCTGGCTTTCGCGGATCATGGTGAGGACCTTCTGGCTGAAGATGTGCAGCACAGTGGGGTCGAAGCTCTCGATGTCCACGATACGCTTGTTGTACAAGAGGAAGTCGTACAGCGGCTTCAGACGCGGATGTACGGGCATATTGTCCGTGGTCATCAGCACGGCCGCATCGTTCGGCTTGCTCGGATACACATAGATCTTAAGGTCGCGCGTAAAGAGGATGCCGAAGGCCTCCAGCATGCCGCCGTTCAGGTGGCGGTAGTACTTCTCGTCGAAGACCTCGATCAGGTTGTTCACCCCCATGATCAGGCCCATGCGGCTCTTGGTGTAGCGGCTGAAGTACTCCACCAGCTTATAGTACTCCTGGTAGTTGCTGATCAGCACGGTCTGCCCGAGGCTGCACAGAATATCGGCGCGATCGA
The DNA here is from genome assembly GCA_017987895.1 of Flavobacteriales bacterium. Classification (GTDB taxonomy): domain Bacteria; phylum Bacteroidota; class Bacteroidia; order Flavobacteriales_F; family PHOS-HE28; genus PHOS-HE28. Next base: position 4,770 of record JAGNSU010000161.1, on the reverse strand, counting down.
TGAAGTCCTTCTCGTCCACACTGCCCGTATCGGCCTGCAGGTTGTTCAAGGTGATCTCGAAGAGCACCTGGAGGTTGTTGCGCTCCACGCGGTTCTCCTTGATGAACATGTTATAACCGTTCATGATCATATCGATGTTCACCTTCGTCACCGGCCGGAAGCTGCCCCGGATGGTGAGGATGTTCTTGCGGTACAGCGCCTCGCTGGCCTGCAGGTTCTGCCCGTCCGGACCGAAGATCACCGCATCGGTGTACCCGCGCTTCACCAACTGGAGGCTCAGCAGCCGGTTGTCCACCTGGGCGAAATCGGGTCCGTTCATCTGGATCATGTCCACCTCCACCACGTGCCGGCTCACGTTGTCGTAGAGCGTGGTCATGATCTCCTGCGGATCGTGGTGTTTGAACAGGCAACCGTAGAGCAGGTTGGTGCCCATGATGCCGATGGTCTCCTGTTGCAGGCTGATGTCTGGATCGTGCAAGCGGACGTGGACGATCACGTCGCTGGTGGGGCGGTCCGGCGCGGTCTGGAACCGCACCCCGATCCATCCGTGGCCGCTGTGGGGCTTTTCCAGCGTGCTGGTCGCCACCGTGTTGGCGTAGGTGAAGAACTTGGTGGTGGGGCGCTCCTTTCGGTCCAGGCGCTCGATCATCAGGCCGTACTCATGGCGCAGCATGTTCTTCAACCGGCTCTCGCAAACGAAACGGTTGTTCGCCTCCTTGCCATAGATGGCGTTGCTGAAGTCCTTGTCGTACGCGCTCATCGCCTTGGCGATGGTCTGGCTGGCCGCGCCCGCCCGGAAGAAGTGCCGCACGGTTTCCTGTCCGGCCCCGATCTCGGCGAACGTGCCGTAGAGATCGAGGTCCATGTTGATCTTCCGGGCCTTCTGGCCGGGGCTCAACGGGACATGGCTGCTTTCCTGGTTCATCAACGCCGATGCAAAGGGTGCAAAGGTAGGACGCCACACCCCCCGCGTGGCGCTGCACTTGACGAGCCGTCCTTGGAAAGGAGGCCTGAGCCGCTTACTATTCGCACCGCAGGGAGCCGTCCACTTCGGCGGCGTAAGCGGTGATCCCGCCGCGCAGGTTCACCAAATTGGTGAAGCCATGCCGCTGGGTGAGCGCCGAGATCACCGCACTGGAGCGGTTGCCGCTCTTGCAGTGTACCACCACGGGCACATCACGCCGGATCTCCGCCAGGCGGTCCAGCACATCGCCCAGGGGGATCAGGGTCCCGCCGAGGGTGCAGCGCTCCGCCTCGTACGGCTCGCGCACATCGATCAGCTGGAAGGCCTCGCCGCTTTCCCGCATCCGCTTCAGGTCACCAGGGGAGATCTCTTTCACGACCAAGGGGCATAGAGAACGCGAAAATGGGGAAATGCTCCGATCCCGGGACAGCGGAAGTGGCCGATGGGCCTGTTGATCGAGGAAGGCGTCGCCTGCTCGGTTCACTTCGCGCTCACTTCCTTCGGGGCGGGCTCGGTCTTCACCTGGCGAAGTTTCTCGGCCACTTCTTCCGGGAGGTATTGGAAGAAGGTATCGCCGCGCAGGCCTAGGCGCAAGGTCTCCAAAGGGATCACCTCTTCAGCGGGTACGTTGCCCAGGTTCACGTTGGGGCCGATCAGTTTGATGAACCAGACCTGCTGGCTCTTCTGGGGAGCTTCCCAAAGGATGTCCTTGGCCGGTACTTTTTCCAGGATCCGGTTCACCAAGGCGGTGTGCGCATGGCCACTGGGGCGGTAGATCCCCACGTTGCCGCTCTCTCGGGCTTCGGCGATCACCTTCCAGCTACCTGCGGCCAGTTCAGTGTTCATCATGCGCACCCACTTCGCGGGGCTGATCAGAATACCCGTCTCCTTGCTCCCTACCTCGCTCAGCACCGTATGGTCCCTTGCGAGCAGGTTGATGTATTTGCACTTCTCGTCGTGCGGTAGGGTGATGCTGCCGTCGCTCACCTCGGCATGGTCGAGCTTCAGTTCTTTCAGCAGTTTTCGGTAGGCTTCGAACATGCCCCGTGCGATGAACGCCTCGAAGAGCGTACCCCCCAGGTAGACGCGCATGTCCGCATCCTTGTACCGCTTCACCTTCTCCTTCAAGTTGGGCATCACGTAGCTGGTGCCGAAGCCCAGCTTCACGATATCCACCAAGTTTCCCGAGGTTTCGATCAGGTCATCCACCTGCCGAAGACTGAGGCCTTTATCCATCACCATCGTCAGGCCATCCTCCCGCGGTTTCGCGGTGCGGGTGGGGACGTGGGTGAGGCTGAAGTTCATCGCTTGTAAAGCTCGATCAAGTGCATCACCTGGGGCATCGCGCCGGCTTCCGGGTAGTGTTCCAGCAATTGGGAGTGTCCGGAGTGGTCCGCCATCAACGCTTCCTCCAGATCGAGAAGGGCCGCCTGCTCTTTTCCCGCGCGGAGCAAGTAGCTCACCATGCGGTATTTGAAGCGGCTGTTCAGCTTATGCACCAGTTCGCCATCGCGCAGTTTGCGCAGTGCGGCTTCCGGGCCTTTCAAATGAAGCATCAGGTCGGCATGGTCCAGCCAGCCGTCCAGGCTCTCGGGCTCCATGCCGTTGAGCTTTTCGTAGGCCTCCACGGCCTCCGGGAACCGTTCCGCCCGGGCCAGCACATTGCCCAGGTAGAACCAACCGTCGCCGCTGTCTGGGGCGATGCGCACGGCGTTCTCCAGGTCCTTGATGGCCTCGGGCAATTTGCCTTGGAAATCGCGCACCACGCCGCGGCCGATCCAGGCATCCACCCAGTTGGGGTCCAAGGCCAGGGCCTGGTCGTAGTGGATGAGCGCCTGTTCGTAGCGCTCCATCTTCTCGAAACACTCGCCGATGTAGCTGAAGGTGACCGCTTGCGGCCCGTCGATGTTCAAGGTCTCCTGGTAGCAGGCGATGGCCGCCTCGAACTCACCGCCTTGCAGCAGGTTGCGGGCTTTGCTGAAATAGGCCGAACTGAACTCCTCTTCGATGGCGAGGCAGAGTTCCAACGCCTGGTTGCTCTCTTCCAAACGGTTCAACTTGGCCAGGGCGTTGCCCAGGTTGTACCACGAAACGAAGCTGTAGGGATGCTCGTTGGTGAAATTGCGGAAGAAGACCACGCTCGCTTCGTGCGCTTCGGCCAGGTCGAAGCAGTAGGCCAGTTCATAGAGCACGGCCTCGTTCTCCGGATTCACGTCCAGGGCCTTCTTCAGGCACACGATCGCCTCGTCGAACTGTTCGCAGTTCTCGTGCTCGAAGGCGAGGTCCAGGTAGATGTCGTCCAAGCCTTCATCCGCCAGCTCCAGCGCCTTGCGGTAGTGCTCGATGGCCTTGCGGTAATTGCGCAGCTGGCTGTGGATGCTCGCCTTGTGCAGGTGTACGTCCTCGTTGAACGGCTCCAGCTTCTGGATGCTGTCCAGCACGTCGAGCGCACCGTTCAATTTGCCCAGGCCCATGAGCACTTGCGCCTCGCAAAAGAGCAGGTCCACCGAACCGGGGTGCTGCTGCCTGGCGTAGTCCAGCACCTGCCGGGCTTTTTTCAGATCGTTGTTGTCCAAATAGTGCTCAATGATCAGCTCGAACTCTTCCACGTCGAAGAAGTAGTGGTCGTTCCGGCTGAGCATGTCCTCGAAGCGTTGCACGTACTCGGTACGGTCGTCTTCGCGGTCGGGCAGGGAGGGGTGACCTTCGCTCATTCTGGCGGGCTGGGGATGGTCCGCCTTCAAAGGTAGGCCTTTCGCTATGGGCGTGTTCGGGCCAGGGCCGGGTTATGAACAGGGGCGGGAGGGATCGGGAGTGGTGGTTGGTGGTCAGTTGTCGGTGGTCAGGGCTGGCCCACCACGAAGAAAGGGCCATCCCCTGCGGGACAGCCCTCTCCAGAACTTGTTTCTTGATAGCGCGGTCTACTTCACGAACTCCTTCGTGCCGAGAACGGTGTTTCCAGCGCGTAGGCTGACGAAGTACACGCCGGCCTCATAGGCGGCCACGTTCATCTCCACACGCTGATCGTTGCCCACGGCGACATTGCCGACCACACGCCCGGTCGCATCCGTGATCACGAGGTTGTCGATCGTGCCCTTCGCAGCGCTCAGGTCCACGTTCAGTACATCGGCCACAGGCACAGGATAGAGGCTCACCGAGGAGAGGAGGTCGCCCTCTTCCGCGATACCCACAGCCGCCAGCGTGATGATCTGGTTGATGGAGTTCACCATCTGGGCATAGGTGAAGTTCCACATGTCCTCCACGATCTCCTTGTCGCTGGGGCGGATCAGGCTTACCGTGGGAAAGCCGAGCGGCCACCATACGCTGCTGGAAAGGCTGAGCGGTGCGGACTCGTTCACCACAGGATAGGAGGTACCCGTGAGCCAATCGCCCTGGGTGCCGCCGGTCAGGCCCTGTAGATCGGCCATGGTGGTACTGGCGTCCGCTTCGTAGAACAGGATGCGCAGCTGATCGGTGCCGTTCGGGCCGTAGTTGTTGTACAGGTTCTCCAATGCATGGCTCTGGTGCAGGCTCCAGCAGGGTCCGCACCACGTGGCGCTGGCATCCACCACCACCACCTTGCCGGCGTTCAGCCAGGAATAGAGGTGATGGCTCGCGCTGTTGATATCGGTGACGGTGAAATCCGGCGCGGTGCCGAATTGGGCCACGGCGTTCAGGCTGAACGCCAATGCGGTAACAGGGAGTAGGGCTCTTTTCATGTTTCGCGTTGTTGCGTGCCCAAGGTACAAGGCTCCATCCCACCGCGTTCTGGATGGAGGGCGCCATTCTCGGAGGGCTAGCGGTAC
>JAGNSU010000160.1 GCA_017987895.1 Flavobacteriales bacterium | reverse complement strand
TCGCCGAAGAGGATCATGTTCCAGAACGCTTCGATGCGCGGGGTGTGGTGGGCCCAGTCCACATGGGCGAAGAAGTGCGCCAGGGCAGGGTCGTAGCGGGCCCTGGCGTAGAAGGCCGCGATCAGGGTACTTACGTCTTCGGGGCCGCGGATATCGGGGCGCTGGGGCATGGGGCCAAAGATCGACCTTCTGTTCCTGCAGGGTCACCGTCCCCTTGCTCCGCCGACCTCGGGACCCTTCGCTTATGTCCGCGAACGCAAGGACCTTGCTCCGGGTGTTGAACTTCTCGGCGATGGTTGCTTGAGCATGGCCTGCACCAACCGCACCCCCTTGTCGCCTGGGCCGCACGCTGTGGTTGGGTGTTCGAAAGGGGCTCCGGGTCCTTGGGAAAATTCCCGATGCCGGCTATCGCTTCAGCACTGCCCCCCCTTCCTTCATATCCTTCACCAGGTCCTGCACGCTGGTGCGCTCCAGCATGCGGCGCAGGTCCTCGCGCACTTTCAGGAAATGGTCGTGCAAGGCGCAGGGCCGGGTGGCATCGCAATGCGCAAGGCCCAGGGCGCAGCCTTTGTAGAGGGCATCGCCATCGATGGTGGAAACGATGTCGCTCAGCTTCACCTTGCGGGCCAGGGCCGCCGGCATGGAGAAGCCACCACCGGGCCCCTTGGTGGAAAGCACCAGCTGGGCATGCACCAGCTGCTGGAGCACCTTGGCGGTGAAGGCCTCGGGGATGGCGGTCTCCTTCGCAACGGCTTTCAGGTTCATGCGCTTCCCCTCCCCGCAGGCGGCGATGCACACCACCGCCCGTATCGCGTACTCGCACGCTTTTGAGAACATGGCGGCAAAGAACGCGAAAGTGCGGTGTGGCGGGGATGATGAGCGTCAGCAGCCCGCGGCCGAGCCCGACTAGGAAGGCGCAGGCGGCACCGGCACCGCGTGCCGCCGTTGCACCAAGTGTACCAGCAGCGCGATAACGCCGAGCGGTATGGGCACCGAGGTGAGCAGCTGGATCCAGTGGTAACCGGGGATCATGCCCCAGCCGATCCAGAAGAAGGTGCCCTGCACGAAGAGGGCCGCTTCACTGAGCAACACACCGCCGGTGAAGAGCGAGAGCCCCACGCGCACGAGGGGATCCGTGGAAACGAACCAGCCGCGCAGCAAGGCCATGGCGAAGAGCATCATGCTGATGGCGCCGAGCATGTTGAGGTGGATGAAGCCGATGACGTAGTTGCGGATGGTGAAGGCCATGACGGCCACGGCCGGCACGGCCACCACGGTTTGCATGAGCACCTTGAGCCCCATGCCGATGAGCGCGTAGGTAACGCAGCGCCAAGCCCAGAGCGGTGCTTTCGCGAACAGCTTCCGCTGGGTGCTCCTTATGGCCAGCGCGGTGCGCCACCCAGCCCACAATTGCAGTAGCACACCCACCGAGTTGATGGCGATGATGGGCCAGTGCCGTTCGCTCCAGGCGATGGCGAGCGCGAAGGTGAGCACGGCGGAAACCAGCCAGAGCCGGATGGTGAATGGATCGAAGAGCTCCGCCGTGCCGTGGGTCTCCGCCCAGCGGCTCCACAGCGCGAGCGCGACGAACCAGAACCAGCCGTTGAACTGGAAGTGGAGGAAGAACTGAATGCTCCAGTAGTACACCTCCGTGCCGAAGAGCCCCAAAGCGAGCAGGGGGGCCATGGCCCACACCCCGATGGTGGAGATCGCCATCAACCACACGGCGATGCGCACCAGCTTGCGGCTGCCGGCCGCCAGCCAGTGGCGGGTGCCGCGCCAGGCCAGCACCGCCAGTGCATAGGACAGCAGCAGGTGCAGGGTGGTGAAGGAGATGGACACCGGTCCGTACGACTCGATGGGGAAGGAGAGCAGCATGCCCACCACCGCCACCTGCACCAGGAGCAGGAGCAGGCGGTGCTTTCCCCGCGGCTGTTGCCGGTCGGCGTCCTCCAGCAGAAAGACCATGAGGGCGATGAAGAGCCAGCCGAGCATGGCCACGTGGGAGTGCGCGTGGAGCAGCGGCTTGAAGCGCAGGTACGGGATGTCCACCACGTAGTAGCTCCGCAGCACGCAACCGATGGTGGCCGCGATGGCCAGGTTCAGCAGGGCGATGCCGAACCAATAGCGCGGATCTCTACCGGATGTTTCCTTGGGTTCCGCAGGGGTTCTGGTCATGCCGGTGAAGGTTCGTGCGATCGAGATGACAAACGTCATATACCGGATGGAAATGTCCGATGATTTTTGTCACGCCTAGATTTGCCATCGAAAGGAGCCACGATCGAGAGCGGCCCCAACACGAACAACAAACAACCTTACGTAATGAGAACCAACAGCGGAGTTGCCACAAGGATAGTGATCGGAGCGATGCTTCTAGGCATGGCGGCCTGTGGCGGGAGCGGAGCACCGGCCGGTCCCCCGGGTGCGGTCAAAGCGCCCGCACCTGTTGGCGAGACGAGCGCTCCTAACGAAGGAACCACCACCCATACGAAGCTCTTCACCACAGCGGACCTGAACCTGGGCGACATCGATGCGGCGGTCGCCGAGAAAGGCAAGATCACCTACGATGTGAAGTGCCAGGCGTGCCATACGCTCACGGACAAGCGCGTGGTGGGGCCGGGTTGGAAGGGGATCACCACCAAGCGGGAACCCGCCTGGATCATGAACATGATCGTGCATACGGACGCCATGTTGGAGACCGATGCCGAAGCACAGAAGATGCTGGAGGAATGTCTTGTGCGCATGCCGAACCAGAACCTGAGCCATGACGAGGCACGCCAGGTGCTCGAATTCATGCGCACGCTTTGACCGAACACCACAGAACATCACCAAAACACCATGAAACGACCGCTCACCACCACCTTGCTGCTGCTATCGGCCGCCGGTGGCTTGTTCGTACTACTTAACGCGTTGCACGGTTGCCGCCCCACCACCACGCAAGCGGCCGTGCAGGGTGATGCCGCAGCGAAGACCTACGTGAAACCCGGCTCGTACGATGAGTTCTACAACTTCGTCAGCGGCGGTTTCAGCGGGCAGCTCTCCGTGTATGGACTCCCCAGCGGCCGCATGTTGCGTAATATCCCGGTGTTCTCCGTGAACCCCGAAAGCGGCTGGGGCTACAGCGAGGAGACCAAGCCGATGTTGATGACCACCCACGGTTTCATCCCTTGGGACGATTCGCACCACCCGGAGCTGTCCATGTCGGATGGCGTCCCCGATGGCAAATGGTGTTTCATCAACGGCAACAACACGCCGCGCATCGCGCTGGTGGACCTGGGCACTTTCCGCACCAGGAGCATCATCGAGATACCGAACTGCGCGGGCAACCACAGTTCGCCTTTCACTACACCGAACAGCGAGTACGTGATCAGCGGCACGCGCTTCAGCATCCCCATGGGCACCGACGCGGAGCGCGACGTGCCGATCGAGAGCTACCGCGAGAATTTCAAGGGCACGGTGAGCTTCATCCATCCGGAGCCGGAAACGGGCAAGATGTCCATCGCCTTCCAGATCATCACCCCCGGCATGAACTTCGACCTGAGCCACACCGGCAAGGGACCGAGCGACGGCTGGTTCTTCTTCAGCTGCTACAACAGCGAACAGGCGTTCAGCCTGCTGGAGGTGAACGCCAGTCAGCGCGACAAGGACTTCATCATGGCGGTGAACTGGAAGAAGGCCGAGGAATACGCGAAGGCCGGCAAGGGCCGCAAGGTGCCCGTGGAGTACTACAGCAACTGGTACAACGACGAGACGCACACGGGGGAAAGCACGGTGATGACGGAGGTGCTCCAGTTGGATCCGCGCGAGCTCACCGACCTGGTCTACTTCATGCCCTGCCCGAAGAGCCCGCACGGTTGCGATGTGGATCCCACGGGGGAGTACATCGTGGGCAGCGGCAAGCTGGCGGCACTTATCCCCGTCTTCTCCTTCGCCAAGATCCAGGCGGCGATGGCCGCAAAGGATTACGACGGTGACTTCATGGGCATCCCCGTGCTGAAGTACGAGAGCGTGCTGCATGGCGAGGTGAAGAAGCCGGGCCTCGGGCCACTGCACACCGAATTCGACGCGAACGGCAACGCCTACACCTCCATGTTCGTGAGCAGCGAGATCGTGAAGTGGAACGTGAAGAGCTTGGAGGTGCTGGACCGCGTGCCCACCTACTACAGCATCGGCCACCTATGTGTGCCCGGTGGCGACAGCAAGAAGCCCTGGGGCAAGTACGTGATCGCCTACAACAAGATCACCAAGGACCGTTTCCTGCCCACCGGTCCAGAGTTGGCCCAGAGCGCTCAGCTCTTCAGTATCGAAGGGGACAAGATGGAACTGCTGCTGGACTTCCCCACCATCGGGGAGCCTCACTATGCGCAAGCCCTGCCCGCCGAACTGGTGAAGCCGCGCGAGGTGAAGTTCTTCGACATCAACAAGAACAAGCACCCCTACCTGGCCAAGGGCGAGAACGAAACGAAGATCGAGCGGAAGGGCAAGGAGGTGCACGTGTGGATGACCACCATCCGTTCGCACTTCACCCCGGACAACATCGAGGGGGTGAAGCTCGGCGATGAAGTGTACTTCCACGTCACCAACCTGGAGCAGGATTGGGACGTGCCGCACGGCTTCGCGATCAAAGGCGCGGCCACGGCGGAACTCCTGATCATGCCCGGAGAGACGCAAACGCTGAAGTGGGTGCCCGACCAGATAGGTGTGGTGCCCATGTATTGCACCGACTTCTGTAGCGCGCTGCACCAGGAGATGCAAGGCTACGTGCGCGTATCGCCTGCCGGCAGCAATGTGGAACTGAAGGCCGAGACCCGTTCCGTGGATGCAGGTTCCTGATCGGACGACCATCGACCTTGATCCGTCTTGAACGACACCGGTGGATGGGTCCCATCCACCGGTGTTCGTTCTTCATAGCCAACCCATGACAACTCCCCGCATCCGTCCGCTGAACAGGGTCTTGATAGTGATCGCCGCGCTCGCGTTGGGGGCCTTGCTCTTCGTGCCCATCTGGCGCATCGACCTGATGGCCCCGCAGTATCCGGAAGGCCTTTACCTGCAGATCTTCCACGATCGTTTCTCTGGCGATGTGCAGAAGATCAATGGCCTGAACCACTACATCGGCATGGCCACCATCGAGGATGCGATGTTCCCGGAGTTCGCCATCATGCGCTACGCGTTCTACCTGCTCATGGGCTGGGGGGTGGTCGCCGCGGTCATCGGCCGGAACGGGGCCCTGTTCACCTGGCTCTTCGGCTTGTTCGCTTTCGTGATCTGGGCCATGTGGGACATGTACGCTTGGGGCTACAAATACGGGCATGATCTGGACCCGCACGCCGCCATCAAGGTGGAGGGAATGGCCTACCAACCGCCGCTCTTCGGTCACAAGACACTGCTGAACTTCGATGCATGGTCGCTGCCCGATACGGGTGGATGGGTGCTCTTCGGGGTGATCTCACTGGCCTGCATCATCTGGTTCGTGGAGTGGCGCTGGCCGAAGCGCCATACCGGGCCATCCGGGCCTTCGCCGATGAGCGTCTCTGCGCTGGCTGCTGTCTGCGTGCTGTTTTTGGCGTCATGCGTAAGTTCGGAGAAGCCAGTGATCGCCTTCGGCAAGGTGGAGTGCGAGTACTGCCGGATGAATGTTATGGACCCGCAATTCGCCGCCGCGATCGTGACCCGAAAGGGCCGCACGTATGCGTTCGATTCACCGGAATGCATGGTGCAGCATGTGGCGGAGGGGCGCGTGGCGGAGGACCAGGTGGCCGCCTGGTGGGTGTGTGATCACGCGCATGAAGGTGTGCTCATCGATGCGACCTCGGCCCGCTACCTGCGATCGCCGGACCTCCATAGCCCCATGAACGGCAATGTGGCCGCCTATGCGTCCGAAGCCGACCGATCCGCCGCCGTTGATCTGTTCGCCGGTGAGCCGCTGGACTGGTCGCAGGCGCGTAAGCGATTGACCGATCAGCGATGAAGACTTGTGCTTTGATCATCATCTTGCTCGTAACGCAGGTCCCGGTGTACGCGCGCACTTGCGTGGTGGGCCCTCAAGCCACGCGCACCATCAAGGAAGCTCTTGCATTGACCGCCGACTGTGACACGGTGCTGGTGAAGGCGGGGCATTACCGTGAAGGCACCATCACCATCGGGCGTCCGGTGGTGCTTCTGGGTGAGGGCTGGCCCATCATTGATGGGGAGGGCATCGGCGAAGTGATAGTGGTGAAGTCCTCGCATGTCACCATCGCCGGCTTCGTGGTACGCGGCACCGCCATCAGCCACGTGAACGACAACGCCGCGATCAAGTGCATCAGCGTTACGGATGTGGTGATCCGGAACAATCGTGTGGAACGGAGCTTCTTCGGCATTTACCTGAGCAGCGTGGACCACGCCACGGTGGAGGGTAACCGCGTGATCGGCGATCCCGGCACGGAGGAGAACCGCAGGGCGAACGGCATCCACTTGTGGAAGTGCGCGCACGTCAACGTAACGGGCAACCGGGTGGAGCACCACCGGGACGGCATCTACCTGGAGTTCGTCACCGACTCCCGCATCACGTACGACACCACGGCCTTCAACATGCGCTATGGACTGCACTTCATGTTCAGCCATCGGGATAGTTACACGCACAACCTTTTCCATGATAACGGCGCGGGCGTGGCCGTGATGTTCACGCGGGATGTGGTGATGACCGACAATCGTTTCCTGCGGAACCGGGGCGCCAGTGCGTACGGCCTTCTGCTGAAGGAGATCAACGACGCACGGATCGAGCGCAACACATTCGCGGAGAACACCGTGGGGATCCTGATGGACGGGTGCAACCGGGCAACGGTCCACGCGAACGCTTTCAGCAACAATGGTTGGGCCGTGCGCCTCTTCGCCAACAGCACCGATGCGGTGTTCGAGGGCAA
>JAGNSU010000006.1:2167-91005 GCA_017987895.1 Flavobacteriales bacterium | reverse complement strand
CCAGCACCAACAGCGGTTCGCGCACCGTGGCCACGATGCTCGCGGTGTACTCGTGGATCTCCGTGGCCACCTGGTGCAGCTCGTCCTCCAGCCGTTTCCGTTCGGTGATGTCCTCGATGGCGAGAAGTATGAGCGGAGCTTGATCGGTCGCTTGCACCAGTCGCCGGGCGTTCAGCAGCATGGTCTTCTTTCCGATGTGCTCGAAGACGTGTACCACTTCGAAGTCGTGTACTTCGGTGTGCTGCGGAAGGATCTCCTCCAAGAGCGTGCGCAGTTCGAGGATATCCCATTGGCCGTTGCCCACTTTGTACAACAGGCTGTTGCCGGTCTCTGCAGGCGTCACCTTGAAGGTCTGGTAGAAGGCGCGGTTCACACGAACCACACGCAGTTCACCGTCCAGGACGAGCAGCGGCTCGCGCACTGTTTCCACAATGCTGTCGGCAAAGGTGCGCGCATCTTCCACGTGCCGTTCGGCCTTGGCGATGGCCCGGCTGATGGTCACGGTGGTGACCACGGCGACACCGCAGCCCAAGATCAAGAGCAATGCGGCGATCCATTCGAATTCCCGCGATGTCGTGTCGTTCGTGTTCACCGCGTCCGCGCGGATAGCCAAGCTGGCGAGTATGAGCAGGATCGCGAGCACACCGAAGCCGAGCCACAGCTTCTTGGAGGTCGTCACGTTGTTGGGTGCATTTGCTCTTCGGCGAAGCGAGGATGTGCGCGCTCTGAACGCGGTGAGCATCAAAGCACGACCCGCAAAGGCCATTGCAACGGGGCATCATTCCCGGCTTGGTGTTCGCAATCACTTTACATGGGGTCGGCGGTTCCGCTGGATCCATCATCGTGCGTGTTCGCAGCATGCGCGCAAGCACAGCGGTTCTCTGCTTGTTGCAAGTGCTCTCCGGCGGTGACCGGACCCCTATCGGTGAGCAACGCTGCGGGGTGGGGCGCTATCGCCCGCCGGCTCCCCAAAATCGGGCCTTACCTTCCCATGCCGATCCGGCATCGAAAGAACCAAGGATGCTTCGCCGCATCCCGGACGCGGCAGGCTCCTTCTGATCGATCTCCGCAGCCTGTTCTAGTGCGCCAGATACCCGCCGTCCACGTTGTAGTAAGAGCCGGTGACGAACGATGACTTGTCCGAAGCGAGCCATAGCACCAGTTCCGCGACTTCCTGCGCGGTGCCCAAACGTTGCATGGGGTGCATGGCGGCTATGCCTTTGAGTTGTTCGGCGTTCAGGTTCTTGTCGAGCAAAGGCGTTCGGATGAAACCCGGCCCAACAGCGTTCACACGGATGCCTTGTGTGGCGTACTCGCATGCGGCGGTCTCGGTCAGTCCGATCACACCGTGCTTGGCGGAGGCATAAGCGCTGGCCATGGGGAAACCCACCTTGCCGAGGATCGAAGCCATGTTAATGATGGAACCTCCCCCGTTCTTCAGCATGGCCGGTATCTGGTAGCGCAGGCCATAGAACACGCCGCTGAGGTTGATCGCGATCACCTTGTCCCAGCCGTCGAGCGGATAGTCGCCGGTGAGCGCTGAAGGACCGCCAATGCCTGCGTTGTTCACCGCGAGGTCCAGCCTCCCGAAATTCTTTACCGCATAGCTCACCAGGCGCTCGCATTCGGCGGGTTTGGAGACGTCCGTCCTCACGACCAGTCCTTTGCCGCCCAGCTTTTCGATCAGGGCTAATACACGCTCGGAACCCTCGGTATCCATGTCGGCCAGCACAACGCTGGCGCCATTTGCGGCGAAGATTTGGGCAACGGCTTCACCGATACCGGAGCCTGCGCCGGTCACCAGCGCGATCTTGTTCTGGAGCATGTTGTGGATGGGTATCACGTATTGAAGGTGGAGTGCATAGAGCCGTTAAGGACTGACCGTCGTCAGGCTTACGCGATGCCTTCAGCGACCAGCGCGTTGTGGGCCTCGGTGGTTTTTTTGGCATGCAGCGGTTGCAATGCTGTGCCCCAGGCGATCACTTGGTCGAGCATGGTGTGCACTTCCTTCTCGTGCATGGCGGCAGGGGTGAAGGTGCGTGAGTCCTTGAAGTCGGTGAACAGCGAAAGCCCCACTTGGGCGCGTACCGTGGCTACTTGCAGTTCCGCCATGATCAGGCGCAGGTGCTCCACGGCGCGTGTGCCGCCAACGGATCCATAACCCACGAAGCCGGCGACTTTGTTCGCCCACTCCTTGTTCAGGAAGTCGATGGCGTTCTTCAACGCACCGCATGTGCTGTGGTTGTACTCCGGAGTAACGAACACGTAACCATCGAATTCCGAGACTTTCGCCGACCACTTCTTCGTGTGGTCCTTCGTGTATTTGCCCAGCATTGGTGATGCGGGTTCGTCCAGCAGCGGTAGGTTGAAGTCAAGGAGGTCCACGAGTTCGAATTGCGCGTCCTTGCGCTGCTTTGCCAAGCCATGTACCCACTTGGCAACCGCTTCTCCGTTGCGCCCAGGACGTGTGCTTCCGAGGACGATCGCGATCTTGAGGGTACTCATGTGCAGAGAGTTTGTTCATGGACGGATCCGCAGATCAGGGTCCATGGTATCCACCGGTGTTCGGGGGGTCGGTAGTTGCCTAGGATAGGCGCACTGCAACGGGAATGGCACTGGACGGACCGTTCTCGATGTCCAACGGGCACAGTTGGAACAATGAGCGAGAACACCCCGTTCCCGGTCAATGCTTGCCCGATCGTCAGGACGATCGGCTCTTGGATCCGCATCGCTGTTGATACCACCGGATCGGGATCATCCGCACTTCAAGGAACGGCACTTGGATAGCGGATCCCGTCACCGCGTGACCGCCTTGCTCTGTCGCATCCACTTGTACACTTCGAACCAAAGCACCGAGGCGAAGCCCATCGCGGCTGCGATGCCGAGTTGCGGGACCGATGGGGAGGCCAGGTGGAAGAAGTCGCGGAACACCGGCACGTAGAGCAGCGCACCGAGCAGTGCGAGAGTGAGCAGGAGAATGCCACGCAGCAGCCAGTTGCCGTAGCCGAAGGTGCTGAACGCGGAATGCGTGAACGAGCGGTTCACCAGCGTGAGGCCGATGTTGGCGAAGACCAAGGCACTGAACACCATGGCGCGTACCAGTTCTTCGGAATGACCTTGCTGCACCGCCAGTTGATATGTGCCCAACGTACCGAGCGCGATGATGAGCCCTTGCCAGATGCTGATGGACAGTTCCTTCCACGTGAGGAAGGTGAGACTGAGCGGGCGCGGCGGGCGACGCATGCCGTCCTTCTCCAGCGGCTCGTTCTCGTACACGATGCTGCACGTGGGGCCCATGATCAGCTCCAGAAAGATCACGTGCAGCGGCGTGAAGATGTTCGGATAGACCCAACCGAGAAAGAGCGGTAGCGATACCGTAAGGATGATGGGGATGTGGATGGAGATGATGTACTGGATCGCCTTCTTCAGGTTGCCGTAGATCTTGCGGCCCATCGATACGGCGTCCACCATGTTGCCCAGATCATCGTTGATGAGGATGAGCGATGCGGCTTCCTTGGCGAGCTCGCTGCCGCGCTTGCCCATGGCGATACCGATGTGCGCGGCCTTCAATGCAGGTCCATCGTTCACGCCGTCGCCGGTCATGGCCACCACATGTCCTTCGGCTTGTAGTGCGTTGATGATGCGCAGTTTCGCTTCAGGGAACATGCGCGTGAAGATGTTGGTCTCTTTCACCGCCATGCGGAGCGCGGCATCATCGAGCCTCATCATGTCCTCGCCGTTGAGCGTTCTATCGGCGCCACGGAACCCGGTCTGCTTGGCGATGGCCGCCGTGGTGAGCGCAATATCTCCGGTGATGATCTTCACCTCGAGGCCTGCATCATAGAACTGCTGAAAGACCGCACTGATGTTGGCCTTCGGTGGATCATTGAAGGCCACCAGTCCGAGGAAGTCGAGGGTGAACTCCTCCTGGTCTTTCGGATAGGCGTTACCGGCTAGCTGGGCTTCGGCAACGCCGAGCACACGCAGTCCTTGGCCTGCCAATGCTTCCACTTGCGCGAGCACTGCGGTCTTCTGCGCAACGCTCAAGGATGACTGTCGCAACACCCGCTCCGGTGCGCCCTTGCACGCGATGATGCGTTCGTCCTTTTCGTTCGCGAACACGTGCGTCATCATCGGTGGCTTGCCGCCCAAGGGATACTCGTGCGCCATGTGGAAGTCAGCACGGCGGTCGCGTTCCGCGGTCTTCTTGTAGGCTTCGTGCAAGGCCACTTCCATCGGGTCGAAGGGCACGGGCTCGCTGGCCCACATGGCGACTTCGATCACGCGGTGCGCTTCGGTGCTGGACCATGCATCGGGTGCGAGCGTTTCTCCGGTCGCCTGTACAAAGAGCTGCGCCAGCGACATCTTGTTCTCGGTGATCGTACCGGTCTTGTCGGTGCAGATCACAGTGGCCGAACCGAGCGTTTCAACCGTGGTGGAGCGCTTCACGATCACGCCTTGCTTCGCCAATCGCCATGCGCCCAACGCCAGGAACGTGGCGAAGGCAACGGGTATCTCTTCCGGCAAAATGGACATGGCCAACGTGAGGCCGATGAGCAAACTGTCCAGCAACGAACCACTGCGCGCGAACGCCACGGCCCACACGGCCACGAACACGACGACACCGACGATGGCCATGTTGCGCACGAAACGCGTGATCTGTTGTTGCAGGGGCGTAGGCGGCACTTCGATCGCAGCGAGCGAGGTGCTGATCTTGCCCAACTGTGTGCCTTTGCCCACGGCCGTGACCCGATAGACCGCCAGACCCGAAACCGCTTGTGTGCCCTTGCTCACCGTGGCCAACTCCGGATCGTCCGCGTTGCGCGCCACGGCGAAGGCCTCCCCGGTGAGGATCGACTCGTTCACGCTGAAGTCGTTGCTCTGCACGATCACACCATCGGCCGCGAGCAAGCTGCCCTCCTCGGCCACGGCGTGATCGCCCACCACCACATCTTCCACCGGGACCGTCTCTACGTTGTTGTTGCGGATCACCGTGGCCTGCGCCTCGCTGAACGCGCGCAAGGCCGCGAGCGCTTTCCGGCTGCGCGAATCCTGATAGATGGAGATAGCCGACACCAGTAGGATCGCGCCGGCCATGAAGTAGGCTTCGGTGCGCTCGTTCAGCAAGAAGTAAATGATACTGGTGGCCAGCAGCAGCAGGAACATCGGTTCCAGCACAGCGCCCTTCACCGCAGGCCAGAACGCGCCGCCGGTCTTGTTATCTATGGTATTGCGCCCGTGCCGCGTCCGCGCCGCGATCACTTCAGCATCGCTGAGACCCTGAAAAGGGAAGGGATTGGCGGGCATGTGCGGTCAAGGTAGCTTCCCGCTCGCATCAGCGCTCATCATTGCCATTGGTCGTGCGCCTTCCTCGCGCTCGCTTCCGACAGCAATTTTGACATGCGCTCCAGGGTTGAGCAATAACTTGCGGTACCCGGGCGCAAATGGGTGCCTGCGGGTCTTCCTCCGCCAGGTGATCGACCGGACCATACGGACCCGGACCGCTCATGAGCGGTCCGGCCATTGCGGAAAGTTCGGCCACCACGGTCCAAACACACCTACCTTGGTTCGCTCGTCCCTGCATGTGCTGCTTCCCGGTCCTTGGGTCCGGCCACAGGACCCTCGATCGTGATGAACCTCGCTTCTCCACCATTACGCGACCTGGCCGAAAGGCTGCTGGCGGAGGAACGTGATCCCGGCGAGGGGGCCAGCGATCCGCCGGTCGCGCGTGTTTGTGGCAAGTTGGGCACCTTGCTTTCCAAACTGGCCGGCACGGCCGGGTACCGCTCGCTCCTTTCGCGCGCATTGGCACTGGCGCAGGCGGAAGCGCCCGCGCTGAAGACCTTGCATGTGCTGCCCGACGGAAAGCTCATCGGCTTTTACGAAGCGACCGAAGGAACGGACAAGGAAGAGTTCGCGGGCAGTGAAGTGGCACTTGTGGCCCAACTCTTAGGCCTCCTCATCACCTTCATCGGCGAACCGCTCACACTGCAACTGGTGAAAGAAGCCTGGCCAGAGATCGTCCTCGACCCTTCTTCAGATAGCCCCAAGACATGACCGCACGCACCAAAGTCGCCATTAACAAACTGCCCACCGGCGTTCCGGGTTTGGACCAGATCCTGGGCGGCGGCTTGCCGGAGTTCTCTTTCAACATCATCGCGGGCACGCCCGGTTGCGGCAAGACCACGCTCGCACACCAGATCACTTTCGCCAATGCGACCGCCGAACGGCCAGCGCTCTACTTCACCATCCTCGGCGAGCCCGCGCTGAAGATGTTGCGCTACCAGCAGCAGTATGACTTCTACGATGAGACCATGATGGGCGGTGCCATCCGCTTCATCAACCTGAGCGAGGTGGTGTTGAACGGGGATTGGGACCAGGTGCTGGATGCCATAGTCAAGGAAGTGGAAGCCACAAACCCCGCGATCGTGGTGGTGGATTCGTTCCGCAGCTTGGTGCGCAAAGGGCTTCCCGAAGCCAGCGAAATGGTGCTGCAAGGCTTTGTTCAACGACTGGCCATGCACCTCACCAGCTGGCAGGCCACCACCTTTCTGCTGGGCGAATACTCCGAAACCGAACTTCGCGGTGATCCGGTCTTCACCGTAGCGGATGGATTGATCTGGCTGCACCAGAGCGTGAACCGCAACAGCATGGTGCGCAAGATGCAAGTGATGAAATGCCGGGGCCAGGAGACGCTGCCCGGGATGCACATCTTCCGCATCACCAACGCAGGCCTGCTCACCTTCCCGCGCATGCTCGGCCTGGGTCCGTTGCAGAACCAGAAGCGTAGCGGTCGCAAGCTCTCCACCGGCATTGCCGAATTGGACACGATGATGGGCGGCGGGATCCCAGAGGGCGACAGCATCCTGGTGGCCGGCGCGAGCGGCACGGGAAAGTCCATCCTTTGCACGCAGTTCATTGCCGAAGGTCTGCGCAACGGAGAAGCGGCGATCATCGCGGTGTTCGAGGAGCGGCCTGCCGAATACGCCAGTCGCGCCGCCACGTTCGGATTGGACCTCCATGGACCACAAGCCAACAACAAGCTGGAGATCCTTTACCTGCGTCCCCTGGACCTTTCGGTGGATGAAGCGCTCTTTGAGATCATGCAGGCCGTAGAACGCGTTGGCGCGAAACGCCTCGTGATCGATTCGCTCGCCGGGTTCGAGCGTGCGCTCGCACCCGATTTCCGGGAAGATTTCGAGGAGTCGCTCTACCGCATGTTCGTCGCGCTCACCGGTCATGGCGTTACCATTATGAGCACGTTGATGTTGGAGGAATCCTTCGTGAAACCGCCAGCGAGCAGCTACAGCATCTCCTTCCTCACGGACGACATCATCCGCTTGCGCTATGTGGAGATCGACGGTGTGATGCGCAAGATCCTCATGGTGTCCAAGATGCGTGGCGGTGACCACAGCAAGGTCATTCGCGAATACACGATCTCCGACAAAGGCATGGCGATCAGCACGGCGCTGCTCGACGGATATCGCGGCCTCACTTCTGGCTTGCCGGTGAGTACGGAACGGACGGACCAGGCCTAGTGAAGCGGAACCCATGAGCACGCACATCCCATCACAACCAGCTACGAAGGCGCTGGACCAGGGGGTGTACCAGGCCGTGATGGACCACGCATCGTGGCCCATGGTGGAAGTGGAAGGCGCAGCGCACCAGGTGCGGTCCGTGAACCCTGCCTTCTGCAAGTTGCTCAACAAGCAGGACCACGAGATCATCGGCAAGCCCCTGGCGGATCTGGTCCCGCAGGACAAGAGCATCCTGCCGCTGCTGGACCGCGTGTCGCGCTCGGGTGAAGCCGCAGCCCACGCCGAGGTGGAGCGCATAGCGCCGCACCCGATCTTCTGGTCGTACACCTGCTGGCCGATACAGGCAGGCAAGGCACGTCGCACCGGCTTGATGATCCAGGTGACGGAGACCGGTGTGTTCCACCAACAGGCTACGGCCATCAACGAAGCACTGCTGGTGAGCTCGGTGCAACAGCACCAGCTCACTGATGAGGCCGATCGCCTGAACAGGCGATTGACCGAGGTGATCAAGGAGCGCGAGCTGGCGCAGAACCTCTTGCGCCGCAACCACGAGACCTTCTTCAACCTGATCGAACACGCCCCGTTCGGCATCTATGTCGTGGATGCACGATCCCGCATCCATCAGGTGAACGCGGCGGCGCGTGCCGTCTTCGCCCAAGTCGACCCTTTGCTCGGCCGGGACTTTGCCGAAGCTGTACATGTGCTCTGGGGCAATCCCTTCGCTGACGAGGTGATCGCGCGCTTCCGCAACACCCTGCTCACCGGCATACCCTTCGCCAGCCCTGATTCCACCAATCAACGGCTCGACATCAGGGCAAGGGAGTCCTACGATTGGAAGATCGAGCGCATCAACCTGCCCAATGGCGAGTTCGGCGTGGTATGCTACTTCTATGATATCAGCACCTTGAAGCAGGCGCAGGAATCGCTGCAGGACGCGGACCGGCGCAAGAGCGAATTCCTGGCGACGCTCGCGCATGAGCTTCGCAACCCGCTCGCACCATTGCGCAACGGCTTGGAGTTGCTCGCCATCGCGCCGCACAACCAGGCCACCTGGGACCAGGCCCATGCCATGATGAAACGGCAACTGGACCAGATGGTGCGGCTGATCGATGACCTCATGGACCTGAGCCGCATCACCCGCGGGGCGGTGGAACTCCACAAGGATACCATCGACCTACGCACCGTGCTGGACCATGCCGTAGAGACCAGCCGCCCATTGATCCAACGCCAGGACCACACCCTGGTGCTGGACCTTCCCACCGAACCCCTGATGGTGGAGGGCGACAGCATGCGCCTTACGCAGGTGTTCGGCAACCTCTTGAACAACGCCGCCAAATACACCGACCTGGGCGGAGCCATCTCCGTGCATGCCGAACAGATCGCCGATGACGTGGTGGTGACGGTAGCGGACAATGGCATCGGTATCGCGACTGATCAATTGACCAAGGTGTTCGACATGTTCGCGCAAGTGGAGCGCACGAGCGATCGCGTGCAGGGTGGCCTGGGCATCGGCCTCAACATCGTGAAGCACTTGGTCGGCATGCACAAAGGCCGGATCGAAGTGGCCTCCGAAGGCCTCGGTAAAGGCTCTTGCTTCCGGGTCGTCCTTCCCCTGGTGTCGGTGCGCGCGAAGGTTCCCGCTACCGCTTCAGAAGTCACGACCGCTCCGGTGTTGCCCAGGCGCATTCTGATCGTCGATGACAATGAGGATGCGGCCAACATGATGGCGATGCTGCTGGGCAAATTGGGCCACGAAGTGTTGGTGGCCCATAACGGCGAGGAGGCCGTGGAAATGGGAGGACGCACCGAGCCCAATGTGGTGCTGATGGACCTGGGCATGCCGGTGATGGATGGCTACAACGCCTGCCAGATGATGCGACGCACCCCTTGGGGCCAGCGCGCATTGATCGTGGCCCTGAGCGGCTGGGGTCAGCCGGAAGACCGCATCAAGACCCAGGGAGCAGGGTTCGATGAGCACATGGTGAAGCCGATCACCGCAGCAACTTTGCTGGCCCTGATCGCCTCGCTGGAGGCACGGGGGCAACCGAACTGAGCCGGTCGGTCGTTGACCCGGAACACGGCGTTGTCCGGTCCGATCGAACGTATCCACACCAACGAACACGCCGTGAACTTGACCTATGTCCGTCGAGACAACGTCGAGCCCCTCCGTTCAATTCAGCTAGAGTACCACCTCAGGCCCCTTCTTGCTTCGGCCCTTCGGGCGCTGGTGCGCCACCGGTCGCATTGGATCCGGCGGGGGTTCCCTTGCTTGCGTCCGCTCCTTCCTGCTCCAGCTCCTGCACGATACCGGCCTTCTTGCCGGCCATGCCTACTGGATCGTAGAGGTCCGGATCCTTCCCCTCATCGGGCTTGGTGTCGGTCTCCTTGGCGGTATTCCCTGTTGATGCGGGAGCCGCTGGCGGAAGTTTCCGCTCCTTGTCCTCTTGCGTTGCCATGTGTCGTTGTTTCCCGGATCAGCGACAAACCGTGGTCCAAGATCGAGCACTTAGAGCCTGTGCTACGGAACTGGGCCGATCGGCCTGGGAACGTCAAGCGGCGTGCTGCAGCTCATAGAGGTTCGTAAGCCCTCGGCGTAGCACGCGCATATCCGAGGGCCCGCGCAGATCGTCGCGTTTCCACAAGCGGATCGTCCACCCGTGCTGATCCTCCGTGCGCCCGATGGGGTCGATGAAGAGAGCATCGCACACCAGATCGTCCACCTCATGCACATCCACGGGCTTCTCTATCCGCAGTTCGATGTTGTCCATGCTGTCATGCACACTTACGTTGCCCAGTTGATCGAGCAGATGGACGAGTTCCGGAAGGTTGGTGGTGATCATGTGGCGGGTATTGCACGCATCGGGCCAGATCCGCGAAGCATGGGGAACATGTGCACCGATCGCCGCACGGCAGGTGCGCTGGGAAGATCCGTCCACGAACGTGGAGCCGCGTTCCCGCGGCCGATCCTTGTACCAGCAACAGGGATGCTTCCGCCCTGTGCGCACTACCCCCGTTCGGTCCACCGATGCGGCCAAAAGCACGGGGTCCGTTCGGGGCGCGTGCGTATTGGTCCACTGATTGTCGCTCTCCCATCAAAACCCCTAACCCCTACTACCATGAGCACGACGAACGACAACAAGAAAGGAGCGAGCAACACCAGCTCCACCTCCAAAGCTGGCGGCCCGACCGACAAAACCACCAGCGGCAAAAAGGGCACGGAGCAGCAGGAGCAGCAGAAAGGTGAGGCCTCTTCCACCAGCGCGGCGGGCAAGGGCGGCGGTGATAAGAACGACCGGAACTCCAGGAACAAATAGCACCATGGCACAGAAGAACATGCCCCCCGCTGGCAAGGACACCACGGGAACCAACCCTACCGACCGGCGCACCAACGAAACGGGCGATGCCGGCAATGCCGACAGGCAGCCTGGTAAAGAAGGGGCGCAAAGGGACACCGCAGGTCCTCAAATGGGGACCCGCTTGGACCGTGGAAACGCTTCGTTCGTACATAACCCCGGACGCGATATCACTACCGGCGGAACTGGCGGTGATGGAACCAGCCGCGATATGCCCAATTCGGATGCGCCCGATGGTTCTACGAAGCCCGCGTGCGATGAGGAGGACCTGGATGACAGCGACCTCGCCGATGACGCAGCAGAAATAGAGGACGAACAAGAAGGCTCCAAAGCCTGAGCGCCGTCCTTTTCACACCACTGAGCGAAGGCCCTCTCTTACCGAGGGGGCCTTCGGTATTCCCACAAGGCCTTGGCGACAGGTTCTATCCGCGAGAGGGCGTTCACTACGCGTCCCACCTCTGGCTTAAGGCGTGACTTGGATGAAGCCTTTATCCGGCTCCGGCTTCCGGTAGAAGGTTGATCGAAATGGGCGGGCCTTAGCACTGCGCGCGGATCACCCGTTCGTGGTACTTCGCGGTACAGCGATCGCTCTCATGATCCCGTGATCAGCGCTTTGCTCCCACGGGATCCTTTCGCTTCAATGGGCCCGCGTGGCAAGACCCAGATAGACCTGAAGATCATCCCAGGGGAGCCCGGCGTACCAGCGGTCCACACGTGCGTGCCCGCTCACCGTCGCGCAATGCCACAACCCGGATTTCAACCCGTGCGCGAACATTCCCGCTGACTCCAGCCGGCCGTTCGCATGATAGAACGAAAAGGCGCCATGCCGGTCGTTCAGCGCGACATCCGAATAGCTGCCCTCCATGCGTAGTTGACCGTTGGCATCGTTCACGCGTACCCCATAGCTACCATCCGCACCACGAACCGTGGTCCGCACCATGGGATCCTTCGCTTTACGTAGCGCGACGGTTTGCATATCGGAACCTACCAGGTCCGGCTTCGAGGGCGCATGCCCCATTGCACCGCTCGCTACGGGAACCACCTGCGCCAGCCCTTGGGCTCGGAGCGAAGTCGACATCACGCTCATGGCGAAAAGGAGAACGGCTCCGGAGAGAAGAGTATGCGTGGGGTTCATCGGGTCGTGTGTTTGGACACGACCGGCCACCGCCGATCCCGAGCCAACCTCCCCCATGGAGCGATCCCCCTTGATGGCAGGCCCTTCCCGCACATCCCACTTTACCGGGTGCCGGGCGGTCCTGTCCCAAACACCGCACTATCGCGCATGGGCATCCCCATCCTTCTTCCTTGCCGTTCTGTGCCCGCTATCGAAAACGGTCCGGTCGCGATGCGAGGGTGGGTGCCGATCGACAACGGGTCAGCGACCAGGAACGGTTCTTGTCCTGTTGGTCATCTATGTGGGAGCCTCTGGAGAAGATCGATTCGTTGTTGCGCAGGTATGATCGCTTCGCCTACGATCTGCGCGGTGAATGCCGTGTGCTGTATGGCATTGTAGTGGCGTACCGCGCCGCGGACGATGCTTTGGCGACCAGCCATTTGCCGCGCGCCATCGCCCGGGCATTAGCGCACGATGGGATCCTGGGAGCTTGGCGCGATCCCGCTACAGAAAGGGTGGTCTATGAAAGTTGCAGGCTCTTCACCGACCAGGAGCATGCCTTGCGTTTCGCACGGGCACAAGGGCAATGCTCCGTGCATAACCTCAACCGTATGCTGGAGATCGCCGTGTCTCCGTCAGCACCGCGATCCATGAACGGGAAAGATGCCGCAGCGCTGTTGCCGCAGTTCCCTCGCGGGCTCTGACCGAGGGCTCCTCGATCGTGGGATCGATCCCACAGCGTGATCCGTACACAACGGGGAGTGCTTTCCACGCTGCCGTACCACGGCGCTGAACGGGCTCCGTGTTGTGCGCGCCGCGATCGGTCGGGGCTGCCAAGAGATCCCCGCTCGCGGTTGTTCGCCCAGTATTGTGGTGCGGCACTTGCCGTGATCCTCCACAACCATAAAACCCTTCACAATGGCAACTCCCAAGAAAGTCGACACGAAGAAAGGCGCTCCCATAGTGCGCATGCACGACGAGGATGATGCGGATCGGATCGGCAACCCCGCCTCGGACGAGATCGACGAGGACCTGACGGCGACCACGGAGGAGGATCCTGGCGTGGACCCGGACGAAAAGGAGTGACCGCCGCGCGGGTCAGAAAGAAAGGGCCGATCCCAAAGAGGTGGCCTCCGTTCCACCTGGTGGTCTGTGACCGTGATCCTCACGAATGATGAACGCACGGCCTTCTGGACCGTGCGTTCATCGATGCTCTGGCTCAGTGCCGGACGGGATCCTTGGTGGTGTGACGATCGATGAGCGCATCGATCTCGTCCTTCGTCTTGCCCAGGCGCTCCTGCAATCGCCCGTGGAGTTCATCCTCCTTCCCTTCCACGTAAAGCAGGTCGTTGTCCGTCAGGTCGGCGAATTCCTGCTTCAGCTTTCCTTTCAACTGGTTCCAGTTGCCTTTGATCTTGTCCTTCATGTTGTCCATGGTCATTTCTGTTTAGCGACGTGGCGACACGCACCGTGCCATACCAATTGAATATCGGCACCGTGGTGCGTAGTGCCCGATCCTTCGTGCCAATGGGCACCCTCCTCTCCGCGCGGGCCTTTTCCTCGTGATATCCATGCTCCGTTCTCTGTGAATGCCCTACCGCGATCAAGGGAACCGTGTTCCACAGATGCGCCTTCCGCTGGAATGAAATTGGATGTGCCACCGCACCTGATCTATCCGGCACGACATACACCCCACATCCATGGACCTCCAACTCGAACCCTCCCACCTCTCCTTCTTCGAGCGCAATGTGGCCCAGAAGCGCTGGCACTATGTGCATTTCCATGAGAATGGACCGGAACTCGTGGACGGCATCTGCCGCTTCCTGCATCCCGCGCTGAGGCCCGGGCACGCAGGCATCGTGGTCGCCACACCAGCGCATTTGGCCGGGGTGCGCGAGCGCGCTTCCATCTTCGGCCTGGACCTGGAAGCAGCGGAAGCCAACGGACAATTCGTTCCGCTGGACGCTGAGGAACTGCTCTCCCGCATCATGCTCGACGGACTGCCGGACCACAAGCGGTTCAACGTGATCGTACAGGGCCTCTTGCAGAAGACCGCCGAGACGTATCCCTACTTGCACATCTACGGGGAAATGGTCGTGCTTCTATGGCAGAAGGGCAATGAAGTGGGAACGCACTTGCTGGAGGAACTATGGAACAAGCTCGGACGCATGCGGCCCTTCGCGCTGCTTTGTGGCTACCCCAAGAGCGCTTTCGATTCGGATGAGCATGCCAACAGTTTCGCCCGCATCTGCAATGCTCATTCGCATGTGAACGCGGCCTAGTGAGCATCATGAGGGAGCGTTCGGCGGCAGCGGGAAAGATCTTCTCCGGATCTGTGGAAATGTTTCCACATTGGCTTTTGCTCCCCCGTCAGTTTAATTCGCTTCCGCTGATCCGGCCCATCCGGAACTGACATGGACACCACATCGATCATCGAGGCGGACCACCCGCCGATGTTGTCCCTCACGGAGACGGCCGCCATGCTGCGTTGCCATCCGAACACGGTGCGCGCATGGGTACGCCAGGGCAAGTTGACCGCGATCCCCATGGGGCCCGAAAAGGTGAACATGTTCCTGAAGGCCGATGTGGAACGCTTGAAGAAACCCTTGGAGCGGGCGGGTGTGATCGTGAAGGAGGACAAGCACGCGTTCCCGGTGGTGGGGATCGGTGCATCGGCCGGTGGATTGGATGCGATGTCCCGGCTGCTCACGCAATTGCCCAGCGATCTGGGCCTGGCCTACGTGTTCGTAACGCACCAGGAGAAGGACCAGGAGAAGACGCTGTCCGGTCTGTTGCGCAAGAAGACGACGATGCCCGTGTTCGTGGTGGAGAACGGTCTTAGGCTGGAACCCGATCGCCTTTACGTGAGCCCGGCCGGGATGCACGCGGCGGTGATCAATGGCACCTTCACATTGCAGGTGCCGCGCGGCGTGAACGGTCAGGCGCACCGGCCCATTGATGCCTTCTTCACCGCGCTGGCCAACGAGTACCAGAACAACGCCATCGGGATCGTGCTGTCGGGTGGCGGCATGGACGGCACCGAAGGCTTGCGCGCGATCAAGGCAGAGGACGGGCTCACGATCGCGCAGGACGTATCGGCGCAGGACAAGAGCATGCCCGAGAACGCGCAGGAAGCCGGGGTTGTGGATCTGGTGCGTGCACCCGAAGACATCGGATCGGAGCTGGCCCAGCTGATCAAAGAGCTGTATCCGGGTGGCAAGGCGCGTATCCCTTCCAAGCACGAGAACGAATTGAGGCGCATCCTCCAGTACGTCCTGGAGCAGCGTGGGGTTGATTTCAGCGAGTACAAGGAGAGCACCATCCACCGCCGCATCATCCGGCGCATGGTGTTGAGCAAGTGCCGCAAGCTCTCGGAATACTCGGCCCTCTTGCGGGGCATCCCCTCCGAACTCGACACGCTCTTCGGTGACCTGCTCATCAACGTCACCAGCTTTTTCCGCGATCCGGCTTTCCACAAAGCGCTCACCGAGCGTGTATTTCCCGAGCTCTTCAAGGACAGGCCAGCCACCGATGCGCTGCGGATCTGGGTGCCCGCCTGCGCCGGTGGTGAAGAAGTGGTGTCCATCGCCATCACGCTGCTGGAATTCCTCGGCGAGCAGGCCATGAACACCCCGGTGCAGATCTTCGCCACCGACCTCAACGAGCGCACCATCGAGAAAGCGCGCCTGGGCATCTACAAGAAGAGCGCACTGCAGGACATGGCGCCGGATAGGGTGACCAAGTTCTTCATGCATGTTGACGGTCACTACCAGGTGATCAAGCCGATCCGCGACATGTGCGTGTTCGCCAAGCACGACCTGTTGAAGGATCCGCCCTTCAGCCGCGTGGACCTGATCAGTTGCCAGAACGTACTGATCTACCTGGAAGGCACCGCACAGGAACGCATCCTCAGATCCTTCCACTACGGACTGAAACCTACGGGCTTCCTCGTTCTTGGAAAGTCGGAGACGCCCGCGAACGCAGGCGACATCTTCATACAACCCGATCGCGATCACAAGGTGTACCGCAAGAAGCGTCGTGGTAGCAATCGACTGGACTTCGACCTGCGGTACAAACCTGCGCCAGCGACCCCTTCTTCCAATGGCGCGCGGCCTTCAACACCCCGATTGGTCGGTCCGCGCGGCGACATGGATCGCGAGATGGAGCAGTTGCTCCTGCACCGCTACGTGCCCGCGAGCGTGCTGGTGAACAAGGACCTGGAGATCGTTCGCTTCCTGGGATCCACGGCACCGTTCCTCGGCCCCAGCACCGGGCGCGCCAGCCTCAGCCTGCTGAAGATGGTGCGCGATGATCTCGCCTTCGAGCTGCGGGCGTTGTTGCACAAAGCGCGCAAGGAGAACATTCCCGTGCGCAAGAGCGGCATCCCCATCCGCTTGAACAGTGTCCTGCAGGATGTGAGCATCGAAGTGCTGCCCTTGGGCGGCACACGTGATCCACACTATCTGGTGCTCTTCAAAGAGGAGGGCGTACCGCTGTCCGACCCCGGCCCCACCGCCAAGGGAACACATGGCAAGCGAGCGATGGATGCACGCGACAAGCGGATCGCCCAGCTTGAACAGGAGTTGCGCGACGCACGCGAACAAGTGCGACTAGTGAGCGAGGAAAGCGAGATCACCACGCAGGAATTGCAAGCCTCCAACGAAGAGGTGGTGTCCAGCAACGAAGAGTTGCAGAGCATCAACGAGGAACTGGAGACGAGCAAGGAGGAGTTGCAATCCATCAACGAGGAGTTCGCCACCATCAACGAGGAACTACAGCAGCGCAACGACTCCTTGCGCGAGAGCCAGGAGCGCCTGGAACTGGCCACGCGCACGGGCAAAGTGGGGATCTGGGATTGGGATGTGCCGGGCGACAGGATCACGTGGAGCGATTCGCTCTATGCGATCCACGGCGTGAAGCCGGAGAAGTTCGATTCATCGGTGAAAGGCTTCGCGCAACTGGTGCATCCGGAGGACCGGGAGCGTGTTTCCACCGCCATCGACCGCGCGCTGAACGAGGGAACCCGCTATGAGGTGGAGTTCCGCGCCGTGCGGCCAGATGGGCGGGTCGTCTGGTTGTTCACCAATGCTTCGGTGCTACGGGTGGACGGTCGTCCTGTGCGCATGCTTGGCGCCACACTGGACATCACCGAGCGCAAGGTCGCCGAATTGGCGCTGAAGCACCGCACGCGCGCATTGGAGCTGATGAACGCCATGGGCGATACCCTCATCGCGGAACTGGACACGGAGAAGATCGTGCAAGCCGTGACCGATACCGCACGGGAGGTTTCCGGCGCGCAGTTCGGTGCGTTCTTCTACAACGTCGCAAATGCGGAGGGCAAGTCGTACATGCTCTACACGCTGTCAGGACTTCCGCGCGAGGCCTTCGCGGAATTCCCCATGCCACGGGCCACGGAACTGTTCGGTCCCACCTTCCGGGGCGAAGGCACGCTGCGCATCGATGATGTGCGCAAGGATCCCCGCTACGGCCACATGGCACCGCATCTCGGCATGCCCAAGGGGCATCCGCCCGTGTGCAGCTATCTCGCCGTTCCGGTGACTTCACGCGATGGCAAGGTGCTGGGCGGCTTGTTCTTCGGTCATCCGGAGCCGGCACGCTTCACGCGAGAGTCCGAGGAGATGGTGACCACCTTGGCCGCACAAGCCGCCTTGGCCATCGACAATGCCGATCTGCATGCTGCCGTGCAGCGGGAATTGGAACAACAGCGGGTGAGCGCCGCTGCCCTTGCCCTCAGCGAAGAGCGCTTCAAAGCCGTCTTCCAGCATTCCCCCATCGGCATCGTGCTCGCTGATGCCGATGGGCATATGGTGGATGTGAATCCGGCTTACGCCGCGATGGTCGGCATTCCCTCTGCTGCGATGATCGGCAAGACCAGTGTTGAACTCGGTCTCATCAAGGATACGAAGGCGCGGAAGAAGATACTCGACGGTCTGCATTCCACAGGCCATACGCGGGATGTGGAGATCGAAATGGTACGCCCTGACGGTTCCAAATTGCTCGTGCGAAGCAATGCGGAGGTGGTCATATTGGGGACGGAACGCTTCATCGTCAGCATGGTTGAGGACATCACCGAGCGCCAGCAGGCTGATATCGAACGGCGGCAGCTTGCGGGCATGCTCGAACGCAGCCTGAACGAGATATACATCTTCGCTCTGGAGGATCTGAGATTCGAATATGTGAACCATGGCGCGCTGAGCAACCTGGGGTACACCCTCGAGCAGATGCGCGACATGACGCCGGTCGACATCAAGCCCGAATTCAGTTTCCGGCAATTCAATGCCCTGGTGAAGCCGCTTCTCAGCGGCGATAAGGACAAGCTCCTCTTCCATACCATACACCGCCGTGCCGATGGCACTGATTATCCGGTGGAGGTACACCTGCAGCTCGTGGAGAATGGCGCGAAGCGATCGTTCATGGCCATGATCCTCGACATCACCGAAAGGAAACTGGACGAAGAGCGCCTGCGCGTGGTGACCGGCACAGGCAAACTCGGCGTCTGGGATTGGGACATCATTGCGGACACCATCACATGGACCGACCCCGTGTACCAGATCCATGGGGTGGAGAAGGGGTCCTTCGAACCCACCATGAAGGGATATGCCGCGCTGATCCATCCCGATGACCGTGAGCGGATCTCCACGGCCATCAAGGCGGCCTTGGAGAAAGATGCGCCCTACGAGGTGGAGTTCCGCACGATGAACGCGGAGGGTGTGGTGAATTGGGTGTATACCAGTGCGGTGGTGTTGCGCGAAGGGGGTCGGCCGGTGCGCATGATGGGCGGCACCATGAACATAAACCAGCGCAAGGAGGCCGAGGAAGCCGCTCGGCGCTTGGCGGCTATCGTTGAATCTTCCGAAGATGCCATCATCTCCAAAGACCTCAACGGTATCCTTACCAGCTGGAACAAGGGCGCGGAACGCATGTTCGGATACACCGCCAAGGAGATCATCGGCAAGCCGAACACACTACTGTTCCCCCCTGATCGGCAGGAAGAGGAAAGGACCCTCTTCGATCGGCTCAAGCGGGGCGAACGCATTGAACACTACGAGTCCGTGCGCTTGCACAAGGACGGTTCTGCCGTTCAGGTCGCCCTCACGCTCTCACCTTTGAAGAACGAACACGGAGAGATCGTCGGCGCGTCCAAGACCATCCGCGACATCACCGAAGAGAAGCGCGCGCGGGAGATCATCCGATCGAGCGAAGAGCGCTTCCACCTGCTTGCGGACAATGTGGTGCAGTTGATCTGGATGGCCGAAGCCGATGGCAGCACCATGTGGTTCAACAAACGCTGGTTCGAGTTCACCGGAATGACCGGTGAACAGATCCGAATGGACGCCAAAAGTCTGCATCATCCCGATCATTTCGAGCGCGTCACGGAGTCCCTGAAAGCGCGCGCCGCGAAGGGCGAGCAGTGGGAAGAGCAATTCCCGCTCAAGAGCAAGGAGGGTAAGTACCACTGGTTCCTCGCCACGGCCATGCCCGTGCGCGATCCCGATGGCACGGTGGTTCGTTGGTTCGGTACGCTCACCGATATCACCAGCACGCGTGAGGCCGATGAACGACTTCGACGGAGCGAAGAACGTTTTCGGCTGTTGGCCGACAACATCGGCCAGCTCGCCTGGATCGCCGAGCCCGATGGCGATATCAACTGGTACAACAAACGGTGGTTCGAATACTCGGGCACCACCCTGGAGGAAATGCGCGGTTGGGGCTGGCAGAAGATCCACCATCCCGATCACGTGGATCGTGTGGCCGAGAAATTCAAGGACCACATTCTGCGAGAGAAGGACTGGGAGGACACCTTCCCGATCCGGGGTGCTGACGGTAAGTACCGCTGGTTCCTGTCCCGGGCCTTCCCGGTGCGCGATGCGGATGGCAAGGTGCTGCGCTGGTTCGGTACCAATACCGATGTGACGGACGAACGCAACGCTCGCGAAGAGCTTGAGCGAACCGAGGGTCGCCGCCGCATGCTTGCCGACAACATGAGCCAGATGGCCTATGTGGCCGATGCCGACGGCCGGATCACGTGGGTGAACCGGCGCTGGACCGAATACACCGGCATGGGTGTCGAAGAGATGAACGATGGCGGCTGGGGCAAAGCCGTGGATCCCGCGCACTTCGATGACATGGTCGCCTCTTACTCCATCGCCCAACAGAAGGGTGAGCCCTGGGAGCATGTCTTCCGCCTCAGGTCCACCACCGGCGAGTATCGCTGGTTCCTTTCCCGTTCTGTACCCATCATGGACGATGCGGGCAACGTGCAACGCTGGTTCGGTACCAATACCGACATCACCGAACAGAAGCTGGCTGAAGAGGCGCTGGAGGAAAGCGCAAGGCACAAGGACCACTTCCTGGCGACCCTGGCGCACGAGCTACGTAATCCTCTTGCGCCATTGAAGAACGGTTTGCAACTGATGGAACTGGCTCCGGACGATCCGCAGATGCTCGAGACCACACGCGCCATGATGGTGCGCCAGCTCGATCACATGGTGCGGCTCGTGGACGACCTGATGGACCTGAGCCGCATCAGCCGGGGCAAGATCGATCTGGTGAAAGAGGATGTGCGGCTCGCGGAGGTGATCGGAAGTGCCATGGAAACGAGCAAGCCGCTCATCGACCAGCATGAGCACGAGTTGCATGTGGAACTGAGTTCCACCGACCTCGTAGTGCATGGTGATCGTGATCGCCTCAATCAAGTCGTGTCGAACCTGTTGAACAATGCAGCGAAGTATACTCCGCAAGGAGGTCGTATCGATCTGCGCATGCACAAGGAGAACGATCACGCGGTCATCCTGGTGCGGGACAATGGGATCGGCATTGAGCCCGCTGCGATCGGTCGGGTGTTCGACATGTTCGCACAGGTGGACACATCGGGAAAGAGCCGAACCAATGGTGGTCTGGGCATCGGGTTGAACGTGGTGCAGCGACTGGTGCGCATGCATCATGGCGAAGTGGAAGGCCGCAGCGAAGGCCTGGGCAAAGGCAGCGAGTTCATCGTGCGTCTGCCCTTGTTGGCCACGGTGGAAATGCCGACGCACGCCAAAGCGGCGAAGGGTGACCCGGTCGCTGTCTCCTCACGCCGTGTGCTGGTGGTGGACGATAACGAGGACATCGCCCTTTCCATGTCGATGATCCTGAAGAAGATGGGGCATGCTGTAGCCGTGGCGAACGATGGCGAGCATGCCGTGGCCATGGCCGGGACGTTCCGGCCCGATGTGATCTTGATGGACATTGGCATGCCGAGAATGAACGGTTATGAGGCCTGCGCCGCCATCCGCGCAACCGAGCATGGCAAACGCATCCACATCATCGCCGTTTCCGGCTGGGGCCAGGAAGAGGACCGCAGGAAGTCCCAGGATGCGGGCTTCGATAGACATGTGGTGAAGCCGATGGAACGGACCACATTGGAGCGGGTGATCGCGGAGGCGAAGCCGCACGTGGGAGCCTAGTCAGGAGCGAGGAACCACTTTCACACCTTGTCCGCTGTTGTGGCAGGCCATGCGCGCTGGCGGCACGGCACGCACAGGCCTACGCCCCGGCGTTCGAGCGCTTCGTTCTTCGCAACTCCGTGGAACACAGGCCACCGCGCGTCGGTGATCAGGGAAGCGCTGAACCGCACCGACATTGGCACTGCGTTCGAGCATGTCCGGTGCAAAGCACTGCCATGTCGATCCCGCCACTACGCTCAACCGTCCTCCCGCTCTCGCTCCTCCTTTCGTTCGGTGCGTTCGCTGCCCGCGGTGTGCTGAAGGCCGATGGGATCATCCGCGTGAAGGGGGCCGACCTCCATAGTGCGACGGTGACGGTAGTGCCGGGAAATGCCGCTTCGTACGGGCTACCGATCGGCTCCAAACACATCACGCTCGACCTGCCACTGGACGATGTGTACCTGATCAGCGTGCAACGTGCGGGGTGCCCCACCAAGGAGGTGTACTTCGATACACGCGTTCCCGTGGAAATGCACGGGACGGAATTCCAGTTCCCCTTCCAGGTCACCTTGGAAAGCCTGACGCCTGAGCGCATGTTCGTTTACGAAGGCCCGGTGGGCTTCGTGCGCTACGTGCATGCCCTGAAGGATTTCGGCTATGAGACGCGGTACATCATACGCGTGGAGGAGGAGTTGAAAGAGCGCATGCGTTCGATCCGGGAGACCGGAGTGGATCCGAAGGTGCCAGCGCCGATCGCCTCCGCGATCGTGGTGGACCGCCCCCCGGGCGAACACAATGCGGCACCCGGGGTTGCTGTGGCCATACAGGAAGGCACCATCGCCCCGATGGTGGGCCGTGTACCCCGCATGGTGCATGTGGTATCGTCGCGGCGCGGAACAGAAGGGAATACGGAAACGCGCGGATCGGACATCGTATCGCCGATAGCGCCGGTGATCCCGGTCGTGCCCACCGCTACCCTGCCGACAACGCGACCCCGCAGCGTGGATGTGTCCGCGTTCGACCCCGCGCGAACCGTTGTGAAGCGCGATGCCGTTCACTTGGGCCATGCACCGGTCGCCCAGGTCCCCGATCAAGGAGGTGCATCGATCGCTGCCGCTCCGGTAGCGAGAGGGGGATTTTCGCGGACCGAGGAACTCATTTCCGAGCCACGCCGTGTGACCCGCATCGTCCGGTTCACCGACCCGAACGGTGCCGTGCAGGAATACCGCAGGGTCACGCATGCTTTCGGCGCGGTCTACTACTTCCAGGATGACCGCTCCATCACCGAACGCGATTTCGCCCAAGCGATCGCCCACTGAGATAGGCTGGTACGTGCGATCCGCTCCTCGCAAGCAACACGACCGCGCTTAGCCCGACACCCGGCATGATCTCCGCCGTGGTGCGACCAAACCCGCTCCATCCAAAAGATCATTCTTCGGATTAGCAGGAATAGACGGACAGGTACTTCGGTACCTGTCCGTCGCCATTCCAGGTGGCCCTTCTCGTGGCCGGTGCAGGATCTGCCCATGTGTCGGAAAACCGACCAACCATGCCACGCGGAGACAAAAGCGCTTACACCGAAAAGCAGATACGGAAAGCCGAACACATCGAAGAGGGCTATAAGAAGAAAGGAGTGCCCACCGAAGAAGCCGAGAGCCGTGCCTGGGCCACTGTGAACAAGGAGGACGGCGGCGGAAAGAAGAGCGGTAGTGGCCGTAAGAGCGCGAGCAGCAAGCGAGCACCCGCGAGCGCCAAGCGTTCCGCGACAAAGGGAACCACGCGTACGAGCGCATCCGCGAAGAAGAGCGCCAGGAGCAAATAGTGGTGGAAGAGGTATCCCCGCTCGCCTCAACCTTGTGGAACGACCGCTACACGCACTGCCCACCACCGTTCTGCGCGCCGCTTGGCAAGCAGTTCCAGCACACTATCCGCGGAAAGGGAAATGACGGTGACCAACATGCGAACGCTCGGGAACCATCGAACGGCAGGGTGGTCAACGTTCATGGCTCTTCGGAGACATTCCGTTCGACATCCTCTCCAAGCAGGGCAGGGACTTCGTTCCCTGCCCTTCGCGTTGGTGGATGTGCGAAGCATGGTTGTTGCCGCTGTTCGCGTATACCAACACCTCACATCATGGCACGCTGCTCCAAGTGCGGGAACGATTACGACAAGTCCTTCGAGATCCATCAGAACGGCGAGAAGCACACCTTCGACAGCTTCGAGTGCGCCATACACCTGCTCGCACCGGTATGCGCCCATTGCGGTTGCCGCATTATCGGGCACGGCATGGAATCAGACGGCAGCATGTTCTGCTGCGCTAACTGCGCCCGGCAGACCGGGGTGAAGGAAGTGAAGGACAGGGCGGACAGTTGATCGTTCGCTGGGTACGCGTATTGCTTAAAGTGAAATGCCCCCCTCACACCAACGATCATGGCACGCACATCCTTCACCCTCGCCGTTCTCCTTCTCAGCCTGATGCCAGCGATCGCACAGGAACTTCCACCACTTGAGCTAAAGTACTCCGGAACCTGTTTCGTGGAAACGGATGATCAGGCCTGGATCGCCGTCGGCCTGTCCGAAGAACAATTGGCGAAAGTGAGGCACATGCAGACGGCTTGCAAGACCGATTGCGCCGTAACGCCAGAAAGCAAAGCGACAGATGCGGAGATCAGCGGCGCTGTGCTGAAGCGATATGAGGAACAGCTTCATGCATTGCTCACGCCGGAGCAATGGGCCAAGTGGACGAAGTGGTGCGCTGAGCGACCGGGGCACATGTGAGCAAGGCCTCCGATGCGTTCACAGGGGGAGCGCGCCGTCATGATCCCCGCTCAACCGTTCACTATTTCACCACCGTTCGGGTGCATTACCTGACCTGTAATGAACGAACTGTCGGCGCTGGCCAGGAACACATAGCAGGGTGCGATCTCCGACGGTTGCGCCGCGCGCTGCATGGGCGCATCAGAACCGAATTCCGCGACCTTCTTCGGCGGGAAGCTGGAAACGATCAGTGGCGTCCACACCGGACCTGGGGCTACAGCGTTCACGCGGATCCCGCGATCGACCAATGCCGCGGAAAGGGAGCGCGTGAAGGAGACCAATGCGCCTTTGGTGGCCGCATAGTCGATCAGGTGCGCACTTCCGCGATACGCGGTGACAGAAGTGGTCTGGATGATGCACGCTCCGCGTTCCATCACCTTCAACGCCTCCTGTGCCAGGTGGAAACACGCGAACACGTTCACCGCGAAGGTGCGTGTGAGCTGTCGTTCGGAAATGGTCCCCAGTTCCTTCCGCGGCGTGTGCATACCCGCATTGTTCACCAGGATATCGAGCTGCCCGAAGTACGCCACCGTCTTGCGCACCGCGCGTACGCATGCACCGCGCTCCGCGAGGTCGCCGGGCAACAGTAGGCACTCTCGGCCCTGTTCTTCCACCAACCGCTGCGTGGCGCGCGCATCGGCATGCTCATTCCAATAGGCGATCGCCACGTCACAACCTTCCTGCGCGTACGCCACGGCCACTGCTCTTCCAATGCCGCTATCGCCTCCTGTGATAAGGGCCACCCTCCCCTTGAGGCGGCGATCGGGTTTCGCCCGCAGCGCGATTGGAACCGGCCGCATGCGCTTCTCCGACCCCGGTGCGCGTTGACGCTGCCGTGGCCACAAAGCCCGTTTGTCCCCACTCTTTTGCATGCTCAGGGGTTCTGGGATCGTTCCTGCTTCGCTGCGATGCATGTGGTGGTATGCGGCACCAGTTGCAGGCGTTCCTTCGGAATGCGCGCACCGCTCACCCGGCAGATGCCGTAGGTTCCCAAGCGGATGCGCTCCAAAGCGAGCTTTAGTTCCTGGATGAACTTCTGCTGCCGGGCGGCCACCATCATCAATTCCTCGCGTTCCAGCGATGGGTTCCCCTCCTCGAGCCCTGCGGTCCCGGAGTAGGTGTCTTCCGTTCCGTTGGATGCGAGATGCGATAAGGACCCCATGGCCGTTCGAAGGTCCTCCTCCGCAGCGGTGAGTTTGGCGCGGATGATCGCTGCGAACTCCGCGAGTTCTTCGGCCGAGTAGCGCAACGGGGCCGTTCGGTCGTTGCCCGATGTGTTCATTGTGTTCATAGTGGTCCGCATAGTTCGTCCTCGTTAAGCATGGGCCAGCACAGCGCAACCCATGCCAAATGGTCCTATAAGGAACAGAGGCCGTTCGCGCGTTCCGATCGGGTAAGTATCTCCCCGACATGGGGAAGTCGTTCGCGGCATATCAGCGGAAATACCGCCGGGTCAAGCGTAAGGGCCGATCGGCCCATGGGTTGAAAGGACCGTGGTGAAACCCAAACCAAGAACCATGAAAACCTATGCCTTCCTAAGTGTCCTGCTGCTCGGTGGACTCATGTTCACCGCTTGCGCCGAACCTGGCGATGCCACCGAAAAGACGAACGACCAATTGAAAGAGAACCGCACCGAGATCAACGATGCGAAGACCGAGAACGCGGAACAATGGCGCGATGAGCGCACCGAGGCCATCAAGGAGTTGCGTGAGCTACGCGCTACGCTGGAGAACCGCCAAATGCGCGAGCAGGAACGTTTGAGCGAAGGCATCAAGGATGCGGAGAAAAAAGCCGAGTGTCAGGCCATCATCGCAGAACTCGGTACCAACATCGCCCGCATCGATGCCTCTCTCGCGAAAATGGAGACCACCACCGCTACCGATTGGAGCAATGTGAAGAGCGAAGCCCGGCAGACCGCTGACGATACCAAAACATGGTGGGAGCGTCAGAAGGAAATGGTCGACAAGAAGACCGATGCCGACAAAGACAAGGACGGTCACTAAGAACTAGGTAGGGCACTTTGGTGGAAGTCCCCTTAACCTGTGGACGGCGGCGGACCACCTCGGTGGTCCGCCGTTCGTTCTACAGAAAGCGAGGCGATCCACAATACAGCCCACAACAATGCACCCACTGATGAACGCCCAGACCCCCCCGCTGATGCGCGCTGACGCGATCCAAGCCGTTGAGCCCGACCCACCGACCACGCCGGATCCGCCGGTGCATGAACCCCCGCCCGCTCCTACGCCGATCGAAGAGCCCGCACCTGAGAGACCGGGTCCAACGCCCTTGCCAGGCACTCCCACCATTACACCCCAGGAGGTTCCCTCACATCCCGGACAACCGCTCCAACCCGGAACGCAGCATCCCGCCGACCCCATCCCGCATCAGCCTGTGGGACGGTTCCAACGCATCGTTGTGAACGGATAGGACGCGTGCGCCTTGGTGCATGGCGACCCGAATAGAAAGCGCGTGGGCCGCGGTCCCATTCGTCGCACGTATCCGCAACAGGCGAAAGACCACGATGCAATCGCATGGATGAATGGCAGAACATACTGCTCGGGGAGGGGCGTACGTGGACATTCCTGATCGAGTGCCTTGTGCGCACCGTGGTCATGTTCACGGTGATGCTCCTCCTCTTCAAGCTCACCGGCAAGAAGGAGGTCCGGCAGTTCAGTACGCTCGAACTTATCGTGATCATCGGCCTTGGATCAGCGCTCGGCGATCCCATGGTGCACCCGGATGCGCCGCTGCTGCCCGCGATCGTGGTCATTCTGGTGGTATTGCTCCTCTACAGCGCCATGAACCATTGGACCAACCATGCACCGCGCGTGGGCGAATGGGTGGAAGGTGTGGTGGTGAAGGTGCTCGACAATGGCGTTATCGACCGGAAGGCATTGGACAAGGAAGGGATCTCCGTGGAAGAGTTCTTCGGCGATCTGCGCACCAAGCATGTGGAACACCTGGGCCAGGTGAAAGCCGCGCATGTGGAGGTGGACGGGGCGATCAGCGTCTTCTTCCATGCGAAAGAGAGCGTGCGGCCAGGACTTCCCATCCATGTGGGGTGGGAGGACGCGTTGCGCGGCCGTGCTGAACTGCCCGCCGGGTCGGCGAGTTGCGGCCTATGCGGCTATACTTCCACCACGCCAGTGACCATGCCCTGTGCGCTCTGCGGCGAAGACCGCTGGGCACCCACTTCGGTATCCGAACGCGTGGCGTAGACCTCGGGACGATCAGGTCTTCCCCTTTCCGACGCTCCCAGGTAGCCGGAAAAGCGCGTGCTGGTTCTTGGGGTCATCGTCCCCCAATACATAACCAAAGGGCTCCAACCCCGGCACACGGTCGAAGATCACTTTCAGCATGGCCGTGATGGGGATCGAGAGGAACATGCCCGGAATACCCCAGAGCGCTCCACCAGCCATCACGACGAGTATCGATACCAAGGCGTTGAGCTGCACCCTGGAGGCCACCACGTTGGGCACGATGAAGTTGTTGTCCAGGAACTGCACGAAAGCATACAACCCCAGAACCCAGAGCGCCGCCGTGGGTTCCAACGTGGCGAGGGCCACCACCATGGGAAGAATTGTGGCGATGATCATGCCGACATACGGGATCAGGTTCAGTACCGCACCGATCACCGCGAGCAGCAACGCGTACTCCACCCCGATGAGCATCAGTCCCAGCCAGTTCAGCACCGTGACGATGGCAGCTTCGATGATCAGGCCCACCAGGTAGCTCTGCACCACGCCCTTGGTCTGGCCCAATACATCGCTCACAGCCTCCTGTTCGTCCGCAGGGAACAGTTTTGAAATGAAGGTGATCAACAGCCGCTTATACAGGAGGAGGAGGAAGGTGAATACCGGCAACAGGAAGAAGAAGGCGAACAAGGTGCCTACAGTGGTCAAGGTCTGGCCGACGAAGGACCCACCCTTGGCCATGCCTTCGTCCTTCACCTTCTCCACCGCGTCCTTCACTTCACTGCGTCGCATGTTGAAGGCCTCCTGGGCCCAACGCTGCCCATCGTTCATCAGTGCATCGAGCTTCTCCTTGAGCTGCGGCAACGTTTCGCTGAAGTGCGCCGCCTGGGTGACGATGAAATAGCCGAGCCCCGCCAACGTCACCATCGCCAATAGGACGGAAAGCGCAATGGCCAGGATACGCGGCACACGCATGCGGACCATGAAGTTGACCACCGGGTTCAAGAGCATGGCCAGCAATAGCGCGAACAGGACCGGGACGATGATCGGTTCGGAGAAGGACAGTGCATAGAACAAGGCCACCAGCCCGAGCATGATGATGCTGAGCTTCTGGTATTGCGGCTGGATCACCTTTCGCTTATCGGTGGTGGTGGCGTCGGACATGTAGGGTTCTGGTTGCTTCGCTATCTGGATGGGATCAGCCGACCTCACCGGTCAACGGGTCGGCCTCACGCTCCCAATGCCGATGGGCCGCGATGGCATCGATGAACGCCGGTGCGATGCTCTTCGCGCTCCGACCGGTCACGACCCCGGGCACCGTTCTCTCTTCCGATGCTGTAAGACCCCATACGCCCAAAAGGTCCGCCGCGTCGCCCACGCAAGCAATGGCCTTGCTGTGGCGGAACGCATCGCTGACGAAGTCCTTGGCATCGGGGAGCTTCATCCAAATGCTT
This sequence comes from Flavobacteriales bacterium, assembly GCA_017987895.1. GTDB lineage: Bacteria > Bacteroidota > Bacteroidia > Flavobacteriales_F > PHOS-HE28 > PHOS-HE28. The sequence goes on along the minus strand of JAGNSU010000006.1, from coordinate 62,086 downwards.
TTTCCACCGACCACGGCCACCGCATCAAAAAGCACCGAGCTGGTGGTCATCAGCCCGTGGTCCACGGACAGTTTGCTCTTACCCGTGCCTAGATCCCGGTTCACGGGAGCGATGATCTTCACCGCAGCACCGTTGCTCTCCAACGCCTTCTTCAATTCCAGGGCTTCAATAACGCCTTGATCGGTGACGAGGATCGCCACGCGCCGGGTGTTGATGGATCTCTTGACGGTGTCCTGCATGCTCAACGCGGCGGAACGTTCCAGGTCCATCGGTTGATCATATGGCTGCACGCTTTGTGGATCGGTATCCGCGGGAATGCTGTGGTTCAACGGAAGTTCCACCTCCGGCACCTCGATATCGAACGCTTCGGCTACACGACCGGCCAGGTCGGCATCCACGTAGGCGAGCTGCCCGATCATGCGCTCGCGGATCGCGGGCACTTCCAATTTGCCCAATTCGAAACGCAGGGCATTGACCAAGTGGTTCTGCTCGGGCACGCTCTGGCTGCGGTAGAACAGCGCGGCCTGGCTGAAGTGATCGTGGAACTTCTCGCTCTTACCGCGCACCTTCACACCTTCCACCGGTTCGGGGAACGACGCGAAGCCCCCTTCCTTCATCATCGCCTGATAGGGACATCCCCCTCCCAGGGTGTTCGGTTCGTAGCTCACGCGCCCGGCACTGATACCATGGCGCATGTGGCCATCGCGCTGGTTGTTGTGTACCGGAGCGATGGGCCTGTTAATCGGCAGCTCATTGAAGTTGGCGCTTCCCAACCGCGAGAGCTGCGTATCGGTGTAGGAGAACAAACGCCCTTGCAACAAGGGGTCGTTGCTGAAGTCAATGCCGGGTACCAGATGCGCGGGGTGGAACGCCACCTGTTCGGTCTCCGCGAAGAAATTGTCCGGGTTGCGGTCCAATGTCAACTTGCCGATGCGTTGCACGGGCACGAGTTCTTCGGGGATCAATTTGGTCGGGTCGAGCAGGTCGAAGTCGAACGCGTGCTCATCCTTTTCCTCCACGATCTGCACGCCCAACTCCCATTCGGGGAAGTTACCGCTCTCGATCGCTTCCCACAGGTCGCGCCGGTGGAAGTCGGGGTCCTTGCCATTGATCTTCGTGGCTTCGTCCCATGCCAGTGCATGCACACCGAGCAAGGGCTTCCAATGGAACTTCACGAAGCGGCCTTCCCCCTTCGCGTTCACGAAGCGGAAGGTGTGTACGCCGAAGCCTTCCATCATGCGGTAGCTGCGGGGGATGGCGCGATCGCTCATCACCCACATGATCATGTGCATACTCTCCGGCATGAGCGAAACGAAGTCCCAGAACGTATCGTGCGCGCTCGCGGCCTGCGGCATCTCGTGGTGCGGCTCGGGCTTCACCGCGTGAACCAGGTCAGGGAACTTGATCGCGTCCTGGATGAAGAAGACAGGGATGTTGTTGCCCACCAGATCATAAATGCCTTCCTCCGTGTAGAATTTCACCGCGAAGCCGCGCGCGTCGCGAACGGCATCGGCGCTGCCCCGTGAACCAGCGACCGTACTGAAACGCACGAACACGGGTGTGCGGCGACCGGGATCGTTGAGGAAGCCCGCTTTGGTGATCGCGCTCATGGACTTGTACACTTGGAAGTGACCGTGCGCGCCCGAGCCCCGAGCATGCACCGCACGTTCAGGAATGCGTTCATGGTCGAAGTGTGTGATCTTCTCACGCAACAGATGGTCCTCCAGCAGCGTGGGCCCGCGCAACCCGGCCTTCAAGCTGTTCTGGTCGTCGTTGATCGGCAGACCCTGGTTGGAGGTGAGGACCTGGTCCGATCCGTCGGTGGTGTCCTTCAACAAGTCAGTGCGCTTGGGGTCCGCAGGGGTTCTGCTCGGTGTGTTGGAAGCGCGATCGGAAGAACGTTTGGCCATGGGACGGGGGTTGGTGGGTCAATGATGCCCGGTGATCCCATGCCGAGTATGTGAACGGGCACCTTTCGTGCAGTAGCGGTGAGGACCAGTGCCGATGCCGAGGTGCTCTCTCCGCACAACGGGGAACTCCTTGCACAGCTACCCGGGTCGCTCACCTGTCGGCGTAGCGATTCCGATCAAGGCACGCTTTCGTCTTAGCGTAGTATAGATCCGAAGAACCATGAACCACGCGGACAACCAATACGCCACCCTGAGCGCAGCCGTGGAAGACCTGAAGAAAAAGGGCTATACCGATGAACTCACGCTCACCGAGGAGGGGCTCTTCAACGATGCGCACCCCCTGGAGCCTTCCCAATTCACCATCGATTCCTTCCACCGCCTCGAGGGACCAAGCGACCCGGCCGACATGAGCATCGTCTACGCCATTCGCTCGGAGCGATCCGGTTTGAAGGGCTTGCTCGTAGGCGGCTACGGGGCGAAGGCCAATGGCTTCATCGATAGGATGGTGAAGCACTTGCCAGCGCACGGGCACGAAGGCCGGGTCCAACCCGTTCAACCGATCGGGGCGGGGGAGAACCTTAAAGTTTGATCACATGCGCCCGCTCTGGAAAGGCACCATCGGCTTCGGTCTGGTTTCCATCCCTGTGCGCTTGTTCAGCGCTACGCAGCAGAGCGAGCTTGACCTCGACATGCTCGATGGAAAGGACAAGGCCAGGATCAAGTTCCAACGCATAAACGAGGATACCGGCAAGGAGGTGCCCTACGAGCGCATCGTGCGCGCCTTCGATCTGGAAGGGCGCTATGTGGTACTGGAGGACACGGACCTGAAGAACGCCGCAGTGGAGAAAAGCGAGGTGATCACCATCCACGATTTCGTGAAGGAGGAGGAAGTGGAAGGCAAGTATTACGAGAAGCCCTATTACCTGGAACCGGACAAGGGTGGTGCTCGCGCCTATGCCCTGCTGCGCGAAGCCTTGCGCAAGAGCGGCAAAGTGGGCATCGCCAGTTTCGTGATGCGCACCAAGGAACACCCCGCCGTGGTGCAACCCGACGGGCCTGTGCTAATCCTGAACCAACTGCGCTATGCGGAGGAAGTCCGCCCCATCGAGGATCTGAAGTTGCCCAAAGTGGAGAAAGTCGCACCCGCCGAACTGAAGCTCGCCATGCAGTTGATCGATCAAGGCGCGGGCACCTTCGACATCAAACGCTACAAGGACGAGTACACCGCCGCGCTCATGAAGATGATCAAGGCGAAAGCCAAGAGCGGCAGGAGCGCGAAGGTGATCCCGATGAAAGTGGTCCACAAAAAAACCCAGGATGACTTGATGGCCGTGCTGAAAGCAAGCCTCGGTTCGAAACGTCGTCCCGATGCATCGGCGACCAAACGGCGCAAGGCCTCGTGAGCCATGGGCTTGGAGAAGTATCGCGCCAAGCGTGATCCGCGCCGCACCCCCGAACCCGGTGGCGCAAAGAGCAAGCGCCGTGATGGCCCGCTGATCTTCGTGGTACAACGGCACAAAGCCTCGCACCTGCACTACGACTTCCGGCTGGAGATGCGTGGCACGCTGAAGAGCTGGGCCGTGCCCAAAGGCCCATCGATGGCCCCGGTGGACAAGCGTCTCGCGATGATGGTGGAGGACCATCCGTACGACTACAAGGACTTCGCCGGTGTGATCCCCGAAGGGAACTACGGCGCTGGGATCGTGGAGATATGGGACAGCGGTACATACGCTCCCTTGGACCTTCCGGAAGGGAAGGACCCCGAGACCTTCCTCATGCACATGCTGCACAGCGGCTCGCTGAAGATCGTCCTGAAGGGAAGGAAGTTGAAAGGGGAATTCGCGCTGGTGCGCATGAAGGGCCAGGAGAAGAGCTGGCTGCTGATCAAGCACCGGGACAAGCATGCGGTGGACAGCTACAATAGCGAAGAGCAGACACCGAAGAACTCACCCATCAACAAAGCCTTGGCGTCCGCTGGAAAGACCCCGAAGGCGAAGAAGAGCGCAGGGCGTTCCAAGGTGGTGAAAGCCCTGGCGCCTTCGGCCATCGCCGAACCCGTGCAGCGCGAACGCTTCTCCGAACGCCGCATGGGCAGCGCACATAAGGTGCGCGATCCGATCAAGCCGATGCTCGCTTCGCCCGACGTGAAGCCCTTCGATGATCCGGACTGGCTCTTCGAGATCAAGTGGGACGGTTACCGCGCGATCGCGGAAACCGGCGGCCGCGACCTGCGGCTCTATTCACGCAATGGACTTTCCTTCCTCGATGCCTATGCGGACGTGGCCACGGCGCTGCGGAAATTCAGGCGGCGCGCGGTGCTTGATGGCGAGGTCGTGGCGCTGGATGCGGAGGGCCATCCGGATTTCCAGTTGTTGCAACATGCCTCCCAGGAACCGGCTACCAATGTGGTGTACTATGTCTTCGACCTGCTGCGACTGGACGGCAAGGACCTCACGGAGCTCCCTCTGGTGCAACGCAAGAAGCTACTGCGCACCTTGATCAAGGACGGAGCGCATATGCGCTATTGCGACCATGTGCATGAGCGCGGCACCGAGTTCTTCGCCGCGGCCGTGGCGCAGGACCTGGAGGGCATCATCGGCAAACGCGCCGCGAGCCCCTACACGCAAGGCGTGCGCAGTAAGAGTTGGGTGAAGATCAAGCACCACCATACACAAGAGGTGGTGATCGGTGGCTACACAGCGCCGCGCAACAGCCGCGAACATTTCGGTGCGCTGCTTCTCGGGGTCTATGAGAAGAACAAGCTCGTGTATACCGGTCACACCGGCACCGGCTTCGACGAGCTCACGTTGGATGAACTGATCGCCACGATGAAGCCCTTGGTGGCGAAGGCATCGCCGTTCGGCGGGAAGGTGGACGCCAACATGCCCCCGGTCTGGGTGAAGCCGCAGCTGGTGTGCAACGTGAAGTTCACCGAGTGGACGCGCGACGGGCAGATGCGCCATCCCGTCTTCCTCGGTCTCCGCACGGACAAGCGCGCCACCGACGTCACCAAAGAACCCGTGGCCATGAAGAGCACTAAGAGCCAGGCGGCGAAAGCAGCGCCCAGGCCAACTGTAACGAGCACGAAGAAAAGGGCGAGGCGAGGTACGGGAAGAGCACCGAAGGAAGCGCGCGCGAACGAACGCGAGGTGAAGGTGGGCCGCAACATGGTGCACCTCACCAACCTGAACAAACCCTATTGGCCAAAGGAGGGCATCACAAAGGGGGATGTGATCGACTACTACGAGCGCATGCATACCGTGATCCTCCCCCACCTGAAGGATCGGCCGCAATCGCTTTTCCGCACACCGAACGGCATCGCCGCGCCGGGCTTCTTCCAGAAGGATGCGGGGGGTACTGCGCCGCCGTGGGTGCCTTCCGTGAAGATCCCATCGGACAGTCGTGGTGGTGGAACCATCGACTACCTGCTGTGCAACGATCTGGGAACCTTGCTCTACATAGCCAACCTGGGCTGCATCGAGATCAACCCATGGAGTTCACGCAAACAGCACCTGCTGAAGCCCGACCACCTCGTGCTGGACCTGGACCCGTCCGCAAAGAACACCTTCGACCAGGTGGTGGAAGCTGCCCTTGCCGTGAAGGTGGTGCTGGACCGCATCGGCGCAAAAGGCTACTGCAAGACCTCCGGTTCGAGCGGTTTGCACATCTACATCCCGACCGGCGGCGCATACACCTATACGCAGCTCGCACCCATCGCCAAGAGCATCATGGTCGTGGTGCAAAACCTCCTGCCCGGGTCCACCACGTTGGAACGATCGCTCGCGAAGCGCGACCCCAAGAAGATCTACCTGGACCATTTGCAGAACCGGAAAGGCCAGACCATCGCCTCTGTATACAGCATCCGTCCGAAGCCGGGGGCTACCGTCAGCACGCCTTTGAAATGGAGCGAGGTGCGCATCGGCCTTGATCCGAAGGCCTTCACTATGCGGACCGTGCCCGAGCGAACGGAAAAACTAGGGGATCTCTTCAAGCCGATGCTTGGCAAGAGCGGCTTCGACCTCCGCAAGGTGACCGCGGCCCTATCGGGCCTGCAGGAGTGATCCGGTCGCGAACGCTCCGATACTTGATGGCGAGGATCAATGACGAAGGCCCGGACAATAGGTCCGGGCCGTTCAAGCTATAAGCGATCTCTGGCTGTTTCACTCCAACACCAACACCACCTCCCGTTGCAGCAACCCTCCTTGGGCGTTCAGCACATGTACGAGATACTGACCTGAGGCGATCCCGCGTACATCCACAAAGCCCCCTCGCACCGGTGCATCCAGCGCCATGCGACCCATGGGATCGTACAGGCGGACCCGGAAAGCAATGGCACCGGGGATCCTCAATTGGTCCACGACGGGGTTCGGATACAGTGGCGCATTGGAAAGAGCGCTCTCGTCCATTCCTATCGTACTGGGCAAGATCACGATCCTCCCCTTCATGCCCATGTTCACATGGGGTACGCAGACGTAGTACAGGGTATCCGGAGTTTGCGGCGCCAGCATGTGCTCGGTGGCCTGCGGAAAAACCCCGATGTCCAGGCCGAGCGTCGGATAACCTTGGCCAAGGTTCCAGGTAGTAGAGGAAACCTGTGTGAAGGAATGACCTGCACCCAGGAATAGGTGCACACTGTCGCCACTTTGAATTGTGAGCAGGTCCGGTGTGAATTGGAAATCGCTCGCCACCAGCGTATGGGTGGTCTGCGCTTGCAGCGAGGTGGAGAGCAACGCGATCAGCAGGGTATGGGTTCTCATGGTTCTGTGTGTTTTGTTGCTTAAGAGCCAAACGCGCGCCATGTGGCCGCACAAGCCTTGGTCCACATGGAAGAAGGTGCCCCCTAGCAGTGTATCGGTCGGCCTTCTTTCTCCGGGTGTGCAGGTGCGAAGCACACGGGGAGCGCGCACATGCTCATGAAAGGTCCCCTCCGCGTTGATGTCGCGCGCATCCATGGCGGCACCCCGCGTTCCGAGGATCCCGGTCGCAGGGCGCCGCACATGCGGGACGGTCGATCACACGCAGCGGACGCCGTCGCGATCAATGCTCGACGTGTTCGAAGCGCTTGCGCAGGTCCTTGATCCGCTCCAGGTTGCCCTCTACTACAGCGCGCTGGCTTTGTGCCAAGGCATAGGTCTCAGGGGCCACTTCCTTCTCGACCACTTCATCATACCGCATCAAAAGGAACTCCTCGCCCCGCTCGCACTCGCTCAACACATTGGCGTTCTCGCTTTTGCTCAATGCATCACGCAGGTCCATCCAGGCGCGGTGCAGGTCGCCCTTCAGCGTACCGCCTTCGCGTGGTGTCGCCTCGGGGTCCGCTTTGCGCCGCAACGCCGCGACGGCTTCGATCAAGCTGGTCCGGCTCGTGCTCAAGTGGCGCAGCAGCTCCTTTACATGTCCCGCTTCGGCGCGTTCCGCCGCTTCCGTGTAGCCCTTGCGGCTATCCTCCAACAGATCATGGATGTTGTTCAGTTGGGTCATATCGTCCTTCAGTGCCATGGTAGTTGTGTTTCCTGAAGGATCGCGATCATCGGGCCGAACGGTATACCCTGCACATTTGCGATGGCGGAACGAGCGGATCTTCCCCTACGTGGGGTAGCCGTTCGACGGTCGGATCCCGTCGAACCTTCACATTGTGATGGAGGTAGCGTGAGCCATGTTCGGGTCAGCCGTTCCTGCGGGCTCGATCGTTCGCGCTCGCAAAGCAGCATACTGGTAATGCTTCGAGCGGGAATGTGGAAACGAACACACGATCCAGTACGAGTTGTGATACTGGCTCCCCGATCCGGATGGTCCGGGCGAGAAGATCAATGCGTTGAGGTCCATGGGTTCCGCTCACGCTTGTGATACAGAGAACGCCGTGGGAGTGATATATGCTTCTTGTTCGTTACAAACACAGATCGACCATGAGCACCAACAAACCATTTCAACCGTTACCTGCCCCTACACCCGAGGAGACACCGCAGCCGGCGCCTTTTGAGCGGCCCAAGCGTCGCTTCGTTCAACCCACCTTCCAAGCACCGAACAGTGTGCGAAAGATCGTGACCGCCGTTGTCCTACTCGGTGCATTGACGACCCAGGCACAGACCACCCCCAACTCCACGGCCAGGCCACAGTCCGCTCACCAGACGACCAGCCGCGGATGGCGGACTTTCGATGACAATATGGGCCGGGAGTTCAGTATCCCCGCGGACCAGATGCAACGGCTGCGCGAGATCGATACCCGCTACCAACCGGAATACGAGGCCCTGGGGAAAGACCCCATGAGCCACCCTGACTTTCGTTCACTGAACGATCGACGGAATGGCGAGATCCGCAAAGTCCTGACGCCCGAGACTTACGATCGTTGGTACCTCCGTCACAACCCGGCATCCACCAAGCCAGGTGGCCGGCCCGCCCCAGGTGGAACCTCGGAACCGAAGAAGGTCCAGCCGTAACGCGCTCTTCCAAATGCACAGGGGCCGCTCAGTTGAGCGGCTCTTTGCATTGGTAACATGGCGGCATGGGAAATGGATGTATCGGATCAGAACGGAACAGCATGAACAGGTCTAGGATCACTCCCGATCAACTACGCGCTCTGGCGGACAAACACGCGTTCCCTAGCGCGGTGATCGAGCGCGTCTTCGATCGCATGGCGCTCGACCATACCAACCCGGTGGCAGGTACGGATCTGATCTTGCGTCAGGCGCGCGAACAGAAGCGTGACCCGGTTGATCTGGCCATGGGTAGGCCCACAGAGGGAGAACAGTTCGCCGACGACGAAGCGAGATGATGATGGATCGATCTCCGCATCGTCGTTCGATCCTTCCTTTCTAGGCTTGGGCCTGAGTTCACACGTCATCCGCCTGGAGCGCATCGGGCTCCTGATGCCCTCGCCGCCCTAGTTTCCAAGGCCGCCGTGCGAGCAGGATCCATCCCACAGCGAACGCGATATGGATCACGCCGTCCGGCAAATACAGCCAGGATACGCGACCTGATAGGGAAGAGAAGATCGCGACCACGCCAAGGACCAGGGAGATCCCGGTGGCCATGATCCGCAAGGTCCGCGCGATGTGGCGGTGGAAGAACGCATCGTGGACGAGAAGCGACCCCAGCACGAGCAGAATGCCCGCGACGCTCCGAACCAGCCATTCATCCCGTTTGTTCCCCATTACTTCCTCGAAGCTCGCCATGCTCAACAGCGGCCAGAGCGCGCCTACCAGATCATAGGTCCCTTGTGCGAACGCCAGCTTGACGCGGGTACGAAGCCGTCGCTCTTCAGCGAAGTGAGGCGAGGTGGATCTCATGGTCGATCATCCATTTTCGCACGCTTGCCCAACGACCCGCATGCTTCTCTAGACCGAGCATTCAGAACATATCCTTCGGGCGCACGGTCGTGCAAGCGGTAGCTTTTCGCCTGTCGTTCGCGAGGTCCGTGCCCATTGGCCAGGGTGCATATTCGCTGGAACTCATCGGCCCGGAATGGACAAACCGCGGACCAAGTACCGGCGCACGTTTGAACTGCGAGGACGTGACTATAAAGAGTACGAACGGCCTCTTGTGCTGTTGATCGGATGCGGCGGGGGAGGCTGTCAGCGACCTGCTGCTTGAACGGGAGCGCGGTCAAGCGGTCGGTCATTCGCTCTCCAAGCTGGAGAGCGCACGATCCCAATAGTGCGACAAGCCAGGGGCGCTGCCCAGTTCCACACGGCCCATGTTCACCGTAGTGGTGCCGCCATCCGCGAAGGTGATCATCACGATGCCATCGAACGCCCATGCCGGTGATCTCCTCGCTGTCTCCAAATAGAGATGCATGCGTTGGGCAAGGTCATCCTTGTTCAGCGCCCGCCGCAGGTGTAGCACGAAGGTGGACGAGCCGTCGTTCCGATCGGCTTGGGTCCTTACCTGCGCGTAGACCTTGCCATAGTCCGCCACGTTACGCTTCACGAGCTTGCATTTCAACGGCGCACGCTGCTGCATTTGCGCCGGATCCAGGTTGGTGAACCACATCTGGATCGCTCGGATGCGGTCGCTCTGTGCGAGACCCGCACTGGGCCTCAAGTAAACGATGACGAACAGCAAAAGGAGAGCGCGTAGATAGGTGTGCATGCGGAAAGGGCACTCCATGTTCATGCCGCAACCCTGCGCCCAGGATGCACAAGGAACTGCACGGCTCAGTGGGAGGAACCCTCGTGGAAACGATGCCCCAGAACACCGCACACTTCCCCATGCGCTCGGTCCGCCGCCGCGATCCAGGCACGCCCGCTAGGGGCACGTCCCTTATTGCGAGAACATGAAGCTCACCCCGATGGAACGATCACTATGCGAACCGTCTTCGCATGTGGGCTGGTGTTGCACACTTACCCACTTTCGGCCGCCGCCCCTCCCTGATCGGAGGGGCGGTCGCTTTTAGGGAAATGGCGACAGGTCGAAACGCTTGAACTGCAACCGCTGCTGCCCGAAGTTGAACAACAGCCCGCGCAGGTGCCCCGTGGTCTTGAGGTAGTTCAGGATCTGGGTGTCGTCCTTCCGCGTAAGGGCGCGTAGGGCCTTCAGCTCCACCACCAGCGCCTCGTAACAAACGAAGTCCGCACGGAAGGAGCAGGTGAGCATTTTGCCTTTGTAGATCACGGGCACATGCAACTCGCGCATGAAGGGAATGCCCCGCAACACGAACTCCAGAGAAAGCGCCTCCTGATAGACCGGTTCCAGAAAACCGGGGCCCAATTGCTTGTGCACTTCCAAAGCAGCGCCCACCAATGCCTGCGCGCGCGCATCCCACGGGGAGGTTCGGGTAAGCTCACTGACGTCTTCCATGGCGATCGCGGTGCCCATAAGATAGGGCGTGATGCGACGGCGGTGCGCGATGATCACGGATACTCCCACCATTTCAGATCGATCGACCAAGAGTGTGCATTCCCCAAGGATCGCTTGGGGAGGAACCACCCCATGGACATCGTTCGAAGGGTGGGCTGATACTGCGCGCCGGTGCGGTATTCCGCCACTCGGTGCCGCACGGCAATGGATCTGCGGGAATAGGGCCAAACCACAGACCATGCAAAGGGATGGATACCAACAAAGCCTATGGCAGACCAGCATGCCGGGGGCGACCAACAGCACCGTGGCAATGCCCACCGACATACAGGATGTTGTGGTGGTGGGCGCAGGGATAACGGGCCTGAGCACAGCGCTGGCCTTACGCAACGCGGGGCGAACCTGTCTGGTGTTGGAAGCGAAGAACATCGGTTTCGGTACCACGGGCGGTACGTCCGCCCACATCAACACCATCCTGGAACTGAGCTACGACCGGATGATCTCAAAATTCGGCGAGGAGCAGGCCAAGCTGGTGGCGCGTGGCGCGCTCGAAGCGGTGGGCCGTATACAGCACTGGGCCGGCCTCCATGCGCCCACATGTCATTGGCTCGAACGCGATGCCTACCTATTCGCACAGGACGCTTCACAAGCGGAGGAATTGGACAAGATCGTGGAGGGGACGCGGGCGGTTGGCTTGCCCGCCGACTTCGTCGAGCGTATGCCGTTCCCAAAACCCTTTGTGAAAGCCGCCCGCTTTACCGGACAGGCCCAATTCCATCCTACACGGTACATACACGGCTTGGCCGCTGCTTACAAGACCGCGGGAGGTAACTTGCTGGAAGGCTGCCGGGTCCTGGAGGTGGAGCCAAAAGAGGAAGCGCTGGAGGTCGTCACCGAGCGTGGGATCGTGCGCGCTCGCCACTTGGTCTATGCCACCCACATACCGCCGGGGGTCAATATCCTGCACTTCCGCAATGCTCCCTATCGCAGCTATGTGCTCTCCGCACGGCTCGCGGCCAATGCCGAACCGCCAGCTGCCTTAGTGTACGACATGGAGGATCCATACCACTATTACCGAACGGAAGACGTGGACGGGGTCCGGCTGCTCATCGCGGGCGGCTGCGATCATAAAACCGGGCACGAGGAGGACACGACCAAGCGCTTCCAGGAACTCGAAGCCCATGTGCGCTCCCTCTATCCGGTGGAAGCCATCACCCACCAATGGTCCTCCCAATACTTCGAGCCCGCCGATGGCCTACCCTACATCGGGAGGCTTCCCATGGCCGACGAACGCATCCATGTGGCCACAGGGTTCAACGGCAATGGTATCACACTGGGTACGCTGGCCTCCATCGTCCTCACCGATCTGATCACCACGAACAGCAGCCCGTATGAAGAAGTGTTCGATCCCGCGCGGGTCAGCCTCATCGCAGGCTTTGGCAACTTCGTGAAGGAGGCCGCCGATGTGGTGGGCCATCTTGTAGCTGCACCATTCCCCGCGAAGGGTATGAAGGAACTCGATGATCTCGCGAAAGGCGACGGACGGGTGGTGCAGCACGAAGGCCGGTCCATCGCTTTGCACCGGGACGAAGCGGGGCTCTTACATGCGGTGGATCCCGCCTGCTCCCACATCAAATGCACGGTGGCATGGAACGGCGCCGAACGCAGTTGGGATTGTCCCTGCCACGGCTCGCGCTTCTCGGTGGATGGCGAGGTGCTTACCGCTCCCGCGCGAAAGCCACTGCAGAGCATGGATGTGGGGAGTTGATGGCCGGACAGAACGGCCATGGAGGGCGTTCCTCCCGTGAAGTGCATCGTGCTGCGGTGTGCCACCTATGCCATCCGTTCCTGCACCAGCGCACGCAACCGCAGGGCATCCGGCGCCGCTGCACCAGCCGCTGAATTATCGAAGATCGTCCATACGGTGCGGCCGGCCTTCAGCAGCACCGTGATCTGTTCGGCCCGCTGCGATAGGAAGTCATCCGTATACGTGGACCAGTACACCCGGGGCGTACCATGGAACCGGAAGTAGGCGAGCGGTGGATGACCGGTGGATCGGCCGCAACCCCGCTGATCTTGGTCTCCTTCAACACCTTCATCACATCCGCAGCGGCCCAGGAGGGATGGCGCGCCTCCAACACCACAGCGCCGTGGTACGCTTCACGCAACGCACTTAAGAACTCTCCCCTTTCTACCGACCACGCGAGCGATGGGGGGAGTTGCACCAGCACCGGGCCCAGCTTCTCTCCGAGCGCGGCGACCATTTCAAGGAAGACCTGCGCCGGTCGTACGTCGGTCAAGCGCCGTTCATGCGTAACGCCCCGATGCATTTTCACCGAAAAACGGAAGTCCTCCGGCACGGTGGCGGCCCATCGTTCGAAGGTCTTGGCCAGGTGGGGCCGGTAGAAAACGGAGTTGATCTCCACGGCATTGAACAACTGGGCGTACCGCTCCAGGTGTCCCCCCTCCGCAGGAGCCTGGCCGAGGGTCTTCGCCACCTGCCAGCCAGCGGTGCCTAAATGGAAACGATCCATGCGGTCCACGATCGCTCTGCGCACTTAATGGGCCACTCTCCCGAAAACCCACACCCAGACCATTAGCGGATCGGGGGCTTCCTGTGGTGCGGCGGCCGTTCCACTGTTCCGGGACGATCGTGTGATCCGTTGCCGACGTGCGTTCCTCTTCTTGATACCGTGGGTTGCGGCATGCGATCGGCGAATACCCATGCATGCATGCACCTGCTGAGATGAGCACTGAACGCTACCATGTCGAACTCCGCTTCGATGGGACCTGGATCGCGGTACGTGAAGGATCCACCCGACCCGCCGTGCGCGCGACCACGTTGGACGAAGCATGTAGAAGGATAGTGGTGATCGCCAAGTGGTGGAACGCACAAGTGGTGGTGCATCATAACGGCACCGAGTATCTGTACGAACCGTTACCGAGTTAGCCCAACACCTCCGCACGCTCGCAACCTTGCTGCGTGGGGGCGGGCACCCTTCAGCCGTTCGTACAGCGGCACGGAGGTCCCATGGTCTGTTTTGCTTAGACCCAAACGTGGACCATAAGCTGGCGGCCCTCTGGCGCGTGGCTTGTGCGGTCAACGGCATGACCCGCTCCGAAAGACATGCGTTGCGTGCTACCGCATTGCTCCCCATCATCATGGCGGCCGTATGGTTCCAGGCCCCGCTCTGGTCCGCCTTGCTTCTGTTGACCCTCGTCCCTGTGGTGGTGATCCAACTGGTGTGGTCCGTTCTCCACGATACCACCAGCCCCACTGCGGAACTTCCGCCCGGGCATGAGTGGGACTATCAGGACCGCCCGGACCTGGCTAGGCGCACCTGAGGCCGTTCAGTTATCGATCGTGTGGTTCGGCACGAAGCATACGGATCACTGCACCAGTACTCGCACTGTTCGCTCGGCCCGTTGGCTTGTCCGCCACGACAACGAATACGTGCCTGCGGCGTAGTCGTTCAGATCGAGCACTGTAGTACCCTGCGCTTGTTGAACGACGAGGGATCTTCCGGTCACATCACGTAAGGTCAAGGTTCCGACGGCACCATCTGGCAGGATCACCAGGACTTCACCCTGCGTTGGGTTCGGCGCAACGCGTAAAAGACGCTCTTCCACTGGTACCGCCACCGTCGTGCTCGGATCAACGGGGTCATCGCCCGGGTCGAAGAGAGCGGCGGTGCGCAAGTAGGCGAACACAGCGCTACCATTGTTGAAGGCGGCATTGCCCCATGCGGGCACCGCGCTCACCGGCATGTCCACACCAGTAGCGTTGTGTCTGCCCACCACGATCACACCGCTCCTGGTCTTGAAGGATCCATTGAGGCGCACGTTGTCTCCGCCCGCTTGAGTGAGGGTGTCCCATTGCCCAACGAGCAACGAACTGTACTTCAGGTTCGACAGATCGGGCGTGTACACGCGCACGTAATCGTTCCAAGCGCTGAGGCCGCCGTTCGCGGGCTTCACCATTTTCTGGTAGGCATTGGCCGTGGTGATCGTGCGACGACCTTTGCCCAGCGCGAGCACGCTGCCGTCCGCCGTGACCTTCAGGTTGTTCTTACCGAGGTACGTGGTGTTCACATCGGGCCAGCCGTCGTTGGGGTTCGGCCAGCCGTCGAGGTTCGGGTCGGCCAGCGGCGCCCCGAGCGAGCCGGTGCCTTCGGCGTACTCGGCCACGTAGGTGCTGTGCATCAAGGTGCCATCGGCCAGGGTGAGCTTGCCCAACCAACTGATGTGGATGTTGCCGTTGTTGCCCGTGAAGCGGTTCTGAAAACCGCTGGCTCCTGGGTTCGCTGCGATGGTATCGCCTTCCCAGAGATTCTCCACGTTGTTGCCGTGGCAGCGAGCGTTCACCACGAGCAGGCCGCTCGCTGGCGGCTCCGAATAGTCGATCGCCAGCGCGTCCACGTACTGGTCCGGACTGCTGTTGAGCGTGTCGCCACCGGGAGTCACTTCATGGTAGAGGCGGCTCCACCACAAGAGCGCACCATCGGCGTCCATGGCCATCACGGCGGGTTCAAAGTCGGGCTGGCCGCCGGGCAGCACGCTCTTGGTGTTGAACCCGATGTACATGTTGTTCGTGCGCCGATCGATGCATACGGATTGCGGACCATGCGTGAAGGTCGCGCTGCCACTGTATCCGGTGTAACCCGGTCCATCGGTGGTGTTGCCGGTACCCCCGGGCAGGCAAGGTTCGCTGTACAGGATGTCCAATGGCCAGGTGCCCTTCTTCGTGCCGCCGTTGCCGTCGGGTTGCCAGAGGTCAAACTCCACCTGGGTGGGTGAACGCAACTCGCAACGCGTGGCATCGCGCTTCAGCACGATCGCACTGTAGTCCAGCGCACCAATACCTCCCAGAAAAGTGGCTGCGTCACCACGATGCTCCGGCCCGCCACCAAGCGGCCAGTGGATCCGCCAATGCGGTACCACATCCGGGTTCCCATCGGCATCGTTCCGATAGAACGCGCTCCAGTTGTACGAATGACTGTCGCCGTATCCGTACACCACCTTTCCGTCGCCACCCACATCCCACGGCTGGTAGATCTTGGGGTATTCGCCTGCGGCGCATTTCACGTTGATCACCCATGCGAAGCCGGTGGGATCACCGTTCACGAAGTTGTCATCGAGCTTGCCGATGAAGTAGCCGCCGTTGGTGGCGTCCTCGGTGGTACCGCTCAAGTAAATGTCGCCCGTGGGCTCGCCGGGCGCATTGGTGAGCTTGATGAAGCGCAGGTCCTCCGCCGCGTTCGGCTGCAGGTGATGGACGGCGAGCAGGGTTTGCGCCGTACTGTCCAGTACCAGGATGAAGGGCACCTTGTTCGTGCCAAGGCCGTTGGCGATGCCCGTTGCGGTAAGAGTGAACTGGGGCACGCTGCCGTCGATCCAGCCAAGGTCATCGGCCGTGCCGATCACCAGGATGCGCCCATCGCTGATCTGAACCACGTCGTTGAAGGCCTCGTTGCCGGAGCCACCCGCATAGGTGACCACGTTGGTTTGCGCGAAGAGCTGCCATGCCAGGCCCGACAGGAGAAGTGTGAACGTATTCTTCATGAGTGGACCACAAGGGTGGTAGGGGGGCCGAAGATGGGGCGTTCTTGTTAGGTGGATATGAACGCTGCTAGGGATCGACCTGATCCGGGGCGGTCGTGTGAGCATCATTCCGTTCACCACCCCCGATCCCGTCTCGGGGCCGGGTCCCCACGATCACCGTCATCACCCGCTAACAAGTCCATCACTTCTCCATTGTCGCGAGGCGGCAGGTGTTCACCTCCTCGGCGATCATCATGATCGGGCCTCTACGAAGTACATCTCCATTTCCCCCTTGCCCTTCGCCTGCACTTTCCCCCGTGGCGTGAACGTCAAACCTGGTCCACTCTTCACCGACTCATAGGTGCTCTCACTGATGTTCACCTGCCCGACCTCCCCGCTGCTTTCCATGCGACTGGCAATGTTCACCGTATCGCCCCAGATGTCGTACTGGAACTTCTTCACGCCAACAATACCTGCTATGACCGGGCCAGTGTGGATGCCCACGCGCATCTCGAAGGCGGGCTGACCCTGTGCATCGCGCTCGATCTTTCGCCGCTTCATGAAATCCTGCATCTCCAAGGCGGCGTGCACGACATCTTCCGGCGAGGACGACTTGGGGTCCGGCAGTCCGCCTACGCACATGTATGCATCACCGATGGTCTTGATCTTCTCGATGCCACGGGCTGTGATGATGTCGTCGAAGGCCTTGAAACATGTGTTCAGCTCCTGCAGCAGTTCGGCAGCGCCGACCCTCTCGGTGAGCGAGGTGAAGCCCTTGAAGTCCGTGAAGAGCACCGCGGCCAGGTCGAAGTGCTTGGCGGCTGCCGCGCCGGTGCGCTTCAGTTCCTCGGCCACCTCCGCCGGCAGGATGTTCAACAGCAACTCATCGGAGCGGTCCTTCTCGGCGCTCAATTGCGCGGTGCGCTCCTTCACCTCTTCGTCCAATTCATCGCGCTGCCGGGCGACCAACCGGTTGTGGTGCCCCGAGCGGATGGCGAGGTACACCGCGATGGAAACAGGCACCGCTACGTAGGAGCAGTAGTCCGCCAGCACTTCCAGGACGGAGGAAAGGCCAACGCCTGTCATTGCGCTCATCATGCGCAGAACGAGCGTGAGCAGGCTTGAGGCGAGGGCGCCGCCACCGATCCACCGTGCGTAGCCCTTTGACCGCAGCAGCCGGATCCCCAGCCGTACCACATCGATGGCGAACCAGACCACGACGACCGCGAACACCAGTGCGAACACGATGACCGCGATGATCAACGCGGGCCCATCGTTCAGCAGCATCAGACCTTCGGATCCCAGGATCCCGTACCACTCGCCGATGCCGAACGCCGCGCAGATGAAGGTGACCACCAGCACGCCCCGCGTATACCATTTCGCGCGCCGCGCACTCAGGTCGCCGCGCATACGGCCCAGTACCATGATCAACAGGTACATAGGCCATGGAATGAGCACCGCGCGTACGAGGCCCAGTACCTTCCATGGAACATCGGTGAAGCCCAGCGCACCCATGCCATAACCCACTTCACAGAAGGTATCCAGCGCGGACACCACCGATAGCGCGGCGAGCAAAAGCCAGCTCCCGTCAGCGCGGTCGTACCGCCAGATCACCAATGAAAGGAGAAGGATGATCACGTTGATGCCGATGAACACCCCATAGTGCACCATGTGCCGGTGCATATGGTAGCTGGCATCGGCGGTTCGCAGGGACAGGATGAGCGAAGCGTTCCTCAGCGGCTCGCCCGCGGCACCCTCGATACGCACGGCCAGTACCTCCGGCTTTCCATCGCACAACAGGACGAACGGTACGCTCAAGCACAGTAGCGAGTCGTAGGACGGGAGTCCGGACCCATGTCGCATGGGTCGCACCGCCGTCAGGCGCACCAGTGAGCGGCCGTTGAGGAAGACCTCAGTACCCGCGATGGCTGCCACGTTCAGCACCAGGGGTGTCCGTTCCAGGTCGGCAGCCGGCTCCAGATAGTAGCGCAGCCAATGCACGCCGCCGCCCCGCAGCACCGTGTCGCGCAATGGGCCCAGCGGCATCCATGTGCTATCCACGAACGCACGCTCAGCGAACGCAGGGTCATCGCCGATGATGTGACGCGGAGTGCCGATATCGTCCAGATCGAGACCGGGTACCTCACGACCCTGGCCGGGCACCGCCGTGGTCCCATCGCGCAATTCGCGCGCATCGATCCGGAGGTTGCGGAAGATGGTGTCTACCTGCTCTGCCTGCGCGAGCGACGCCGATCGCGACGATAAAAGCAACGCGAAAATGATCGACCAACGCACCACCTGCATGGCTGAAATGTAGCGACACGTTCCCAGTACTTGAGGAGTGACGCAGCGGTATCATGCCCGGATGTCCGGCTGAAGCTGACCAAGTTCTCCTACGCTCGTTCCGAGCTTTGGCGAACGAAGTACATCTCCATTTCCCCCTTGCCCTTCGCCTGCACTTTGCCGCGTGATGTGAACATGAGACCCGGCTCGTCCTTCACCAGTGCATACGTGCTCTCGCTGATATTCACCTGGCCGACCTCCCCGCTGCTTTCCATGCGGCTGGCGATGTTCACGGTATCGCCCCAGATGTCGTAGGCGAACTTCTTCACGCCCACGATGCCAGCGACAACGGGGCCGGTGTGGATGCCGATCCGGATCTCGAAGTACGGGAGACCCGCTGCTACTTTCCGTGCCTTGCCTTCGGCGATGAAGTCGCGGATGTCCAGTGCGGCCTTCACCACATCCAGCGCGTGGGTGGTGTTGGGCGTTGGCAATCCACCAGCGGCCATATACGCATCGCCGATGGTCTTGATCTTCTCGATGCCGTGCTTGGCCATGATGTGATCGAAGGCGCTGAAGCACTCGTGGATGTCTGCGACCAGTTCCTTTGGGCTGAGCTTCTCGCTCATGGCGGTGAAGCCCTTGAAGTCGGTGAAGAGCACGGTGACCTGATCGATCTGCTTCGCGTCGGCCTCGCCCTTCGCCTTCAGTTCTTCCGCGACTTCCGCTGGAAGGATGTTCAGCAAGAGTTCCTCGCTTCGCTTCTTCTCCTTGCCGATCCGGTTGCGCTGGAAGAGGAACACACCGGCGAACAGTGCCACCAGCGCGAAGCCGCCCATGAAACCGTTACGCACGAGCTTTTGCTTCTGGATCTCCTTGGCCTGTACCTCCTTGTCTTTGCCGAGCAATACGATCTGCTGTTCCTTCTTCTCGGTTTCGTACTGGATCTGCAATTCACCCATGGCCTGGTTCCTCTCCGCCGTGAGCATGCTATCGTGTACCGCCACGGCCTTTCGATGGTAGATCAGCGCTTCTGCAAAATTCCCATCCCGCTCATGGATGGTGCTGATCCCCAAGTAGGAGGCGTACGTTACTTCATCGAAGAACCCATCGACCGCGGTGATCGCCTCCTCGTAAGCACGCAATGCGCGCGAGGAGCGGTCCTTTGGATCGATACCTTCACGACGGAGCGCCACATCGCTGGCGGCAGAGAGGGCCTTCCCTTCGGTCACCAGCGCACGACCAACGTCTGAAGTGCTTTCGAGCTTGCGCATGCCAAGGGTACCGCGCAACGCATACTTCAACGCGCTGTCCGGCATCTCGAAAGCCAAGTATGAATCGGCCATTCTCACGTCCGCCTCCGCGAGGAAGTCCTGGTTGTTCAGCGAATCGGCCCAGAAGGCCATCTCCTTGAACGCCGCGGAGCTCTTTTGCTGGTTTTTCAATTCGAGTGCGGCATTCCCGAGGTCGCAGAGCGAGCTCAGCAGGCACTGGTGCAGGCCCAATTCCCGCGCCCCGTTGCTCGCTCGCTCGGCATACTCCAAGGCTCGGACCTGATCATCCATGACGGAATAGGCCTTGCCCACATTGCCTTCAGTGTTAACCATATCCGGCCGCGCACCTAGTTGCTCACTCAACCGTAAGGACTCCAGGTAGCACTCCAGGGCCTTGGGCATATTCGAGCGGAACCAATGGAGCGTCCCTTCGTTACCTCGAGCCACGGAAAGGGCAATACGATCGCCAGTATGGGTGGCCCAGTGCAAAGCGGAGTCGATGTCTCTACCCGAGGCATCCAATTCCCCCATGCATGCATGCACATAACTCCGTGAAGAATACGCCGGTGACAGCGAAGTGTGTGAGGAATGCGCGGTGCCGAGCGCTATGGCACGATCCAATAGCACCATCGCTTGCTCAAGCAGTGATCCATTGCACAGCCACATTGCCCTGATCAGGAGCAGTGTGCCCATGGCGGTGGTATCGCGCAAAGCAGTGGCCAACGCGGATGCGGACTCGAACTCTTTGTCACCGTCGGTAGTGCGGCCTTGCAGATTCCTCACGACCAAGAACCCAATGCGCGATTGGACCTGACCAGCCAGCGAACCGCTCTGCTCGGATGCCTCCAAAGCCGTGTTGAGGTCCGCTTGGCCGCGCGCAAGGCCTCCACGAAGTACCTCGTAGGTTCCTCTGATCGCGGTTGCATGCGCCGCTGACTTCGCATCACCCAGCCGCTCGGCGAGCGCATTGGCCTCATCGGCGAACAGGACCGCTGTGTCCAGTTGTACCAGGCCGTACGCCCGGGCCATTTCAACAAGCAATTGCAGGCGCGCTGCATCCGGTGCGGAATGTTCCTTCAGCGGTCGTCGCAGTTCATCTATGCGCAATTGCTGACCGGAGGCACCTACGTACAGTAGAAGCAGGGTCAATGCACATGCGGAGCGGGTCATGCTGTGGATTTGGGAGAAGCGACCGTGACAAAGTACATCTCCATTTCTCCCTTGCCCTTCGCCTGCACCTTTCCACGCGGGGTGAAGGTGAACGCAGGAGTTGTCAGCTGTCGGTTGACGGTTGGCGGGCTGCCTGACAACTGAGAACTGACAACTATGTCCTTTACCAGCGCATACGTCGCCTCGCTGATGTTCACCTGCCCCACCTCGCCACTGCTCTCCATGCGGCTGGCCGTGTTCACCGTGTCGCCCCAGATGTCGTAGGCGAACTTCTTCACGCCCACGATACCTGCCACCACCGGGCCGGTGTGGATGCCGATGCGGATCTCGAAATAGGGGAGGCCTGATGCGACTTTCCGCGCCTTGCCTTCGGCGATGAAATCCCGGATCTCTAATGCAGCCTTCACCACATCCAATGCATGCGTGGTGTTCGGCGTTGGCAATCCACCCGCGGCCATGTACGCATCGCCGATGGTCTTGATCTTCTCGATGCCGTGCTTCGCCATGATGTGATCGAAGGCACTGAAGCATTCGTGGATGTCCGCGACCAGCTCCTTCGCGGTGAGCTTCTCGCTCATCTCCGTGAAGCCTTTGAAGTCGGTGAAGAGCACAGTGACCTGGTCGATGAGCTGGGCATCGGCGCTGCCCTTCGCCTTGAGCTCTGCGGCGACCTCATCCGGCAGGATGTTGTGCAACAGTTCTTCGGAGCGCTCCTTCTCATGCCGCAGTTCCGCCGTGCGCTCGTGCACCTCCTTGTCCAGCTCGTCGCGCTGCCGGGCGAGCAGGCGGCTCTGGTGGGCGGAACGCACCGCGAGGAAGATGGCGATGCTCACCG
This sequence comes from Flavobacteriales bacterium, assembly GCA_017987895.1. GTDB lineage: Bacteria > Bacteroidota > Bacteroidia > Flavobacteriales_F > PHOS-HE28 > PHOS-HE28. The sequence continues at coordinate 40,280 of JAGNSU010000006.1, read as the reverse complement.
GCATGGTGAGGTAGTAGGAGAACCGCAGGAAGGTTCGCAACCAACGCGCCATTTCGTGCCCGGTGAATTGGTAGTACTGCTCCAGGAAAACACCGTTGATGATGAAGAGGACCGCGCCGATACCGATGATCCAACTGCCGTGTACCTGCTTGCGCACGGCCCGCAACGCCTGGCGCGCCACCTCGAAGAAGAACAGGATGGTGATCCAGCCATCGAAGTTGTGGTTCCCCGCTGGATCGAGGTACGCCTCATAGCTCGCGGCGATCATGAGCAGCGTGATCGTTCCGAAGACCAGCACGCTGCGGCGATCCACCGTGGCGAAGAGCGTTCGCAGCACCAGCACCAGGAACAACAGCGCCACCGGATACACGATCGGGTTCAGCAAGCTGATGGCGTTCACCGCTTCGAGCGAAAGACCGAAGCTCCCCTTGGGCGGTATGTTGGTGAAGCCCACGAGCGCCATGAAAAGGGAGAAGAAGGCGAGCATCAACCAGCTCCGATCCCGTATCGAGCGCGACATGATGGCACCGGCGAGCAGCAGGATGATGAGGTTGATGCCTACGAACAGGCCGTACTGCAGCAGGGTACTGTCCTCCATGCCCGCGATGGTCCCTTCCACCTCGGGCAGGTGCAGGGTGAGGGCCAACTCGTTCGCTCGTTCGAAACTGGCCACGGACATGGGGGCATGCACGCAGCGTATGGCGATCGTTTCGCGCTGGCCATCGCCCATGAAGCGCAAGCGCACCTGCCGTCGCGGAATGAAGGGAGCGGCTTCGTACCCCTCCCTGGACCCGGTCCTGGGCATCGTTCCGAAGTGCTCCACCAGTTCGCCATTGAAGTACACTTCCACGGCGCCTTGGCTGTAGATGTCCAGGTCCACCGGAGCATGGGCGAGCGCTGGATCCACCTTCAGTTGGAAGCGCACCCAATAGACCTGGCCGGTAGGGAACTGGGCGCGGTCGAAGCTGTTCAAGGGCTGCCAGCTGCGCTCGTCCAGCTCGCGTGCGGCGAACGCCGGATCGTCGGCGCGCAGGCAACGCGGATGCCCTTGTGCCACCAGGTCGATCCCCGGAACGGAGATGCCGATGCTACGCACGAAGGCACGTCCGTCAAGCAGCGCGCTTGCCGATACCAGCAAGGTGTCCTGTTGCGCGCGCCCGAGCGTGCCGAGCAGGAGCACGCAGGCCAGCGCCGCTACCCATGGGCCTACGCGCCGCTCCATAGCTCCTTGTTCTTGCGCGCCCTGCCCACCGCCTTCTTCGCTTCCGGCTGTGTCTTCAACACGCCCAATAGGCTGTCGAGCCGTTGCTGCTGGGCGCCAGCGGGGCCGAGCAAAAACGACAGGATGAGCAGGAGAAGTGGTCTTTTCATGCGTTGCTGGCAAAGTACATCTCCATTTCCCCCTTCCCCTTCGCCTGCACCTTTCCGCGTGATGTGAACATGAGACCCGGCTCGTCCTTCACCAGTGCATACGTGCTCTCGCTGATGTTCACCTGGCCGACCTCCCCGCTGCTTTCCATGCGGCTGGCAATGTTCACCGTATCGCCCCAGATGTCGTAGGCGAACTTCTTCACGCCCACGATACCAGCGACAACGGGGCCGGTGTGGATGCCGATGCGGATCTCGAAGTAGGGAAGTCCATCCGCGACTTTACGCGACTTGCCTTCTGCGATGAAATCGCGGATCTCCAGCGCGGCCTTCACCACATCGGACGCGTGCGTCGTGTTAGGCCTTGGTAATCCACCAGCGGCCATGTAAGCGTCACCGATGGTCTTGATCTTCTCGATGCCGTGCTTGGCGATGATGTGATCGAAGGCGCTGAAGCATTCGTGGATGTCTGCGACCAGTTCCTTTGGGCTGAGCTTTTCGCTCATGGCGGTGAAGCCTTTGAAGTCGGTGAAGAGCACGGTCACCTGATCGATCTGTTTGGCATCGGCCTCACCCTTCGCCTTGAGTTCTTCCGCGACTTCTTTCGGGAGGATGTTCAGAAGCAGTTCCTCACTTCGCGCCTTCTCCTTGCTGATGCGGTTGCGCTGGAAGAAGAAGGTGCCTGCGAGCAATAGCATCAAGCCGAAGCCGCCTATGAAGGCATTGCGTTGAACGTCTTTGCGTCGCATTTCCTCTGCGGCCACGGCATCCTTCTTCTCCTGTTCAGCCACGAGGAGCGCTTCCTTCTTGTCGAAATCGTACTGGAAGCGTTGCTGCATGACGGCTTGCTTGTTCTCATCGTTCTTCAAGCTGTCGCGCATCACCTGGAACAATTCGTGCATGGTGAGCGCCTCGGAGTAATTCCCGGCGATCTTGTGGATATCAAAGAGCACCTCTGCTGCATCCATCACGCTCCTCGGATTCTGTGAGCCACGGGCGATCGCTAGTCCCTCATTGGCATAGCGCAATGCCGCAGGGATGTCCTCCCGAAGCAGATACACCGCCCCCAAGGCTACCCGTGCGTTCGCAGAGCCGGCTTTGTCGCCTATCCGGTCGGCCAGTGTGAGCGCTTCCCGATCGTAGATGAGCGCTGCCGCCAGATCACCCAATTGTTCCTTGTGCCATCCGAGATTCAAGAGGCAAAGGAGCTCCATGCCGTGATAGCCGATGGAGCGCGTGAGTTCCAAGGCACGCAGGAAGCTGGAATCCGCCAGGGCATGCTCCGATCGTTCCGCTTGGATCAGCCCGATGTTCATGATGACTTCCGCCAGGATGTCCGATTGGTCGAGCGCCTCGGCGATCTGCTGTCGTCGCATGTAGTAGCTCAGCGCACTCTCCGTATCGCCTTGGTTGTGGTGCAGGATACCGATGTTCCCGAGGATGCGCCCGATGAGCGAGCTGTCGGGGACCGCCTCGGCGAGTTTCAAGCCCTCGCTCAGGTGTGCTACGGCGTTGATATGGTCACCATTGGCCAGCTCCGTCACGCCCAGACTGTTCAGGGCTCTGGCCATTCCTTTCTTGTTGCCGGTCGACCGGCTGATCTGAAGCGATCGCAGATGGCGCTGTTTGGCGGAGACAGCATCCCCTTTGTCCTTCAGTGCATTGCCTTGCAGGATGAGCGCAGTGGCCATCCTAGCGCTGTCCTGCCAGCGCTCAGCTGTGGTATAGAGCACATCCGCATAGTGAAGGGTGCTGTCCGGGTCGCTGTCCTCGAAGCGCAGCCGTATGAACTTCTCGAGTCCCTCCAGCCGTTCGGTGTTCTGCAGGTCTTCGTTCGCCCAAGTGCTCCACAGTGCCTGAGCGGAACTGTCCGTTTCATCATGTTGCGCCTGGGCCCCCGTGGTTGTGGCGATCATCACTACAGCCAGCAACTGCCATATGTTCCTCATGATCGATAGGGTCATGGTCGGATCGGTGGCGACCGGCTCCAAGATAGGATCGGTACTCTGCCGCACGTTGATGGCTGATGATGGATGGGGTGACACGGAACGGGAGCTTCGATCACGTAGGAATGGTCAGGCTTGAGCCGATGTGTTGTGCACGAAGTACATCTCCATTTCCCCCTTCCCCTTCGCCCGCACTTTCCCGCGCGGTGTGAAGTGGAACGCAGGGCTTGCCGGTTGTTGGTTGTCGGTTGTCCGACTCTCCGACAACTGAGAAGGGTGCGAGTTCAGCTTGAACCCGCGGGGCCATTTGCATCAGTTCACCAGTTCAAAGCGCATGACCAGGAATTCGAAAGGGCGGTCCAGCGGCACGCCGGTGGTGAGCGCGGCGGTATAGCGCATAAGGATGCTCATCTGGAAGAGGCGCATCAACCGCAGGTCGATGCTAAGTTCCAATCCGCCCGTCGCCCAATCCTGCTCATTCGCGGCCACGCGGCTACGGGTAAGATCCGCGAATGCGTTCACCCGCACGCGCTGGAAGAACGCGATGCTGCCGGTGGCCAGATCAGGGTACCACACCGGCAGTTCGTAGTTGAACTGCGCGAAGGCGATCTCCTCCAGCGGTCGTGGTGAGATGCCCCGGGGCATGAGCCTATCGTTGAGAAAGCGGTAGGCCTCGATCACCTTCTCGGTGCGGAAGGTGCCTTGCACGTTGAACGAATGCGTTCGCAGCACCCCGGGGAAAAAGAAGCGGCAGGTCGCCATGCTGCGCTCGGCATGGAGGTCATCGGCCACGCGGTGCTCCACTGCCAAGGTCTGCCCCCAACGGGGTTGCACGAATTGGCGCGCACGCGTCTGCAACCGGCTGAAGAGCAGATCGCCGTGCCAGCCATCAGCATCGGTGGCTGGCTGTGCCGCCACCAGGTCCAACGGATCGAGCTGGCTCACCGCGTAATGGTCATATCCAGCGGTGAGGGAGAGGGTGGTGTTGTGCGAGCCCTGGGTGAGGTTGAAGGGCAGGCGGATGCTCGCTGAGAATTTGTTCTCCAGCCATTCGTTATCGATCTCCGTGAGACCATCGCCGCTTGAGATCAGGCTGGCGCTGTGGCGTCCGTTGTTCTGCCATTCGCCATCGATGATCGGAAAAAGAGCGGCATAGCTGAAGCGCACGTAGGAGCGGAAACGTTGCTCGTAGGTGTTATAGGCGCCACCGAGCGTGCCCTGCAGAGTGCTCATGATGTTCTGCGTGTAGACCTCCAACCCATACTCCGGTGGGCTCGGCACAGGGAACCAGCCGTAGGGGTTGAAGAGCCCGTCCGTGAAGGCGTGGTACTTGCGCACCGGATACTTCGCTGGCTCGGCAGGCACTGGCGTTGCGTTCCCCTCGAAGCGTTGCGCGTCCAGGTGGAAGCGCATGTCACCGAGCGTGTCCGCCGGGATGGGCAATTCGCGCAGGGGCTCGAGTGTCAGCGAACGCAGGCGGTATCCGTCGGCGGTATAGGCGCTGTAGAGCAAGGTCGTCCCCTCCGTCGAGATCACTGGATCGTAAGCGCCGAAGCGCTCGTCCGTGAGGCGCACGCGCTGGCGATCGGACAGGCCGATGGCGTGGATGTTCTCGATACCGCCGATGCTCGAACTGAAGAACACGCTGCCCCCGGCCACGAACGGCCGCGCGATGGACATATGCTCCGGAGCGAGCACTTCCTCTTCCTGCTGCCGCCATGGATCCACGATCACGATCGCATTGCCACGCGCATCAAGCCGAACGGCGATGATGCGCTGCTCGCCCGGCATCCACCGCAACTGGGTGTACTGCACGCCCGGATCCCCGCGATGGCGTGCGACCTCAGCACCCGTAGCCGCATCGAGCACAACGAGCGCGTAGCGTCCCATCAGGTCCGCTTCCACCACCGCGACTTGCTTCCCATCTGGCGAAGGTGCTGGGGAGAAACAGCGGCTGCGGTGTGTGAGGTGCCGCGTTCTGCCGGTGCGGCTGTCGTGGATTTTGATCACCGAATAGTCCACACCCGTCCAGCGCGGATGGAAGGCGGACTCGGCCCAGGCCACGAGTTGCCCCTCCACTACCATGGTCGCATGGTCTTCCGTATAAATCCCCATCAGGAACAGCCTTTCCTCGCGACCGTGATCCAGGATCACGAACCCTGCGATCATGTCCAACCCGGAACGCAGTGCGAGGATGCGACCGTCAGGCAGATAGTGCGGGTAGCGGTAGTTCGTATAGGTGCGCGAGGTCGGCACGGGGACATCTGTACCCACCACTGTGCCCACCGCGCGATCGGCGGTGGTCCAAAGAGTGTCGAGCTCGTGCATGGCGGCTTTGGACAAGCGCCGCGTGGTGTAGCCGGTGTGTTCCTTCAAGCTGCGGCTCAGCGGTTGCCAGATTATCTTTCTGCGGTAGGTGTCCTCCAGCACGCGCGTCCAGATGCCATCGCCGTGCTCGCGCCTCGCCTTGGTCACCATGTAATAGCCCATACGGTAAGGGTTCGGCACGAAGTCCCTGAACGAGCCAAAGTGGTTCTTCTCGTAGTTGTAATGGTAGCCCGCCAGGCGCAGGGCGCGCGTTTCCATGTGGAAGGCCGGCATGCGCCCCCGGCCCCCGTTAGTGAGGATGGTCTCCGACAGCACGGCATCACCTTCGCGCAGCCAGAGCGGTTGGGTGAGCAGGGTGTTGAAGAGCCAGCCCGTCCGCCCCATGAGGATGCGGAACGCCAGACCCATCCCACCGTAAGCCGCACCGAATTGCTGGCTGTGGCGGTACTCGTGCGCCACCAAGGGATCGTTCCATGGTACCGGACCGATGAACAGGTTTTGCGGACCCACCATGGTGTATTCGTTGCGCCATGGCGCCGGTGTGGAGAATCCGCCGGGCAATGTCGTGCGGTTCTGGATGATCACGGGCACGCGGCGCAATTGGGCCGCTCCGAGCATGGAACTATCATGCACCTGCTGGTAGGCCATGATCGCCGCGGTACGGAACGCCAGGCTGTCCAGCCCTTGCGGGAAAATTATGCGACCGGTTGGGGCATCGATCTGCGACCACTTCATTCCCGGGGGGTTGATGCCGATGAGGTTCTGCGCACGCAGGGCATGACCACATGCCAGCATCAACAACAGGTGCATCCAACTTTTCGACCTCCCTACCATGCATCGAAGTTCGCTGGGTATCGGCATCGCGCCGTCCCTCCCCCGAACCATCCGCACCTTTGAAAAGATGCGGCCAATGCCCTTAGCCTACAAGACCAGGGGCACCCGGAAGATCGTACCGCGCAAGGGACGGTCCCTACCCACCCGACCTTCCTCCGCGGTGCTGCGCGTGGTTTGTACTGTCCGTTGGAACGCGTATTGCTCTCCACAGCGCATGGAACACACAACTACCCAAAAGGATCGCTCAGGTGAAGTGCCGCAGGACTTCAGCGAATTCCTCAGCTCGGCGGGAGACAGTGCCAAGGCGTATGCCGCCGCGGAGAAGGCCTACTTGGGAGCGTTGGTCAATGACAAACTAGCACGCCTGGGCAGCTGGGTGATCGTGATCCTGTTGGCGGCCCCGCCGGTGCTGTTCTCCATGTTGCTCGGGTTGATCGCGGGGGCGAAGGCATGGGGCCAATACCTCGGTAACGAGGCCCTCGGCTATCTCTGCATGAGCGGCGCCGTATTCGCGCATGTGCTCGTATTCCTTCTTATTGGCAGCTCGCTGAAGCGCTGGGTGCAGCTTCAACTCTTCAATACCCTGCACAACGATGACTGAGAACCTACCCAGCTGCGAAGGGATCAAGTCCCATATCCAAGCCCTTCGCGCGGAGCGCGACCGTGCCGAAGACCATTTGCTCGCCCATTTCGCCGCGCTCACGGATAAGGAGTTGCGCGGCACCTTGCTGAAGGATGCTATGTACGATATGATGCGGACGACCGGACCTGGCAGGTTTATTTCGCGGTTCTTCAAGTCGTGGAACCGGTAGGCGGTATTCCACCCACTCACTTGGTGCGAAAGGGCACCCGCCGCCCCATTGGCCGTGGTTGTTTCCAATGTGCTCCGGAAATTTCCCCGGATCGAGGCGGCACCTGCACGCCTACATCCAGTGGTTCTTGTGTACTACCAGGCAAGTTCGACGCATGGGGCCCATTTCACCCCTGGCATTGTGTTGGCGCCTGAAGCGCAGAACCCAACCCCATGTCCAACGAACGAATGCTCACCACCGCGCTTGTCGCCTTCGCGGTCGGCGCTTCGATCGCTTTGGTGATCGCTCCTTGTTCGGGTAGTGATACCCGCAAGAAGGTGCGGAAGTTCGCCACCGACCAGAAGGATAGCGTTGGTTACTTTTCTTGGAGGCCCTGGGTATGCTTCGGGGGCTGAAGGAGAGGCGCACATCCACCGTGAGTAACGCTGTCCGCGCTCCTTCAGCGTTGCACTTTCTTGTATGCGCGGATCAGCGGGCGGATGATGTCATGATCGTTCGTGGAGGGCGCATAGCCGAAGTACGTGCGCGCCTCCAAGACCAGGGACCGGCCATGCTCGGTGAGATGCCCTCCGACAGGGGTCGTCAGTGTATGGGTCAACAGTTGGCCGATATCCGGGCGTGCGAAAAAGGCCGCCGTGCGCTCCTTGTCCATGTATTTGATCGATCCCATATGCTGATCCGCTTTGCTTCGTTGCTTGCAACAAGCCTTCCACGATCCGCACGGCTTGGTCGCATAAATGATGTTCATGCGGCAAGCGACGTATGCGCGCCCACTGGAAGGGCGATCTCGCGGACGAGGACATCCGCTGATCAAGCCCCGAGCAGCGTATCGATCTGGAGCTACCGGGCCCGTTGGCGCGAGGGAGCGACACCTCGATCGAATTGTGACTTCTTCAACACTTCTGTGGTGAAGCTTCCACAGGGACCGCACGAGGAGCGAAAGGTCGAACGGAACAGCAAGAGCACCAATGGCATGGTATACAATGGTTTCCGCCCGAGAGGTCGATCGGCGCGTCCGGTCTGGTCGTGTGTTTGCCTTGGGTGGATCAGGGCCGGGTGGAAGTTCCGAAAGCGGACCTGCCCGGCCCACTAACCCTCAACACATCTACAATGGCAGAGCGTGATGACAAGAACAAGGGCAACACCCAAGGTGGCGCCCAGGGCAACACCGGCAATACGCCCGGTAGCAAGCAAGGCACGATCCCCGGCAGCACCCAACACGGTGGTGCGCAGGGTGAGCGCAACAGCGGCGGTACGCAAGGCGAACGCGCACAGGGCGGTGCCCAAGGCGATCGCAACCAAGGCAACCAAAGCGGCACCCAAGGTGGTATGCGCAGTGGTGGTCAAGGGGAGAGCGGTAAGGAGGACCGCAGCCAGCAAGGTGGAACGCCGAGCGGCCAGGGCGGTGATGATAACACCCGTCGTGCCGACCAAGGCCGCGAAGGTGAGGTCGGTGGTGATGCTGGCCGCACCCAAGCCAACCGTGAGAACGACGGCAAGCAAGGTGGTAGGACCGGTGGCCAGGAAGGCGGCAGCCAAGGTGGTGCACAAGGCAACCACTAGAACCCAATGGGACGGACCCCGCAGGCGAAAAGCGCCTGCGGGCCAACTCCCGATCCAACACGAACAAGAACATGGCAACGAAAAAAGACGAGAGCACGGGCCTCATGAAATTGCTGGAGGACCAGCTCGCTGATCTCTACTATGTGGAGAAGCAATTGGTGAAAGCCCTTCCCAAGATGGCGAAGACGGCGACCAACGAAGACCTGCGCACCGCGTTCGAAGAGCACCTCGCTGAGACGGGAACACAAGTAGGCCGCATCGAGCAGATGTTCGAGGCGTTGGGCAAGCCGGCGAAGGCCAAGAAGTGCCCCGCGATCGATGGCATCCTGGAAGAAGGCAAGGAGATCATGGACGAGTTCGCGGATGATCCCGCGTTGGACGCTGGCCTTGTAAGCGCCGCCCAGAAGGTGGAGCACTATGAGATCACTTCCTACGGCAGCATGAAGGCCTGGGCCGAGCAGCTCGGACTGGAAGACCTCGTGGGCCTGATCGACGAGACCCTCGAAGAAGAGAAGGCCGCCGATGAGAAGCTGACCGAGATCGCGGAAGCGGTGGTGAACATCGAGGCCGAGACCGAGGAAGGCGACGAAGAAGAGGAGGAAGTAGAGGAAGGGCCGAAGGGCCGCTCCACTTCCAACGGCAACGGCAAGAGCGCCAGCTCCAAAGGGGCGAAGCAGGGTGCACGCACCAAGCAAACGGCTTAATACGGACAGCACGGAACGGAACGCCGACATGCGGCGTTCCGTTCGCTTTCCGAAAAGGATCAACCACTATGGAACGCAACTCTATCCTTTCACGATCAGGCCAAGCCACCCGGAACCTCCGCTTCAAGGAATGGGTGCGCGTGGACCGCATACGCTCACGCCCGTATCGCGCGGATGAGATCCTCATACCCGCACAACGATGACCTTCTTCATCAAGCGACAGGCGGTACGCATCCATGCCTACCAACTCACCTGGCTCGTACCCATCATCGGTGCGCTTTGTATGGGCTTGCTCCTATTGCTATAGGTCGGGGAGCCCTCCTCAAACGGCATCGAAGGGCAAGCGCGCTCCGGAGGTCAGCGGCAATACGACCATCCGAAAAGGCGCGCTTCGATGGCCAACCAGGGCGTTGTGTTGACAACTAATACCGTTTCGCAATACAAAGGCGTCCAAAGATGCGCTGCTATTTTTTCGCAGGACGATCCGAGGGCGTCGTTGCGTAGCGGTGTCTACGGGACGACGACCTCGGAGAAGTCATGCGGAAAAAGCGTCTTCGTCCCGACTTGTCGGGGAGCGAGCAGACTGGATGATCTTGTATTGCGGATCGGTATAAAGGTCGGCACGGCCTTCGCCACCACAGGAACGTGAAGCGCATGCTCGGGATCCTCTTTGTGGTGATCGGTCTCCTTGCGGGCGTGGCCGGATCTTTGGGCACGCTTCAAAGCCGCATTCGTCCAGATCCTGTTGAGGATGAACAAATGCGGGAGCGGCGCTTTCTCCCTTATGTGGTATGCGGAGCCTGTCTGGCGGTGGGCGCCTGGTTGCTGATCAGCTTCCACCGGCGTTCTGGAACTGAACCTTGGTGACCTGCACGTGGTTGAAGCGGCGGACCTATGAACGCCAAGCGCGCCCTCTGCCCTAGAGGGCGCGCATGCATGCGATGTATGTGCAGTGGTCAGTCCACCTTCTTCCAAATGGAGCCGCCGAAGATCAGCGAGATCACCACAAGGGCCAGGAAGATGAAGAAGATGATCTTGGCGATCGAGGCCGCCCCTTCCGCGATACCGGTGAACCCGAAGATACCGGCGATGATCGCGACGATCAGAAAAGTGAGTACCCAGCGTAGCATGATGTGTCGGTTTTGTTCGGTGAAGCCAACGATCGTGCCTAACGGAACCATGTGGGGTTGAGCACGGGGCCGACCGCGTTCCGTGGAAACAAGTTCCTTGTTCGGGGCGCACCCACCCCACTGGCCGCGGATCGTACCACCGACCATGACAGCGCTTGCCTGATCGGCCTGAAAGTGGCGACAATGGCCATGCCCATGAACTCGCCGGAAGTCCCGGGAGCTCAGGCGGCGATCCACTCGCATCGAAGACCAACAATGAAGCATCGCGTAAACGGATCGAACGCCATCGTCCACCTTCGTCAGAAGCGAGGAAAGCGGATCGCCGCGATCCTTCGCGGGTGCGTGGGAACCGCGGTCTTCATCCTCTTCACCAATGATGCGCGCGGTCAGAACGCATTCGATACCACGATCATCCATAGCATCACCATCCAGTTCTCCGAACCGGACTGGGACCATCTGCTCGATTCCATGTCCGCGGCTTACCAAGGTACCGGTGCCAGCGAAGGGCGCCTGATCGCCACGGTGACGATCGATAGCTTCGTGTACGACAGTTGTGGCGTGCGCTACAAGGGCCATAGCACGTACGATCCATCGGGCGGGAAGAACCCGCTCAACATCGACCTCAACACGGTGATCGCGGGCCAGGACCATTTCGGATCGGACAAGATCAAGCTCGCCAACGGTGCGGGCGATCCCTCCATGGTGCGCGAGCTGGTGATGTACGAATTGGCTGGTGCGTACATGCACGCGCCGCGCGCCGCATACACACGCGTGGCGATCAACGGGGACCCGAAAGGCCTTTATGTGAACACGGAGGACGTGGGCAACGAGTTCCTTGACGCGCACTTCGGAGGCAACGATGGTGCGCATGTGAAATGCGACCCCCGCCACCGCGCCCCATGGAACGTAGGGGTCTCCAACCTGGCTTACCTGCCGGACAGCATGGCCTACGACACCTTGTACGACCTGCGAAGCGACCATGGCTTGGGCGCTCTTCAGGTAGTGTGCTATCAACTGGAGAGCGATCCCACCACCATCGACCAGCATCTCGATGTGGACCGCGTGCTCTGGTTCCATGCGCTCTCCAACCTGTTCGTACATCTGGACGGCTACTACGCCTTCGCGCATAACTACTACCTGTACCAGCGACCGGGAGGGCGTTGGAGCCCCGTGCTCTGGGACCTGAACATGGCGTTCGGGGGCATGCTCGCGGACGGCGTGGACCTAGCGCCGTTGAACATGCAGCAGTTGCAGCAGATCGATCCGTTCCACATGGTGCTTTCCCCCGCGATCAGGCCGCTCATCGCCCAGCTCTTGTCACAACCCTTGTATGCCCGCATGTATGCCGCCCACTACCGCACCATCCTCGAAGAGATGGTGAGCAGCGGGCACTACCTCGATCGCGCGGAACATTGGCATGACCTGATCGATGCCGACATGCAGATCGAACCTTATCCGCACTATCCCTATGCTGACTTCCAAGCGAACCTGTACACGGATGTGGGCGCACTACTGACGCTCCGACCGGGGATAAGCGCGCTGATGGACGGACGCGCGACCTATCTCGCTACCCGGCCCTACCTCACCGCACCACAGCCCTGGATCGAGCCACCCATCGTGGCCCCACCGGTGCCGGAACCCAACAGCACGGTGACCATCACCGCACAGATCTTCGATGCGCAAGCGGCCTGGCTGGGGCATCGCACCGGAACGCACGCACCTTTCGTGCGATCGAGCATGTACGATGATGGCACGCACGGGGACCTTGCTCCGGGGGATGGGACCTACACGCGGCAGCTCACCGTGCAGGGTGGGGATCTCCACTACTACATCTATGCGGAGAACGGTGGCACCGGGGTCTTCTCACCCGCCCGTGCCGAGCACGAGTTCCATCGCTTGGAAGTACAGAAGGTGATCGTGCTGAACGAAGCGCAAAGTGCGAACGTCGCTACGCAAGCCGACCAGGACGGCGAGTTCGATGATTGGGTGGAGTTGTTCAATACGAGCGCTCAACCGGTCGACCTCGCCGGGTATGGGCTCAGTGATGATCCTTCGCAACCGATGAAGTGGACCTTTCCGGACACCATCGTTCCGCCCAACGGGTTCCTGGTGGTCTGGGCCGATGATGATCTTCTGCAGGAGGGCCTGCACGCGAATTTCAAACTCTCCGCATCCGGTGAAAGCCTGGTCCTGAACGGTCCCGACGCAGTTACCCGCGACCAGGTGGAACTCCCGTTGTTGAGCGCCGATGGTTCCTTTGGCCGTTACCCGAACGGCGACGGTCCATGGCAAGTGCTCTATCCCACGTGGAACACCTGGAACGGCGGAAGCGTGGCGACCCCCGAAGCCCCTCCCCTTAACGGGCCCAGGCTGTTCCCCACTCCGACATCGGACGCCTGTACGGTTCTGTTCGATGCCTCCGGGCCGCATCAGCTTCGCGTCTACAACGCCATGGGCTCCTTCGTGCGGAGCGTTCAAGGACGGGATGCCCGGCTCACCCTGGACCTCGCGAACGAACCTGTCGGCATCTACCTCGTGGAGGCGGACGGAGTGTGGCTGCGTGCGGTGAAGAGTTCCTCGGCCGGCCGGTGATCACCGGTCAATGGGCACCGGACCAGGTTGGGGAGGATCCTGTGTCGTTCCCTCCGTGGTGTCATCGATCACTTTGTTGTAATCTCCGACCACACCCCAAGTGATGATGAAGAAGAGGATGATCGTGATCAGCACCCAGAACCAAGTGGGGCCGTGATCCGTGGAGGACGTCTGATGGAACGATGGGGAGCGTGCCATGATAGGTCGTGTTGGTCCTATATCCACACAGATCGTGCGCCACGACAAAGCGCCCACGCGGGTCAGCGAACCGTTCAGGGCGGATCAACAAAGCATGCAGCGTGATCGCTGGTGGATGGGGGAGCTCCTGGTGCATGACAAGTTCCGGGCATCCCGTTCCTGTCGGCTTGGGGTCAGCAAATGGCAACGCCCGCACAGGTGCGGGCGTTGCCGTGGAGGATCGGATATCACATCCGAGCATGAGATCTCGATGTTCCCATCGGCTGTGGGATCCGAGATCCGTGGGGTCACACCTTAGAGGCGGGGTTCGCCGCCGCTCGACCAGAGCTCGCCGCTCCGTTAGCGGCGTCGTGAACGCGGTCCTTGGCGGTGTTGACCGTATCCTTCGCCTTACTGGCCAGCTCGGTGGCGTCCGTACGCAATTTACCGATCAGGTCACCGCCTTCCTCCAACATCTCGGTGAGGCGGTCGCGTAGATCGGAACCTTTACGCTTGAGTTTCTTACGCGTATCACTTCCCGACGCGGGGGCGAGGAGTACGCCCAGGGCGGCGCCTGCGGCAAGTGCGGCGAGCGCGATGGCAACAGAGCTTCGTGTGGACATGGTTCTATGGGTTGGAATGGTTCGTACTTGACCTGCCAAGCGGCGTGCCGATCAGACTACGATGGTCGACCGGTCGCTTCGTTCCTCCTTCTCGGACAGTTCATCGAGCGAACACGGCTGGTTCATTGGACATCGCCAAGCTCTCCGCGTTCTGCCGCCTTCTTCATTTTGCTGTTGGCGTAGATGGCGATCTCCACTCGGCGGTTCGCCGCCTTCGCATCCGCGTTCGAGTTATCCCCGATGGGTTGGGATTCACCATACCCCATGGTGCTCGTGCGGCTGGGCCGCACCCCTTTTCCCGCCAGGTAGCGTTCTACGCTTTGCGCGCGGCGGAGCGAAAGGCTTTCGTTGTAGTCATCCGCACCGTCGGCATCGGTGTGGCCTTCGATCAGCACTTCCGTATCGTCGTATTTGTTCAACGTAGAGGCGAGTTCGCCGAGGTTCTTCTGCGCCGTGGCGTTCAGTGTGCTCTGGTCCACCGCGAAGAGCAGTCCGCTATCGAAGGTGATCCGGATGCCCTCTCCTACACGGGTCACGGTGGCGCCTTGCAGATCGTTGCGCAGTTCCTCCGCCTGCTTGTCCATGTGCCTGCCGATCAACGCGCCCGTGGTGCCGCCCACCGCCGCTCCTATCAATGCGCCGATCACGGTCCCGTTATCCCCGAACTGGTTCCCGATCACCGCGCCAATGCCCGCGCCAGCACCGGTGCCGATGGCGCCCCCTTGCAGGGCCCGGGAGGTATTGCAGGAGGAACCTAAGAGGAGGCCGCTGAGCGCGAAGGCTGTTAAAGCGGGGATCGTGGTCGTTCGTGGCGTGGTCATGTGTGTTCGAGGTTGCGGGAGTGAGCGCCTGTTCTTCGGTCGCGAAGGGCTATGCGGGAGAATAGGCCAACACCATGCCTTGGATCCCGCGTGGTGTGGATCCGTCGCGCATCCATTGAAGATCCGTTCAGGGGAGGCTCTTCCCAACGGTCCACGGGCGTGGTAGGAATTACCCGATCGTGGCACCTTTCTCACAGGTGGTCCCACACCCGCGGTTGACCGACCAGGACGCGTAGCATGCCCTTCTTGCACGCTTATGTCCCGAGCGCGATGCGGCACGGATCTTCTAGTGCATGGAAGAGGAGCGCCCACGCATGAACACGACGGCCCTCCTTTCCCCACGTTCTTATCACCCACTATAACGCTATGAGGAGGAAAACTTTGAAGCCCGCAAATGGAAAGCGCACAACCGCTACCCCTGAGAAGGTCAAGGCCGTTCGTGACAATGTGCTCGGTAGACGCCCCAGCAAGAGCGACCCTCTTGGAGAACAGCCCGGCACAATAGCGGGGAACCCGGAGCTCGCAATGGTCAAGGGGAAGCGAACGGCCGGGGCGCGTGCTCCGGCACCACGGAAGAGGTCGTAGCGTTCAGAAGCGATCGATGTGGACCTCGAGTTGGGGGCTACCGATCGAACCGGAAAATAGTGTTGTCCGGGTCGGGCCTCCCAAGGATCCGGTCACGTATGCTCTCCGCCGCGATCAAGCTGAAGGTGATCCCGTTCCCCCCCATGCCCAGCGCGTAGAAACTATTGCGGTTCCGCGGACCGCGATCGATGTAAGGGAGCCCATCCTTGGTGGCGCCAAAGGTCCCGCACCAGGCGTATTCCCGTTTGAAAGGCAGCTCCGGCATGAGCGCATGCACGTCCTCTTCCAGTGCGTTCGCCTTCTTGCCCAGCAGCGCATCGCGGAGCGCGGGTGCACGGAAGGGATCATCACGACCACCTACAACGATGCGGCCATCGGTGGTGGTCCGCATATAGAGGTAGGGTTTCGCGGTTTCCCAGATCAACGCATGATCGGGCCAGGGCGTTCCTGGGACCGGTTCACTGATCACCGCATACGTGCTGTGCAAACGCATCACGTCCTTGGGCAGCAGATCGCGGCTCTCGTAGCCAGTGGCATATACCAGGTACTTCGCACGGATCATCTGGCCCCGGGCGGTCCGTAGTTCGATCCCCGTTCCATTGTCGCGAAAGTCCACCACCTCGGTGTGTTGGTGGATCCGCGCACCCGCGATCGTGCTTTTCGCATGGAGGGAGTGGGTGAACTGGAACGCGTTCGTCTCGGCGGCGATGGGTGTTCGCAATGCGGCCGGGGCGTCGAAGGGTAGGATCGTACGCACCTCATCGCTTCCTTCATGGAGCTCTGCCGGCAATCCATTGGCGTTGCGCACAGCGCGTTCCTTCACCAAGCCCGCAACGTGCGATCGCTTGCTGGCGTACTGCACGCTCGGTCTCCTGGTGAATTCGAGCATGCCGATCTCTTTCGCGATCACACCAAGCCCTTCAACGGCTCGGGCGCACAGTTGATAGCTGCGAACAGCGTTCTTCTCGCCCACGAGTTCCACAAGCTCGTGCAGCGGCGTATCGATCTCGTATTGCAACAGCGATGTGCTCGCGCACGTGCTGCCAATACCTATGGCCCGAGCATCCACCACTACGACCGGAATGCCCGCCTGCGTGAGCATGTAGGCGCACAATGCGCCGGTGATCCCACCGCCAACGATGACCACATCGGTGCGCACATCCTGTTCCAGTACCGGATAGTCGGGACCCAGACCATTGCGCACCAACCAGAACGGCAAACCGCCATGCAGGTCCATACGATGCTGTCCGGATGCAACGGCGGTTCGGCTACCTGTCCTCATGGAAGACGTCAAAGCTTTGAGCGCGTCGGGCAGTCTCATGCTCTATGCGATCGAGTTCAACTTGGCAAAAGAACGGGCAAAGACAGGATGACCCGAATGGGTGGTGTTCAGGACGCTATGCGGCGAACGATGCGGTCCCTTGCCGGGCAGATCGCGCCCCGATCATGGAGCGGATCGTGGCGGTCCTGGTTCAGTCCTTTTTAGAAGACGGGGCATCCTCCTTCCACCCTTTCAGATCGTCCAACATGCCATCACCTACAAGACTGATCCGGCTGTTGTTCAACGAGGGTTGATCCGTACTGAGGATGAACTCCATTTGGTACGAATAGGGCGTGCGGGAAGGGTTCACCAGCAGATCGAAGATGCCTTCGATCATCCGGCCCGGGGCAGCACGCATGGGGAGTGTCAGCACTACGGTGTCCCGGGCGGGCACCTGCACTTCCGCACCGTGGGTGGCCCGCAGCACCTCTTTGCCTTCAAGTTGCGCGGTGATCTCGGTGCCCCTGAGCGAGAAGGCCACATTGTTCGGGTTGAACAAGACCACATCAATGGTGAGATCGCTCTTTCCGAAGCCGAACCTCGATACGACCAAATGCCGCATGGCCACCTTGGGCAGCCGGATCGATGGAAGACGTTGCCCCATGCGCACCTGGAAAGGCTTTTCCCGCCAGAACGCGACGGGCACGAAAAAGCTCGCCTCCAGGGCATACTCCACGCTGTCCACACCCGCCTGTTCCAGTTCCTTGAGCACCTGGAAAAGCTTTTGCGTCCGGACGGTGATCGGCAGCTCGATGCTTACGCTGTCGCGCGCGGGCAGGGTGATGGTCTTCGCGTAGGTACTGCGCACCAGCTCCTGCTCGCCGATGAACAGCGCGTACTCCACACTGTCCACCGTGATCCGGATCGGAGCGGGTTGATCGATCACTAGACCGACCAGGAGCTTAGTGGCCTCTGGATCCAATCGCTGCACCTGGAGCTGCGCCATGCGCACTCGTGGCGCAAGGAACGAGGCGCCAGCATCCGTGGTGCGGGCATTCTGCCATCGCACCACGATCACGATCAATGCCACTAAAAGGAGGAGCGCCACCACAAGCAGTACGCGTCCCGTCGTTCTCATACGACCGTGCGGGCAAGATCCGGTCCATAGGACAACGGCCCCCGGTCAGCGATCCTGCCGCGCCGATCCTCGCGCAAGGCATGCGAGCAACAGGACCATCGCAATGAAGAAGACCCCTTTCGCGGTGCTCGCCACGCCGCTCACCGAACCCCCGAAGCCGATCACGGCCGCGAACAGTGCGATCACGAGGAATACGAGCGACCAACGGAGCGTGGGCATGGCACGATGTACGGACGGATAACCATGCCGCACACCGTGCGGGAACCCCGATGGCGCCCGGGACCAATGAGCCGCTGGCGTCCTGGGTGGGACCAATAGGAATTCGATGGGGGTCCTTCGCTACGCGACCCGCTCGACCCGGTCCATGACATTCGTAGGGAAGCGCAGAATGAACGTCGTGCCCTTTCCCACCTCACTTTTCACATCCACGGATACTCCGTGGCTATTGAGGATGGTGCGTGAGGTGGTCAACCCGAGCCCCAGCCCACCGGCGCGACCGGAGTAGTACGGCTCGAACAACCGCGCCAATTCCTCGGGCGGAACTCCCCTGCCATTGTCCATGATCTCGATGATCACATCCGCTCCATCGCGGTACGCTTTGAGGAATAGCCGCCCACGATGGGGTTCCATGGCCTCGATCGCGTTCACCGCAAGGTTGGTGAAGGCGAGCTCGACCAGGTCGTGGTCCACCCGCACATCGGGCAGGTCCGTCTCCACCGACACCTCTCCCTTCATGTTCTGAAGGGCCAGACGATCAGCTACCCGTCGCATCACCTTGTTCATCAGATCGGCCACGTGGCAGGGGGCCAGGTCCAATTCGCGCCGTTTGGCGCTCTCCAGCATTTCACTGATCAATTGTCCGATGCGTTGGATGTTGCGCTCCAGGATGCTGATGTAAGGCTCCGCTTCCTCGCGCTGTGCGGCGGGAAGTTCATCGTTCAGTTGCTCCAGCGCGAGGTGCAAATTGGTGAGCGGGTTGCGCACCTCGTGCGCCACCGTACGCGCGATGCGGTCGGTGAGTTCGAGGCGGCTGCTTTCGATCGCTATGGCGTGCGCCCGTTTCTGTGCGGAAATGTCCATGAACATCACCAGCACCCCGTCCAGCAACCGCACCGCATGGATCGAAAGCCATAGGTCCAGGCCTTCCCCCGTGTAATGTTGTTCCGCGCGGAACGCCTGACCGGATTCCACTACTTGCACATAGGCGTCGAACAACCCGGCCGATCGGTTCCCCGGCATTTCCACCAGCAATCGCTTTCCCACCAGTTCCTCCGCCTTACGGCCCAGCAGCTCCTCGCCCGCATCGTTGGTGAACAGCCATTCGAGATCGTCGATGGTGCCCATCGGGCCTCGCACGGCGCGGAAGGACATGATACCGATCGGGCTCGTATCCAGCACCCGGCGCAAGGAGCGCTCAGCGAACTCACGCGAATGGACCTCGGTGTCCAGGAGCACTGCCTTCTGCTTGATCTCCGCTTCCGCGAGTTGGGCCTGCTTCAGTGTGCGGAAGAGCCGCCAGAACAGCAATGCGGTGGCCATGATCGCCATCACCGCATAGAGGAGCAGCATGAACGGAGTGGACCATCCGAAGGCGCGTTCTTCCTCCAGGAACCCCGCGCGCGCCAGACGCAGGTCGCCCACCATCCGCTGATGGTGATCCCGCAGCACGTCCATTTTCATCTTGGACTCCATGAGCTCATCGCGCACCCGTTGCGTCCGCGCACTGCTATCCGCAGGTCCGATCACCGCCAACCCGGAGAGGTGGTCCAGCATGGCATTGGAAAGAAGCGAGAAGGCCTGTAGCCTGGGTTCCATTCCTGGATCCGTGTTGATCCGTTCCAACTCCGCGATGCACGCTGTGAGCGAGTCGGCCGCTGGGCCATAGGGCGCCAGGAAGGTCGTGTCGTGGGTGAGCAGGTAGCCCCGGCAGCCCGTCTCCGCATCCTTCAGCGCGGACAGCGAGGTCTCCATCAACAGCAGTTCGCGGTTCAAGTGGCGGACCTGCTGCTGCGCTTCCCTATACTTACCGAAGCTCTTATAGGTGAAGTACAGGACACCGAAAAGCAACAACAAGGTGCCTACGTAAAGCAGCCCAATCAAGCGCAGTTCGCTGGCGCGCGTGGTGTTGGGCCGGTAGGGCATGCCAGGTGCGGGGCTCAAGAAAGAACGGCTCGGCGCTGTGGGCTCACAGCTCGATGCCGAGCAGTTTCAATTTGTTGTACAGCGTTTTGCGATCGATGTTGAGCATGTCCGCCGTGCGCGACTTGTTGAAACCATTGCGCTCCAAGGCCTTCAGAATAGCGTCCTTCTCCGCCGTGCGTGCCACACCGCGCAGGCCGTCGTCCTCTTCGGCGAAGGTGTGCGCTCCGGCGGCCGGGGCCGGGGCCATCGACCGCTCGGAGATCACCTCCGCGGGCAAGGCGCTCATCTGCACCCGCTCGCCGGTGGTGAGCAGCACGGCGCGCTTTATCACGTTGTTGAGCTCGCGTAGGTTGCCGCTCCACGCATGCGCGATCAACCGGTCCAGCACGGCGGGTTCGAAGCCCAGCACGTTGCGCCCGAGCCGTTGGTTCGCGCCTTGCAGGAAGTGCTCGGCGAACGCGGGGATGTCCTCCCTGCGCTGACGGAGCGGGAACAGTTGCAACGAGAACTCGTTGATGCGGTGCATGAGGTCCTCCCGGAAGCGCCCCTCGGTCACGGCCTTATGGAGATCCTCGTTGGTGGCCGCCAAAACACGCACATCTACAGCGATGTCCTTGTCCGCACCGACCCGTTTGATGCGTCGCTCCTGCAATACCCGCAACAGCTTCACCTGGTTCTCATAGCTCAAGTTGCCCACCTCGTCCAGGAACAAGGTGCCGCCATCAGCCTGTTCGAAGCTGCCGCGCTTATCCGCCACCGCTCCGGTGAAGGATCCTTTCACATGGCCGAACAACTCGCTGCCGGCGAGGTCTTTGGGCAGCGCACCGCAATCGATCGCGACGAACGGTTTGTTGCTGCGGGCGCTGCGGGCATGGATGCGTTTCGCCACATACTCTTTACCCGTTCCGGTCTCGCCCATGATCAGCACGGTCATATCCGTAGGGGCCACCAGATCGAGGTGCTTCTTGAGATGGTCCGCGTACGGGCCCGTGCCCTCCACGAAATCCTGTGCGGGGCTGCCTGGCTGCGCGCTGGGCCGTTTGCCGGCGGTGTTCGGAACGGTCCCGTTCCCGTGGTGGTCCTGTCCGGATTGGTACGCCTCCTCGATACGCATCAGGATCTCGTCCGGCAGCAAGGGTTTGGCCACATAGTCGAAAGCCCCTTGCCGCATGAGCTCCACCGCGAGACGCACATCGCTGTAACCGGTGATCACGATGGTGCGCGTAGCGGGAGCGTTGTCCCGGATGAACCGCACCATGTCGCCGCCATCGGTATCCGGCAGGCGGTAATCGCAGAGCACCACGTCGTAGCGCCCTTTGCCCAACAGCTCACGCGCCGTGGAACCGCGGTAGGTGGTTTCCACGCTGTGGCCTTTTTTGGTGAGGAAGCGCGACAACAACAGACAGATGTCCTGGTCGTCGTCGATCACTAGGATCCTAATAGCGGTCATGGTGGGTGTGTTATTTATAGATCACTCGCTCGTTCCCGATGGCTGCAAAGCGCTCAGGATGGTGCTGCGGTTGAAGGGTTTGGAGACGAAGAGATCCGCACCGCGTTCCACGGCCCGGTCCTTTTCATGGTCCAGGGCGCTGATGGCGATGATGCGTGCCTCGGGATGGCTGCGGCGGATGGAAGGGATCAAACTGTACCCCAACCCATCGGGCAGGTTGATGTCCAGGAAGATCACATCGTACTGCTCCTTTCCCAGCGCCTCCTGCGCACCGGCCAACGAATAGGCCGATCGGCACTTCGCACCGCTCCGCTCCAACATGGTGTGGAGCAGGAAGCAGATCTCCCTTTCGTCGTCCACCAGCAGGACCCTCAACCCCGTTCCGTCGTTCTGCCTGGTGAGTGGTTGCGCCTGCATGATCTTATTCGTGGTTCGAACTCAAAGGCCGCACCGTCGCGAGGGGGCGTCCTGTTCCGGGCCCTTTTACCACTGCCCTTACCGCACAAGGTACTGAGCCCCCGCCCTATGTCTCGTAATATGCCCCCAGCATGGGTTTGACGACGCACCGGAAGCCGCTGGCGGAGTGTGGCGGTAGTTCCACAAGTTCGGGGCTCCCTCTCCACAGAACGTTCTTGGATGGCGCGCCGGTCCCCACCCCGGTATGGAACGAAAGAACCCGGGCGCACATGGTGCGTCCGGGTCCCTTCTCTTGTTCCGGTACGTCACGGACCGGAACGCCTTTGCCTCTTACCTCACCTCTACCACCATATAGCGGCTCAGCTTCCAGAACTGCTCCGGGTCCTTGATCTCCAGGTAGGCCAGCTTGTCATCTTCTTCCACCAAGCGGTAGGATCCTTTCGGGTGGTCGGTGACGAGCTTGGCTTTCTCCGCGTTCAGCGGTACCGTGTGCAAGGTGCGCACATCCACTTCCTTGAACTTCGCATGGGTCACATCCTCTCGCACCGCGGTGCGCTTGCCAATACCGATCAAGCCCCCTTCCTTGGTCAGCACGCCTTGGGTCTCCAGTTCCTTGAAGGTGCCCATGGCCATGTAGGCTTTGTTTATCTCGGTCTCCTGTTGCAGGATCACGGCTTCACGCTTGGCGATCTCCAGTTCAATGGAGGTGAGCTTCTCGTTCACCTGGGTGATCTGGAAGTCCTTCGCGAGCAGATCGCTCTTCATGAGGGTGATACTACTATCGCGCATGGCGAGCTGCGTGTCGAGGTCCTTCAACCGCTTGCGCAGGCCAGAGGCGTCGATCTTGCTCTTGTCCAAACGCTTGGTGAGCTCGGCGATGCGGTCGCGGCTGTCCTGCATCAGTCCGTTTATGAGCTGCAGGTCGCGCACGATTCGCTTGCGTTGGTCCAGGCTCAGTTCCGTATCTGCGGCCTTGTCCACAAGCTCTTTCCGCTCGCGCACCAGTTCGAGGTTCTTTTCGATGTCGTCGAAAGAGAGGGTCATGTCGCCGATCAGCGAATCACGCGAACGCAGTTCGGCGGTCAGGCGCAAGTTCTCGGCTTCGGCTTTTTGCCGGGCGATCTCTTCCGGGCTGGGGCCGGTCTGGCAGGCGCCCAGGATCGAGGCAGCGGCAATGAAGAGGAAGGTCCGCGTGGCGGTGCCTTTCCCGAATA
The DNA here is from genome assembly GCA_017987895.1 of Flavobacteriales bacterium. Taxonomy (GTDB): domain Bacteria; phylum Bacteroidota; class Bacteroidia; order Flavobacteriales_F; family PHOS-HE28; genus PHOS-HE28. The sequence goes on along the minus strand of JAGNSU010000006.1, from coordinate 17,175 downwards.
CTGCGGTGTTTCGCATGGTGCTTCTGTGGTTTCGTGAATATGTTGATGCCGGGGTCCGGAACCGTGCCATCGCCGCGCCGAAGCCCGCACAACCCCCGCCCCTCCTATTGCTCCCGCGCGTTGGCACGAACGCCTTGCGGCTGGTACTCTGTGGAACACGCGCCACGAACGTGTGGCGTAACTCCCACGCACTTCCACCCTTGCACCGCACGCGGAACCATGGGCCAGCGCGCCTGCGACCATGCCATTGTGCGTGAAGTAGGATGGCCGGGCCATATCGCGGCCGCAAGGCATACCTTTCGCTAACGGAGCTTAAACCCCATTACCATGAGCAACTTGCTTTATATCGTCGCGGTCGTGCTGATCATCGGGTGGTTGCTCGGTGTGTTCGTGTACAGTGCCACCGGCCTCATCCACTTGCTGTTGGTGATCGCGTTGATAGCGATCATTCTGCGGGTGATCCAGGGGCGGGGGTTAAAAGGCTGAGCAGTTCATCTCCTCCTCGCGCAGGGTCTCCGCTTTCGGTGCCCTAGCTTATTGTGCTCTGGCGCAACCCGCCCGCCCGTTCCGCATCCAGCCGAAGCGCCTCGCGCAACAGTGTGCGGATCATGCGCTCATCGGTGGGCGAGAGCGCGGTGAGTTCGCGCCAGCACACCTGCTTGCGGTCGCCGCGTGCCAAGTAGCCGGCTCCGCTTTGCAAGAGGTTGCCGTAGGAGAAGCCGAGCCGTACGCCATCGTACGTCTTGCGCCTGCCCCAGAGCACGCTGGCGGGCCACAGGAAGCAGATGTCACGGCGCACTTTATAGAAGGGCACGTTGAAGGAGATCCGCTCTTTCAACTCCGGCGCTTCCTGCATCAATAGCTCGCGCAATTCACCGGTCAGCGCGCGCTCGTCCGGCGGCAGAAAGTCCAGGCACTCTTGCACGGTGGCGAAGCGCAGGCCACCGGCGAGCATGGTGGGGCGAACCTCGGGGCTCCGCGCCTGCTTGTTCGTTGTGGCTGTTGGTTGGCGCACGGTCCGCAAGAAAGCACTTCCCACCGATGCGCGACCGTGTTCCAACGACAGCGCTTGGACACCTAGCTGTCCGCTCAGAAGCCCTAAGGTCATTGAACTCGGGGAAAATCCGGGCGGTAATGTGGGTGTTCGTATACGGCGCCAACATTCTGATCCATTCGCCCAGGCGGTCGCGATGATCCTGCGGGTGGTGCGGGGCCAGGGCTCATGGGATAAGCACAAGGGCGGGAAATTTCCCGCCCTTGTGGTCAAAAGCCTATGAAGATCGGGATCAAGCGTCCGCTCGCTTCGCTTTCCCTTCGATATGCGCCATGCACTTGGCCACTACCACATCGGCCACTTTCCGCCCCAGCGTCAAGCCTTCCACATTATCCGTTTGGATGTGGTAGCCGCCGAGCACGCGGCTGAAACCCGCCTGCTCCGCAGTGCTGCTGAAGGTGGGGAAGTCCAATGTGATGCTATCGGTGGTGATGCCCGGCTCGGTGAGCCAGCCCGGTAGCAGGCGCACCTGCACACCGTACTTGTCGCTGCCGGTGAAGAGCTCGAGGGCACGCGCGCAACCACCGCTCACGGTGCTGTGACCGCTAGGGTAGGATGGGAATGGTGGGCACAAGAAGCTGTCCGGCGAGTAGGGTCGCCAATCCTTTCCCTTCATTTTCACCATGCCTTTGTGCGGCCCCGCCCACGCGGTGATCTCCTCATTGCCCAGGATGTGGTGGACCTGCTGGTAGGGTCGGCTGTTGTCGTAGTAGTACTTCGATTCCCAGCAGGCGATGAAGCAGTCCATCGCTGTGGCGGTGACGATGAAGTACATCTTCACATCCTGATCCAACGTGTGCTTGTCGCGCACGCTGATATCCCGCGCGAAAATGAGCCAGTGGCCCGCCTGCTGCACGCTCCGCGGCCCATCGCGCATGAACTCGACCAGGGCTTTCTGTTCGTTCGTGAGGTTCGCCTGGAGGTCCACCACTTCGCGTACCTCTTTCTCCAGCTGCGGATCGCCCATCACCGGCGGCGGCGGGCTGCGGAACTGCGACGCACTATCCAATGCGAAGGGCTGCACATGGCCCCAATGCGGTGCGAGCGGCCCCGGGGTCCAGGGCGTACCGTCCTCTTTGATGAAGGTCTTGGGTTGCCAGCGGTCCACATCGGTGAGCTTGTCCACCGTGTTCTTGCACTGGTAGTTCGTGTAGTCGCCGCAAGGGACAGGTGCGCGTGGATCATCCCCGAACATGTTGCTGCCATCCTTGCGGGTGGCTTCGATCACCGTGCTCGCCGCCAGGTTGCCGATGCCCTGCGGCGTAGCGGGATCGGTACTGTGGTCAGCGGGATCGTAGCCCATGCCTTTCAGCCTTTCCAGGAACAACGTGCTATCCGCCGGATACACCGCGCACAGCGTGCGGCACATGGCGTAGCTGATCGCTTTCTCCTTATTGGCGATGGTCCGTTCCGCCTCCGGACGCCGTTCCGCTTGCAAATGCACGGGCTCGGCAACACTGTCATAGCGGCTCCACGCGTCGAATTGTGCGCGGAAGGTCAAGGCCACCAACCGACTACTCACCGGTGGGCGGGGGCGGTTGCGTTCGGTGTCGTTGGCGGTGCCCTCCAAGGCGATGGCGCCCCAGCGGTAGGCCATGTTCTCCGTGCCCAAGGGCCCGAGGTCCGGCGGCGGGGCGGTAAGGGTGGGTTCCGGCGCGTTGCCGCAGGCGGCGAGAAGAACGGCAAGAACGAGGTAGGAGCGGCTAAGCATGGGTCCGGGATGGGTGGTAAGGAGCGGGAATTTAGACGGATCGGCGGATACGGCGCACCACCCTGTGCGGAAGGCGCGCGCGGGTGTGCGGATCCCGCGTGTATGAAATGGCGTTTCAGCCGCCGCTCATCGGCTTTTCCGTGCGGCGCGTTCCGCTGTAGAGCTCGTACCGCATGAAACGGCACTCCAGCGCGCCATTGAAGAGCTTGATGCGCGGCTTCGGGGTGAGGTGTACATGCTTGGCCGCTTCCAGGTTGCTGGTGATGAGCCATGCGCTATAGCCCGCCCATTTCTTCTTCAGGGTATCCCCTATCATCTTGTACAGTGCGGTGATGTCCTCGTCCTGGTCCATGCGTTCCCCGTAGGGCGGGTTCAAGATCATCACACCACCGCCTTCGGGGGCCTCGAGGTCCGCGAAAGCGCTGCGCTTTATCCGGATGCGGTCCTTCAGCCCCGCGCTGGCGATGTTGCTTTCGGCCTTACGCGCCACATGCGGACTGATCTCGCCGCCGAGGATCAAAGGCCTGTTCGCCTCATCCACTTTACCCATGGCCTCCTCGCGCACGCTGTGCCAGAGGTAGTCGTCGTAGTCCTGCCAACCCTGGAACCCGAACCGCTCGCGGTAAGTGCCCGGCGGAATGTTGGCTGCCAGCATGGCCGCCTCGATCAGTATGGTGCCGCTGCCGCACATGGGGTCCACCAAATTGCCCTTCCTATCCCAACCCGATAGCAGCACCAGGCCCGCTGCGAGCACCTCGTTGATCGGTGCCAGGTTGGTGAGGTCGCGGTAGCCCCGCTTGTGCAACGAGCCACCGGAACTGTCCAAAGAGACGAGCACCTGTTCCCCATGCACATGCAAATGAATGCGCAAGGTGGGTTGCTCCAGATCAACCGAAGGGCGCCGGCCCATCTTCTCCCTAAAGCGGTCCACCACCGCATCCTTCGCTTTCAGTGCGAGGAACTGCGAATGGTTGAAGAGATCGGAATGCAGCGTGCAGTTGATCGCGAGCGTATCGTCCACGTCCATGAACTCCTCCCACTTGATCCGCTTGATCCCGCGATAGAGATCATCCTCATTGCGCACCTCGAACACATCCACCGGCACCAAAATGCGCAGCGCGGTGCGCAAGCAGAGGTTCGCCCGGTACATGCACGCGGCATCGCCGCGGAAACCGACCGCACGGTTGTGTTTCTCGACGTCCAACGCGCCAATGCCTTCCAGCTCCGCTACGAGCAGATCTTCCAGCCCGAACATGGTCTGGGCGGTCATGCGGTAGATGGGAGAGGACATCGGCGGCGAAAGTACGTGGGCGGTATTCGGTGAATATCCACCCGGGGGCGGATATTCCCGGACAATGCGCATATTCGTTATGTCTTTATCCATTCGCGCGCGGAACAGCGATCGTACATCCGCGCCAGCAACCTTCTTTCCACGTTCGCCAGATCCGTTTTTCCAACCTGACCGCATGATGAGAACATCCACACATTGCGCATTGCTCCCGATCCTCCTGGTCGCGATCCTCGCTTGCTTCGCCCCGGGGGCTTCCGCCCAGGAGACCGCAGCGGAACCGGCCGTAAAAGAGCACAACCCCGGATACTTCCACGTCGGGTTGAACTACTCGCTGAACACACGGGTGCCGAACACGGGGTTCCTCTTCGGATTGGGTTCCGAGTTCTATTTCGGGCAAGCCATCGCCCAGCGGCTGCATGTGGGCATGAACATGGGTTGGTTCAGCTTGAGCGGCAATTTCGGCGATGACCGCGGTACTGGCGAACTGCAGTTCATAAAGCCCGGCCTCCTCTTCGCGGCGGACCTGAGCGACGCCTTCACCATCATGTTCAAATACAGTGTGATGCCGACCGTGGGCTACAACTTCACCTTCGATCCGGACGACAGTAATAACTACAACTACAACATCCGCGACTTCGCCCACTGGGGCCTGGGCCACGGCCCCTACCTGGGTATGAGCTACAAGCAGCTCATGGTCGGTTTCGAGTTCGTGGTGGGGAATTACTGGACCGAGATCGACGACGATGACTACTATTACTACAACGGCTACTCCTACGGATACTACAACAAGGCGAAGGAGTTCTACACGGGATCAGCGAACACGTTCCGGTTCTTGGTGGGGTTGAACTACTGAAGCGCCTGCGGTATCGATCAGCGAATGGGCCACAGGCCCAGCCTCGCTTTGTCTATGTGCGGGGCCTTGCATCGAAGGAGCCACTTACACCGGCTCCTTCGTCGTTCCTAACGGCTCCACCAGGATCTCCTCCAACCGGTTCCAGTTGTATACCGAGGACTGGCGTTGCGCACGCGCGAAGACCACCGCATTGTGTACATCGGTGAAGAGCCGGCAACTGGTGTAGCGCATCTTGCCATCGGCAGGGTCGCGGTAGCCGCTCACTACGGCATCGTGCTCCAGCGCGTGGTGTAGCACGCCTTCCAGATCGGTGGGGTCGCTGTTGGCTGATGCGGGCGCATAAGGGGCCACCATGCCGCTGTTCACATAGGAGTTGCCGCGCACATCGTAAGCGAACCGGGATTTACGGGCGGCGATGGAGCGCAGCCGTTCGAGCAAGAGGATAACGGAACGATCGGTCATGGGGCCATCGCGGAAGGGCTTGCGACGGGATGCGAAGGTGGCCTGCCGACCCCTCCCCTTTTCATCCCTTCATCACCCGTCATCAACATCGTGTTGTTGTTCGCCGATCCGCGTCCACCAAAGCAAAGACGAACGACCCCGTGAAAAATACCGGGGGGGTACCCGTGAGAACATACCAAGGAGATCCTGAACACACCCCCTAGACTTGTCCGGTCGGCCAGCAGACCAACCGCCCCCAGGCCAACAGACACCAACAGAACCCCACCTAACATGCCCGACCCAAGGATCACCCTTCGCACCGCCTACGCCACGTTGAAAGACAATTTCACGGACAGTCATGTGTTCCGCTCAGCGGGGAACGCCCTGCAAGTGCCGCACAACAACTTCCCCTTCTCCGCCCTCGATACCCTGGTGCCTCTGGTGGGCGAACATGCGGTGGTGATCTACTTCGGCCTGATCGGCAACGACCTGCGTTACGGTTTCCGTATCGTCGAAATGAAGACCACCGAGGATCCCGACGTGTTCGACCTGGACCCGGTCCTTGGCTCCGGGGCAGGCTCCACACCATCGCACATTCTCGACCAGGGCGCCTTCGTTCCCGTGGGTTCCTTCTCTGCGCCATGGAGCGACATGCACGCCGCCTATTATGAGGACGTATTAGTGGACCGCACCGGCAACGGGAAATTCGCAGCACTGGATCCCACAGAAGACCCCAAGGCCATCTCCATGCCCTGGAACGATGAACTACGGGCCTTGTGGGTGGACAACCAGCGTGTGATCGGGGAACGGGCCGCGCGCATCGTGATCTCCAGCCTCGCGCGGTTCCATACCGGGAGCATCGGCTACAACGGCGCCGATGGCTTTCGCCACTGCGTCGGGTTCCATGTGCAGGTGAACGACCGCGGCGCATGGGTGGACCTGCTGGATGACTCGGCCCCTGATTCCTACACCAACCACGGTGCTGATTTCGGCAATCTGTGCCCACCCGTGTGCGCGGATTACACCACGCCGAACTGACCGCTCCGTTATGGAACACCCCCCTGTTCTCGCACGAGTGACGGGCCTTGGCCGTTCCGATCGGTGATCCGCGCGGATGCATGAGCATGGTGACCGAACCGAAGCGATCTTCCGTTCGCGCGCTCCTTCGGCGCACCGCCATGGTCTGTGTGTTCCTGTTGGGCGCGTATGGGCTGTTCGTTGCGATCAACAGCCTGCTTCCGGGACGGGCGATCGTAGATCCCCTCGACCACCGTGGTGTTGTGGACCGATCGCATCTGCTGGTGCTTTCCTCCGCGTTCTCCGACCATTTCCGGTCGGGCCGCGGTGGCCTCGTGAGGGGGCTCGAGCATAGTATCGTGTGGGCGGAGCTGAAGCGCTTGATGGACCGGGCCCCCGAAGGAGATCACCATGGCATCGTGTTCCACTTTGGCGCCGAAGCCTCGGAACTAGTGCTCGCCTTGAGCCCGGTCGTGTTCGTGGAGATGGCCCCTGATTCGTTCCGCTATCACGATGATGGATCACCGTTCCTCCAATTGTGCCATGGCCGGCTTGAGCCGGCCGTCAAGGAGACCTGGACCGAACGCTATCAGCGACCCTGGTTCTCCCGGACCGGTTACTTCCAGGAAATGGAGCTCCGGCGGCACCAGGATGACGATTTTGAGCGTGTACACTGGGGGCGTGATCCGCATGCCTCCACCTTCGCCTGGGAGGATGACGTGTTGGTGATGTACCGGGAAACCTTGCGGGACTTGGACATCGGCGACTCCACCTTGTACCTGGTGGTCCGATCGATCAGCGGTCCGGCGGACCCTGTGGCGCAACGCGACTTCCAACATCGGCTCTGCCTGTTCCTGCGCCTTGAACATCTCGGCGGCGCACGCGACCTGGTGGACGATGTTCGGTACCGCGCCGAGGACGGCGATACTTCCACTTCGTCCTTTCGAATGAAAGCTACGGACTTCGGTGATCCCTGCCCGCCCGCCTGCACCCTCTATGTTCGGCCGAGGGCCTTGCACCAATACCTTTCCCGTGACCTTCCATCCACATCCTCCTCCTCCGCACCATACTGATCTGCTCGGCCGTGCTGTTCGCTTTGATCAGTTGGCTTCGCGTTCCGGATGGCCGGGATAAGTGTTTCGATCTGCTCGGTGCGCTGCTGGTGGTGGCCTCGATCGCCGAGGTGCTTGGGGGCGTCCTAAGCTTGACCGGTATCCATAATCTGGTCGTCTTCAACCTGTCCTGGGCATTGGAATTCTTGATCCTGCTCGCCCTGTTCCACGCGGCTTTCCCCGGTCGCGGCGGCATGTTGTACACGCTGGGAGGTGTTTTCCTGGCGGGATGGGCCATTGAACTGTGGTCGGTGGGGGCCAATACGAAGCTCGTAGTGCTCAGCATCATGGGTGGGGCATTTGTTCTGGCGGGGCTCTATCTCTATCTGCTTTGGTGGACCAGCAACACTTGGATGGCCCCGCTGCACAGGTCCCCTCGGTTCTGGCTTTTCCTGAGCATCACGCTCTACTTCGGAGCATGCACTCCGCTTCTGGGTACCGCCAACCACTTTTCCGCCACCAACAAGGCCCTTGCCAGTGACCTTTACTATCTGCTACAGGGGGTTTGCGTTCTGCACTATCTGCTGCTCGGTGTCGCCTGCCTAAAGGCCCGACGACTGGCTTTGGACCCGCCCCATGGAGACCTCACCTGATATCGCCACCGCGGCGATCCTCTCCACCCTGGTGTTGCTCTTTTTCATCGGGGCCGCGGTGATCCTATTGATCGTGGTGCATAACCGGCGCACCCGTCACCGCGCGGAAATGGCCGAAGTACGTGTGCGGCACGCCGAGGAGGTGCGCTCCGCCGAGCGCGAAGTGATGAACGCGACCCTTGCCGAGGTGGGGCGTGATCTCCACGACAACATCGGCCAATTGCTGACCGTGGTGCGTATGGGATTGAACGAAGTGTTGCGTTCATCCCCCGGAAGCGATAAGGCGGCGCACGCCAAGGAGACCCTCGACACCACCATTGCCGAGGTACGCCGCCTCAGCCGCACACTGAACACGGACCGCTGGAACGAACAAACCCTGGCAGAGGCCATGCGCCAGGAATGTGAGCGCATCCAGCGCGTCGCCCACATGGCGATCCAACTTGATGTGAGCGGCTCCGAACATCCGCTCTCACCCGACCACAAGGTGGTGCTCTTCCGCATTTTCCAGGAGGCGGTGAACAACTCGCTGAAGCATGCACGCGCCACATGCATCGATGTGTCCATGAGCCAACAGGGGCGTTTGTGCATAAAGGACAATGGTGCCGGGTTCATGCCCGGACCCAAGACGCAAGGCCAGGGCCTCGCCAATATGCAACGGCGCGCGGGGTTGATCGGCTATCATTGCACCATTGCCTCGATCCCCGGAGAGGGGACCGCCATCACGATCACGCCCCAAGCACATGGCCGATGACGTACCCGTAGCGTTGGTGGACGACCACACGCTGGTGCGCAAGGGTCTTGCTGAACTGATCCACGGCATCGGCGGTTACCGGGTGGTGCTGGAGGCCGGCAACGGCGAGGAGTTCACGCGGGCGGTGAGCGGTGGCCCTTCGTTCGCGGTCGCCATCGTGGACCTGAACATGCCGGTGATGGACGGCTTCGAGACCATCGCTTGGGCACGCACACACCTCCCGGAGGTGCGGTGTCTGGCCCTCACCTTCGAAGGGAGCGAGAAGGCCATTGTCCGGGCGATCCGCAGTGGCGCTCGTGGTTTTGTGCTCAAAGACATCGAACCGGACGAGCTCAAGCTCGCACTGGACCGGATCCATCTTACCGGGTACTACCACACTGAAATGGTCCAGCAGGGCCTGCTCAACAGCGGGGGCCCCGCCACCGTGTTCGAGCGTGAACGTGCGAAGGTGCTCGCCAAGATCACGCCCCGTGAGATGGAGTTCTTGCACTTGCTGACCGACCCCAACGAGTATACCTACGAGGGGATCTGCGAGTTGATGGAGGTGCATCGAAGCACGCTCAATGGCTATCGGGGATCCCTCTTCCACAAGTTCGGGGTGCATAGCAAGACCGGCCTGGTGGTCTTCGCCGTGCATTGGGGCTTGGTGAAGGTGTAATGCTGGGGGGCGTATCAGGCCCAGTGCGAACATCTGCCAGGATCGATGATCAGGACCGCGCGGTGATCGCAGCGCCATCGCCCCCCTCAGTACAAGGCTTCACCAAATGCCGCAAGTTGCTGCTGGGCCAATACTGAAGCGCGCACGGGCCTAGGTGGTCCCTTTCGGCTTCCCCACCCGTTCCAACGGCACGGGCGGCGCGGCGCTGATCACCAACGGCACCTGCTCGATCAACGTCACGTTGGGATCGAGACCGAACGCTTCGCGGTCGCCAAGGGCCAGGTGCTTCAGTGCATAGTACGCATCGAGGATCGCGTCCTTGCGGAAGTCGAACTCGTTCTCCACCGACAGGATGCGCTCGGTGAGCACGTAGCAGATGTCGGTATGGAAGTCCCCCTTCTTGATGCTTTCGTACTTGTTGCGGAACTCCAGTTCGTGCTCGCTCTCCATCTCCTCCATCACACGCCGGAAGAGCATGTTGATCCGTGCTTGCACCCGGAACCCAAGATCGAAATCCACGCGGATCACCTTGTCGTCGATGAGCTCCTTCACGCGGTACTCCATGGTGTAAGGCTCGTCGGTATAGTTCACGTGCACGAACCAGTAGATGTCGGCGCGCTTCACCTTGCGCGCCAGGATGCTGTCCATCACCTGCTTCTCCACGTTCCTCGGATTATCCGCCTTGGTGAGATAGACGAGATGTGTGGCGTACTTGGGGATCTCCTTGTCGTCGCTCAGGTCGCGCAGGGCCTGCGTGTAGTCGGACAACCGCACAAAGTCAAGGAACCGGTTGGTGATCTTGCGCCCGCGGAACCACACGAACATGACCCCCACCAGCGACAGTACGCTAAGTACGAACCAGGGTCGCTGAAGGATCTTCACCGCATTGGCGATGAAATACGCCCCCTCCACCGATAGGAACACGCCCATGATGGGCAGCACCAGCCATAAGGTCCATCGACGCACCAGGTGCAGATAGCCGAACATCAGCGTGGTGGTCATGAGCATCGCGATCACGATGAAGAAACCGTACGCGGCCTCCATGTGCCCGCTCTCGCGGAAGATGAACATCACCGCCAGACAGCCCAGCCAGAGTATCCAGTTCACACTGGGGATATAGATCTGCCCACGCATTTCCGTCGGGTACTTGACTCGAACACGCGGCCAGAAATTCAGCTGTATGGCCTCGCTGATCAGGGTGAACGATCCACTTATCAGTGCCTGGCTCGCAATGATCGCCGCCAGGGTGGCGATCACCACCCCGATGACCAGGAACCACGGCGGCATGAGTTCATAGAACGGGTTCGCGCCATTGAGGTGTGTTCCGCCGTGTGTGAGTATCCAAGCGCCTTGCCCCATGTAGTTGATCACGAGGGCGGTCTTTACGAAGATCCAACTCGTCTGAATATTGCGCCGCCCGCAATGGCCCAGATCACTGTACAGGGCTTCGGCCCCCGTAGTGCATAGGAAGACCGCCCCCAGGATCCAGAACCCGCCCGGGTATTCCACCAACAACGCATACGCGTAGTAAGGGTTGAGGCATTGCAGCACATGCGGGAAGGCGATCACGTGGACCAGCCCAAGAACGAACAACATGCAGAACCAGATCAGCATGATCGGCCCGAACGCGAAGCCCACCACCTTGGTGCCGAAGCGCTGGAAAAAGAACAACAGCGAGATGATGCCGATCACTATACCTACGGTAAGGTTGTTGCCCGGAGCGATCACGCCCTCGAACGCTCTCACCCCCCCCAGTCCCTCGATCGCCGATGACACGGAGATCGGTGGTGTGATGATACCGTCCGCCATGAGCGTTGCCGCTCCGAGGATCGTAGGCAGGTAGATCCACTTCGCATAGCGTCGCACCAATGCATAGAGCGAGAAAATACCGCCCTCCCCACGGTTGTCCGCGCGCAGAGTGAGGAAGATGTACTTGAAGGTCGTCTGCAACGTGAGCGTCCAGACCACGCAGCTGATCCCGCCGAACACCAGATCCTCGGTGATCGCGCGCGCGCCGATGATCGCCTTGAACACATACAACGGACTGGTGCCGATGTCGCCGTAGATGATGCCAAGGGTCACCAGCAGGCCCGCTACCGTGAGCGGGTGGTTGTGCTTGGGCGTTTGGGGCATGGTGGGCTAACGGCGGGCGCAAAGGTGTGCGATCGCTCGGAACAGCGCCCGAAGGGGCTCGTTGTTGAAAACTCGTACCCGTGAGTTTGCACGGGGCCGCGTATCAAGAACTTCCGTATAGGCCCTCTCACCGCATGGGCCGAAAACCATCCTCGGGCGCTTGGGCGGGATGTTAGAGAACCCGCACCCATGGCGGAAGATCCATGGTGCGCCGCTCCCCGGACCCCTGGTCCTGCCCCGGCCGCTCGCCGTGGTTCCTCCGCGCATGGAGCCCACACCCGCCGGAACGCCGTTCAACAGGTCGAGCGAGCGTGGGACCACAGTCCTACCTTTTCCATGCATCAACACCTGCCTTATCATGGCCGCGATCTTCCGCACCACCATTAAATACTCCTTTGGCCGCCCGGTATGGCGCAACAGCACCAACACCGTGAAGCTGCATCCCCTGGCGTTGGAAAAGCCAAGCACCGTCGAGGAAATGAAAGCCTGCGTGACCCGCGCGATACGCGACAAACTACGGATCCGGGCCACGGGCCCTGGCCACTCCTTCAGCGATGCGCCCTATGCCGAGGACCTCTTGGTGGATACGTCGGCATTGACCACGATCACGCCAAAATATCTGGGCGATGAGCACCTGGTAGAGGTGGAGGCCGGCGTGACCGTGCGCAGGTTGAACAAAAAATTGGACGCGTTGGGCAAGAGCATCCGCGCCATGGGCGGCTATGACAAGCAGTCCATTGCGGGCGCCATACAGACCGGCACGCACGGATCCTCGCTGAAGTTCGGAGCGATGAGCGCCATGGTGCGATCCGTCGTATTGGTCACACGCGATATGGAGCACCCCGATCGTGGGCGCGCCTACCGCATCGAACCGGCGAACGGACCCACGCCCCATTCCCCTTCCCCAGCCTCCGGACCAACATTGATCAAGGACGATGATCTCTTCCATAGCGTGGTGGTGAGCTTCGGCGCCATGGGCCTTGTGTATTCGCTGGTGTTGGAGGTGGAGCCGTTCTTCTGTTTGAAGGAGGTGCGTCGCGTAAGCAACTGGACCGACGTGAAGCAGCAGCTAAGGAACGGCTTGCTCGAAGCGCACGGCAGCGTGCTGGTGCAGATCAACCCCTACCTGCCCGGCGAGGACACCGCGTTGATCATTACACATGACCGCGTGCCGGACGACCAAGTGCCCTCCGCGTTACGCAGGCGAGGGGCCGATCTCGGCTATTTCCTCAGCGCGTTATGGGGAGCGATGCGCAATCCTTCGCTGCTCGTCGCCGGGCACTTCCGGATCACCTACTGGATCATGGTGTTGATGATCAATATGCGCCCCAAGCGCATCGGCCGCACTTTCCGTAGCGCCATTCGCAGCCAGCAGGACGATGGCTATACGCATCGTGCGCACAAGGTGATGTACCAGGGAGCGGCCCACTTCAAACTACGCGCCTACGACACGGAATGCGCCATTCCTCTGCGCCCGGGCGACTACCTTGCCACGCTGGACGCATTGATCGCGCACCTGCGCGACCTCAACGGTAGATATGCCTCCCATCTGAGCGCTCCGATCGGTTTGCGCTTCGTGAAAGGCTCGCCCCTATTCCTTACCCCGGAGCATGGTCATGACGTGTGCTACGTGGATCTTCCCGTTCTGAAACACGCTTACGGCCACTCCAACATCGTGGGTCGCTTGCAGGAATTCTTCCGGGACCCGGCCCATCTCGGCATTCCACATTGGGGCAAACGCAATGAACGGTTCACCGCTCAGGATATCGAGATCCGCTATCCGCGCCTGAACGATTGGAAGATGGTGCGCGATCGCTTCGACAAAGAGCGCACGTTCGCCAACCGTTTCACCGAGCGCGTTGTGGGTATATGATGTCGTGAACACCGTTCATCCCCTCCTCCATGCGACCCCTGTTCGCTCTGTGGAGCGATCCGATCCATCCAAACCACGACACCATGTCCTTGAACGCCGACAGCCGCCGCTTCGCGCAACACGCGCTGAAACGCAAGCGAATGTACACCGGACCTATCGACGGTCTTTTGAACCCCTCCTTCACCGCAGTGGTGAAGCGGTATCCGGGTCTTCCTACCGCATGGCCCGTGGAGCGCAAGGTGGTCGGTCTCATCCAACTCCTAGCGACCGAGGCGGGCATCGACGCCGGCGCTATCGACGGCCGTTGGGGTCCGCAGACGCAGTTCGGTTATGACAGCCTCGTGGCGCTGCGGCTATACGGTGTGCCCACGGAGCCTTGGCGGCCCGAGGATCGCCTCGACGTGAACCCCAACAACTGGCCTTCGCAACGCAGCGATGCGGAGCTCATCGCGCACTTTGGCCCGGTCGACACGAACCAAAAGCGCATCGCGTTGCCTTACCCACACCGCATCGCATGGGACCCGGACAAGGTGGTACATAGGTATTCCTGCCATGCGTTGGTGCATGACAGTTTGCTACGCGTGCTCACCCACGTGTTGGACATCTATGGCCTGCCGGATATCCAACGGTTGCGCCTGGACCAATGGGGCGGCTGCCTGAACAAACGCAAGATGCGCGGCGGCGATCGCTGGTCCACCCATGCGTGGGGCATCGCTGTGGACTATGACCCGGCAAACAATCAACTGCGGTGGGGCGCCGATCGAGCCTCGCTCGCCGGGGCGGAATACGCGCCTTGGTGGCGGTGCTGGGAAGAGGAAGGTTGGCTGAGCCTCGGCCGCGCGCGTAACTTCGATTGGATGCACGTACAGGCGGCGAAGTTGTGATCCACGCGGATCGCAAAGCCACGACCTGGTCCACGCGGATGTCGTCCAACGACTTTACGCTGATCCGCGGCTTGCCCTTGTGCTCCTTCACCCAGCCTTTGGATCTCCGCGGCCTCGCCGCCGGCGCGTATCTGGTACCGGTGCGTTCGGCATGAAGCGTCTGGTGAAACAATAGACCCCTACCATTCCACTGGCTCTCTTGGGCTGGGCCGCTAGCACGGGCCCGGCCCAAGGGCGTTACCGTCAGCACGGGATCATCAGTAAAAGCAGGAGCGGTGAATGACCGTGCGAATACCTGTGCGCTGATGGAGCATGGGCCTCAGCTTCACGCCGCGGGGCAAGGCTCAGGCAAATGGCAAGGGGGATGGAGATGAACTTCGTGTGGCATACATGGACCGCCCCCCCCCTTGCCGGAGGTCAAGAACCCGCTTCCGTGTCACACACCTTCCGGGTATCCCGCGTTCCAAGAGATGCGAACGTCCAGATGCGGATGCGTGTAGCTTGCTCCGCTTTCGCTTGCTTCCATGTCGAACGGAACCACTTCCCCGGATACAGAGGCTGACGTACTCGCCGCGCACGACACCTTCTGGCGGAGCTATGCGAAGCGGGATCTGGATGCCCGGTTCGCTGTATGCGC